>JAFTIE010000226.1 GCA_017457065.1 Lentisphaeria bacterium
ATGAATGGAGTATTTACCATTCCGCCGGGTTCTCTATATAAATATAATATGAAAAAGGAGTCAATTCAATGGCAGAAAAAAAAGAAATTGAAAAAGATTTGATCGAAAAGAAGAAAAAGACCGCTGCCTCCAAAAAAACGGCTGAGGAAAAGAGTTCTTCCGGGGCTGCCGCTGTGAAGAGTTCCGGCACCGCGAAAAGCAAAAAAGAACTGTCTGCAAAAAATGCAGAAAAGAAAAGTACAGCCCGCAAGACCGGAAAAACAGAAAAAAACGTGAAAGAAGCTGCAGCTGTAAAGCCCGTAAAGGCAAAAAAAGAAGAACCCGCAGCTGAAAAAGGTGCTGAGACAGAAAAAAAGAGTGCGGAAAAAGTTTTTTCCGGCAAAGTTAAAGCTGCAGCTGTAAAAGTCGCAGCGACAGAGAAGAAGTCTGCCCGGAGTTCTGCTGTTTCCAAAACCGGAAAAGTTGAAGAAAAAGCTGAAATGCAGAGTTCCGCCGCAGAAGAGCCTGCTGAGACCGTTTCAAAGAAAAATAAGAGCAAGTCTGCCGGTACTGCCGGAACCGGGAGTGCAGACGGTGCCAAAAGTAAAAAAAGGGCCGTCAGGAAAAATGAACTTCCCGACGGGAATGTTGCTGAAAATGCTGAAGAAAGTGGACTTGAAGAAACTGAGACTGTCACTGTGCAGGCTGCTCCTGTGGTTTCTGTCACTTCCGTGGTGGTGCCCGAGCTCCCGGAGGATGACCTTGATGAGGAAGATGAGGGGAAAAGACCGGATGATGACGACTTTGAAGATGATTTGGATGATGAGGATGACAGCGATGATGATGATATCACTGCTTCCCCTGAACCCACAGTTCATCGGAAACTGGTAATCAAAAAGGTATGTGCATTACCTGTCAAATTTGCCCCCCGCCCCAAGACCGCTGAAGAGATCGCCCGTGACAGGGAGCGGCAGACCAGCAGAACCTCTATCGTGCGTCCCCGTACCAAACAGGAAAAGGAGTCTGCACGCAAGACTGCTCTCGACTCCAAGTTGATGAGCGGTGCCAAGAATGATACCATGAAGGTCTATATGGGCGAGATCGCCCGTATTTCTCTGGTCAACAAAAATGAAGAAGCTGAACTTGCAAAACAGATCCACAGTACCGACAGTCAGCAGTATGAAGATGCCAGGAACACCCTTATCAAGGCAAACCTGCGCCTTGTGGTGAAGATCGCTCATGACTTCAAGGGGTTGGGGCTGCCTCTGCTTGACCAGATCTCCGAAGGAAACATCGGATTGATGCGCGCCGTTGAGAAATTTGATCCCAGCAAGGGCGCCAAATTCAGCAGTTATGCGGCATGGTGGATCAAGCAGTCCATGCGCCGGGCTCTTGCCAATCAGAGCCGGACTATCCGTATCCCTGTGCAGTCTGCCGGAAAGATTTCCAAGATCAAAACCGTCCGCATGAAGCTTGCTGAAGAGCTGGGACGCGATCCTACCGATTCAGAAATCGCAGATCATCTTGAATTCAGTGAGAGAACGGTTCAGGGGTTGCGCCTTGCCGACCTCAAGACCATTTCTCTGCACGACCCCATCCAGCAGGGAGAGGAGGGGGAATTTCAGGATATTATCCCGGACCGTCATGCCATGACTCCTGATCAGATCATTGGAGACGTGGAATCTGTGTTCCGGCTTCTTGACCTTCTGGATAAACTGGACTCCCGTGAACGGCGTATTCTTGAAATGCGTTTCGGTTTGCGCGGCTCCCGTCCCCTGACTCTTGAAGAGGTCAGTCAGCAGATCGGCAGGACTCGTGAGCGTGTCCGTCAGATCCAGAATCAGGCGCTGAACAAACTGAAACAGCTCCTGACCGATGAGGCGGGGTATAACGCTGAATAATAAAAATTCAAGCGCTGATAAAAAGGTACTGCATAAAACTCCGGAAAGAGCTTGCTGCGGTACCTTTTTTTTATTTCTTCCGGTGTGTTGAAGGAGGAAAAATATTTTTCAGAGAACCATGGGCTTCAGGAAGCTGAAGCTTGAAATACATCGCCGCAAAACGGACTGAAAAGACAAAAAATGATGTCATGGAAAAGTTTAAAAACCATCCGACCCCATACAAATCAAGCATATAGTAAAGGATCCCTCCCATCAATGAGGCTGTGGCATAAAAATCACTGCGGAGCACCACCGGGATCTCCCGGACCAGCACATCCCGTATGATCCCGCCGCCGATGGCTGTGATCACTCCGCAAAGCAGGATCCCTATACAGCTGACTTCATACGCCATTCCCTTTGCCGCACCGATAGCGGTGAAAACGCCAAGCCCCACGGCATCGCAGATCTGGATGATATTGCGCAGCTTCATCCAGAATCTGACGGTGAAAAAAATGGTCAGAGCCACTGCGATACATGTGCAGAGATATGTCCAGTGCTGAAGCGCCGCTGCAGGCACCGCACCTAAAATGGCATCCCGGGTGATTCCGCCGCCGACACCCACACAACACGCCAGAACTGTTACGCCGAATATATCAAGACGGCGGCGGACTCCCTTAATGGCTCCGGTAGCCGCAAAAATAGCAGTGCCGAAGAGGTCAAGGCACAGTATGATCTCTTTTTCCATCTGACTGAAAAACTCCTGTTGCAGGGATTGTTTGATACAGTTGAAAAATGCTTTTGTATAATATAATGAATGTTGTTTAAAAAAGCAAACAAGTAAGAACGTTTTTCTTAAAAAACAGAAAAGTTTTTACGGCAATCTCCCCGCATGGACCGTTACCGTGACGGGATCGGTGAAACTTTCCCGGATGACGGCGTTGAAGTGGTCGGGAGTACAGTTTTTCAGCCGTTGAGAGAGCATTTCAAGTGCATTTACAGGTTCTCCGTAAAACATGTCCAACATGGTGAAGTCAAGAAGGGCGTGAGATGACTCTGAGGCACGTGCCAGACGGAACAGCATGGAGTCCCGTGCCATATTGAATTCCTCTTCTGAAAGTCCTTCAGTGGCAAGGCGGCAGATCTCTTCGTCAAAACACTCCTCCACTTCAGAGATTTTTTCAGCCTGAGTGGCAGCGGAGAAGGCGAATACCCCGGGATGAAATCCCCCCGCAGCTTTGGTACCTACAGAATAGGCAAGACTCTTGTCCTCACGGATATGCTGAAAGAGTCTGGAGTTCATGCCATTTTCTGCACTGTTGAGCATGTGAAAAAGAGTTCCGGTCTCCCCTTTGAGAGGCGGGATCCGCAACAATTTCATAACGATGGTCTGTTCTCTTTCAATGGGGATTTCAATGAGCTGAGAAGAGTTGGGAAATACGGGGGGCTCCGGCAGAGGTTGTGTTTTTTTCTGCCAGTCAACGGCACTGTCAAGATATTGGGCTTTCAAAGCGGCGGTGTCGCTGTCGATATCTCCGGCGAACCCCATGATGCAGCGTTCAGAAGAGAAAAGCTGTTTCCAGTACTCCCTGGCGATTTCAGGAGTGAATGACCGGACACACTCCGGCGTTCCATGTTCGCCGCAACCGTAAGGATGAGAGCCGAAAAGAGCTTGGCATCCGGCACGGAAAGCCGCCTTGGCAGGTTTCATCCGGCGACGGCGGAATTTTTCCAGCTGGCGCTTCTTTTCACGCTCAAAAGGCAGTGATGGGAAGGTCGGTTCAGTCAATAATTCAGTCATGACTTTGAATGCTTCCGCAAAATATTTACGGGGGGCGTTCATTTTTACTGCGAATGTGTTCAAACCTGTGTTGAAACTCACATCCATGCCGTAACGGTCCAGAGCAGCGGCGAGACGGCTTTCGTTGCGCTTGCCGCAACCATTGAGAAGAGTGTTGGCGATGCAGTGTGAAAGACCGCGTTTTTCAATGGGTTCAGCGATAGCGCCGCCGGGGAGCAGCAGAGAGAAGCTGACAAGTTCAACAGCGTGATCAGAGCAGTTAAGCAGTTGTACTCCCGAAGGAAGTGAGGAAAGTTCCGTTTTGATTTTGTCTGAAGCAGTTGTTTTGTGTGAAACAGGCGGTTCGGGGCGCTGCTTGACCATAAGGAATTGCTTGGAGTCCAGAAGTTTTGCGGCAAATGCACGCAATTCATCGACTTCCAGCTTTTGGAGTGACTCCAGAGCAGCTCCTGTGTAGGCGGGATCTGAGTTGAGCATTACGCCCTCGACCATGGCAGAGGCAATGTGTGAAGGCACACACATCTGGCGCAGTTGATCGGCATAGCGCTGGGTCTTTTCCCGGCGCAGCTCATCTGCTGTGATATCTCCTGAGGCAACTGCCGCCAGTTCCCGGCGCAATGCAGATTCAAGTTTATCCAGTTTGCCCGGGGTGGTGACGGCGGTAATAAGGGGGACGCTGAATCCGCTGAAATTTTCAACGTCGGACTCCACATTCAAAGCCACTTCTTTTTCAAGTTCCAAACTCCGGACCAGACGTGACCCTGTGCTGCCGGCAAGAATGCCCGAAAGCACTTCTGCTGTACTGTTTTCTTTCGGGAGAATGGGGGGGAGAAGCAGACACAGCTGGGAAACAGTATCAGGAAAGATCGTTTCTATGGTACGCGGAGCAAGGAAACCCGGGATTTCCGGAAGGGGGTGTTCGTGGAGTGCTCCCATCTTCCAATCCCCCAGGAGTTCTCCGAGTTTGCGGTAGAGCCAATCAGGATCGACAGCACCGACTGCAACGAAAAAACAACGGTTCGGGGTGTAGCGGGCAGCGTGGTAGGCAGCTGCCATATCCCGTGTCACTGTTGCGATCATATCCCTGTGACCGATGATAGGGACACGGGCAGGATGGGACCCGAAAAGAGCTTCAAAACCGGAAAGAAACATTTTTGTTCCGGGAGAATCAAAATAAAGGTCACACTCCCTGAGGATCACATCTTTTTCTTCTCTGAACCTTTTTTCCGGAAGTTCCGGGGTACGTATCATAGAACTTAAAAGTTCGACGGCAAGATCTTTATGTGACTCCGGGACCCTGAGATAGTAGACGGTCCTGTCGTAACTTGTATAAGCATTGACTGAACCGCCGGCGCGTTCGATTTTTTCTGCACCGCTGCGGCCGGGGAAACCGACACATCCCTGAAAGAGCATGTGTTCAAGAAAATGGGACAGACCGCATCCCAGATTTTCCCCTTCATGTATGCTGCCTGTCCGGACCGCACACTGTAATTCAAGCGAACCGCTCCCCGGCAGGGGAAGCACATGAAGACTCAAGCCGTTGGGATAGGTGTAAGAGCATATATTTGAAAGCAGTTTCATTTTTTATCTTTTCTCCCTTCAGTCTGCATCTATGAATGGAAGGACCGGCTTTTCAAAGGAAACAGACCGGTTATCTTCCCACGGAAAGTTTATGTTGAAGTCCTCCGGAGAATCTTCCGGCGAAGCTGAAAGGAGTTTGACGCTGATGAGCAGATAAACGACTTCCCCTACGTTGCGTGCCGCCCGCAAACCGAATTGGCACAATACCTGAGGTGCGACAGCACCGTATTGTGAGAAAGCGTATTCTCTGACTCCTTCAAGGAGTTCAACGGCTGAAACATGGCGGTGCGTTTGAAGCTTTCCAACAGTATATGCGACAGCATCAGAGATAAACTGATAGCTTTCTACAGTGTAGTTGGGGTAAGTGAGGCGCAGCTCTGTTGTGGCTTTTACGATTTCAGGATCAATATTCATCTTATTCAAGGACCGGTTTTTGCTTTTTCCCCCGCAGGAGAGCCGCGGGATCTGTTGAAAGGTAATCTGTCAGGACCCGGATCGACTCTAAGGTCTGATTGAGTTTCCGGACCACATCTTCAATATCCCTGCGGCTTTCGGAGACATCCTCCAGCGTGTGACGGAACGCTGCCGTTGTTTCCGGGATCTTTGCTTCATTGGAAATGGTCAGCAGGTTTTGCTGAAGTTTGTTCAGTGCCGCAAGGTTCTGCTGCAGACTGTTGACCACGTTCAGTATCCTTGATTCACTCAAAACACTGGAAATCGCTCTGGAACTGGTCTCAAGATTTTCTGCCGTGTCATTGATACGGGCGATGGTCGATCGGATCTCCTGGGAATTCAGAAGCTGCCCCAGACCGGTCAGGGCGTTTTCAAGCTGTTCAGAGATATGCTCGTAACGGATCCTTGAAAGGCGGTCCACCGCAGAGGTCAATGTGACGGAAAGATCTTTCATTTGCGAAATCACACTTGGAATGTAGATCCCCCCGGGAGTCCCGGAAAAGCGGGGAACCTTTGACAGAGGTGTACCCGGTTTGGCAAAGTAGTCAAGATCAATGAACTTCATGCCTGTGATCCCCAGCATTTCAAGGCGTGCCCTCAGCCCTTTGTCTTTGATCTCGGTATTGATAAAGGCATGAAATTCATTTTCGGGAAAACGGTGGCTGGATCTGTCCACAGCAAAATATTCGGGTTCAATTTCCATATCCACCTGAATAATGTGTGCATTGACAAGAATGGAAATGTTGGTGACCGTGCCGATTTGAACGCCCCGGTATTTGACAGCAGACCCCCGGGTCAACCCCTGGACCGATTCGGTAAAAGCGGTATGCATGATGATCTTTTGAGAAAAAAGATCCGACAATCCAAGAACAAAAAGCATGATCAGAAGCAAAACAACTCCGGAAATGATGAAAATACCGGTGAGCAATTTCTTTTTGCTGTTGTTATCCATGAGATGTGAAACTCCTTTTTAAGCCTTTGCGATTCAGAAAATCCCGGACAAATTGATTGGGGGATCCATCTTTCAATTTTCGCGGGTCGCCTTCAGCAACGATATTTTTTTCAGCTTTATCAATGATGATCACTCTGTCTGTAACAGAAAAAATACTGTCCAGTTCGTGGGTGACGATCACCACTGTGACACCAAGTTGTTCCCGCATGGAAAGGATCAGCTCATCAAGTCCTGCGGCAGCCGGAGGGTCAAGACCGGCAGAGGGTTCATCAAAGAAAAGCAGCCGGGGATCGAGAGCGATTGCGCGGGCAAGACCTGCCCGTTTCCGCATCCCGCCTGAAAGTTCGCCCGGCATGAAATCTCCGAAATCGGCAAGATCGACAAGGGCAAGTTTTTCTCTGACGATGGAGGATATCTCTTTTTTGCTCTTCCGGGTGTGGAGTTCCAGCGGAAGTGCAACATTTTCGGCGACGGTCATTGAACTGAACAGAGCTCCTCCCTGATAGGTGACGCCGATGCGGGTCATCAACCGTTTGTAAGCCGCAGGATCCCCTGTATCAAGTTTTTCACCCAGAAGGGATATGGAGCCCTGCACAGGGGTATAAATACCCGTCAGATGTTTGAGCAGAGTGCTTTTCCCGCAGCCGGAGTTTCCCAGTATTCCGAATATTTCCCCCTGACGGACGGAAAAATCAAGTTCCTTGAGAATAATCCTGCCGTCATATCCCAATGTCACTTTTTCTGCTTTCAATACAGTTGAGGATTCCATGATCAATACCCCGTCAAAGAATAAAGCAAAGTAAGTATTGCATCAGCAACGATCACGAGAAAGAGAGACAGAACAACTGCCCGGGTCGCCCCTCTGCCGACCCCCTGGGCATCACTTTCCGCCTGAAAACCGCAGTAACATCCGGCAAGGGTTATCAATACGGAAAAAAAGGAACTTTTGAGTACTCCAAGAAGAAATGTGATCTCATCCAGTACGGCAAAGGTCCTGTCCCAATAAGCATTCAGCGGGATCCCCATGTAGAAAACACCGATGATACTCCCCCCCAGCAAACCGGCAGCATCGGCAAAAACTGTCAACAGCGGCATGGCGATAAGCATTGCCAGCAATTTGGGGAGAACAAGAAATGACTCCGGCGAGATCCCTAATGTCTTCAAAGCGAAAACTTCTTCGTTGACCTTCATCGTGCCGATCTCTGCCGCAAAGGCAGAACCGGCTCTGCCGGTTGCAATGATGGCAACCATGAGAGGACCGAACTCTTTTAATACGGCAAATCCCACCAGATCAACGATAAAGATGTCGGTACCGACTTTTCTCAGCTGCAAGGCGCCCTGTATCCCAAGGACCGTACCCATCAATAAGCTGATCAACAGTACTACCGGCAGCGATTTGCTCCCGCACAGATCGAGATAATAGGTCAGATCCTTGAGTCTCAAGGTTTTTTGCCGGAATACCTCAGGCAAAGCAACAGCAACAGCACCGACAAAAATGAATGGTGCTGCTGTTGATACGGCAGCTTTTTTTATTCTGCCGATCCAGGTGGTACGGGGCAGAATTTCATCCATCAGTACATGGGACCATTATTACGTTTGCGGACAGCTTTGGGTTTGAACTCCTCAAGTCCCAGAGCATACCACTGTTCGCCGAAACCGGCATTGGAAAAATCTTTCTTTTTGTCGTTGAGAAGTTTGTCAAGGTTCTCCACAAGAACGGGATGATCCGAAAGTTTTCTGGCAGAGCGCAACGCTGAGACTGCAGATTGGACATCCTGCTGTTTGAGCTTGATCCAGGCATAAACGCAAGCGATAAATGCCCCCTGATCACTTTTGAAGCGGGAACATTTTTTCTTGTAAAAAGAGTCAAGCTCCCTGTCTTCATTTTTATACATGCGAACCAGTTTGATGGAAAGAGAAAGAGGATCTATCAACATGGACTTGGGCAGCAGTTTATCGACCTCTGCGTAGTCCCTGGTCTGAAAATAGAGCTGCATTTTCATTGCGTTGATCTGCTTGTAAAGCATGGGACTCCAGGGGTAGAACACTTTGAAACGTTCTGTGGCAGTAAGGAGCTTTTTGGAAACTTCGCTTTGAAGACGGTCTGCCAACTGCTTGAGACCGTTCATGTTGCCCGGCTGCCGCTGTTGAAAGGTCATGAGCTGACGGTTGATCCGCTCTCTGTCTGCATTCATTTCCGCCTGGATCTCTGCCTGAACCGCATTGATTTTTTTGCGGAGAACCAGACTGATGATGATTTGGACGACCACATAACCGGCAACACCGCTGACGATGCTCCAGGCTATGTGCTGCTGATCGACGATCATGGCGATTGCAATGCCAACTCCGATGACCACGGCAATGAGAATACTCAGCATAAATAAAAACCCTTTGAAAAATTATTTTTTCCGTTTCCGCTGCTTGGCGCGTTCTTTTTTGGCAAGCTTTGCGATCTTCTTTTTGTGCTCCTGCTCCTTTTTGCTGACTTGAGCCGCACCGCCGAAAAGACCGCCCATTGTACCGGGAACGGGTGAATCCGGCATCTGTCCGCCGGACATGAGTCTGCCGAGAAGTCCGTTCTGCCGCATCATTTTACGCATGGTTTCAAACTGTTTGACGAGAGAACTGACCGTCTCAACGGGGACACCTGCGCCCCGTGCGATACGTTTGCGCCGCGGGAAGTCAATGAGATCCGGGTTGGAGCGCTCCTTCCTGGTCATGGAAAGGATGATTGCCTCCATGCGCTTGAAATGACGGGGATCTACGTCCGCCATGGCATTGGAAAGCTGACGCCCTCCGGGGAGGAATTTCAGGATGTTTTCCAATCCGCCCAAACGGCTGATGTGGCGCAGCTGTGAAAGAAAATCGTCGTAGTCGAACTGATTCTTTCTGAGTTTTTCCTGGAGTGCTTTGGCTTCAGCTTCATCGACATCAGCGGCAGCCTTTTCAACAAGAGAGACAACGTCGCCCATGCCGAGGATACGTCCAGCCATACGCTCAGGGAAGAAGGGTTCGAGGGCGTCAAGCTTTTCGCCCAAACCGATAAATTTGACGGGAACCCCTGTGGCTTTGCGGATCGAAAGAGCCGCACCGCCCCGGGCATCACCATCCAGTTTGGTCAGGATGAAACCGGTCAGGGCAAGGGCATTGTTGAAGTGTTCTCCGACAGAAACAGCCTCCTGACCCAAAGCTGCATCAGCAACAAGAAGTACTTCATCAGGAGTGACAGCCTGACGGATACGAACCAGTTCCTGAACCATGGTTTCATCGATCTGAAGCCGTCCGGCGGTATCGACGATGACCACATCGTAGTTCTCTTTCTGAGCAGTTTCGACAGCGTTGCGGGCGATTGCAGCCACATTGACACTGGTCCTTTCAACGTGAACATTCACATTGATATCCCGCCCGATGATCTCCAACTGGTCAATAGCCGCAGGACGGTAAACGTCGCCCGCAACCAGCAGAACCTTTTTTCCGCCGCGTTTCAGATTGAGTGCCAGTTTACCGGCAGTAGTGGTTTTACCGCTGCCGTGGAGACCGGCGAGCATGATGACGCTGGGACGGCTTTTCAGTTGAAGCTCTGCCGCTTCGCCCAGCAGATCGATCAAACGGTCGTGAACGATCTTGATGACCTGCTGTCCCGGAGTGACGCTTCTGAGCACATCCTGACCGATACACTCCTGTTTGACGGAGTCGATGAACTCCCCGGCGATCTTGAAATTGACGTCAGCTTCAAGCAGTGCCATGCGGATCTCGCGCATTGCCTCTGTGATATTGCTTTCTGTGAGCCGGCTCTCACCACGCAGTTTCTTCAGAACATCATGCAGTCTGTCGCTTAACGATTCAAACATATTCTTTTCCTGTAGTTTTAGTTTTTTGACAATAATTCATCTAATAATATAGCTTCGTTTGGCAATAAGTTCAAGTTGTCAAACGGATCAATGCTGTTTTTTTCTGTTTTTTTTTCACTGAGGCTTGAAAAATGTTCCGGAAGCAGTTATAATATAGCTTCGTTTCCGGAAATGCCGGAGAACAGAAAAAGAGGTTTGGGAAAGCATCAGGTATGAAAATAGGCGAACTGTTGAGCCAATGCGGCGTGAAAAAAAGTGACACGGTCATTGTATATTGTGCTTTGGACAGCGGAGAAAAGGAGTGTGCGGAACTCTTGAGATGTCTGACGGAGTTTTTGGATACCGGCTGCCTTGTCATGCCCACAGGGGGAGGCCCTGACTGCTCTGTACCCAACGGGATCTTTGATCCTGAACGGACTCCCTCCGGGAAGGGGGCTCTTTCTGAAATGTTCCGTTCTCTGCCCGGTGCGGTGCGCTCCCGGCATCCTGCCGGATCTCTGACGGCGCTGGGGCAGGATGCCGCCTGGCTCATGGAAGGGCATGAATGCTGTACTTCAGAGTTCTCTGCATCTTCCCCCTGGTGGAAATTGTTTCAAAAAGGAGCCAAGTGCCTTTTTATCGGATGCGGACTGGAACACTCTTGTATGATCGCTGCTGCAGAAGAGTGGGCAGGGGCGGCTTCGTTTTTCAAGCGTGTCCGCCGCCGCCGTCTGGCTCTGGGAAACGGCAGAAATAAAAGGCTCCGTATCAGAGAACACTCCGGCAGGCACCGCCGCAATTATCCGAAGATCGAGGAACTTTTGCGGGATTCAGGATTACTTTTACGCTGCAGATGGGATCACTGCGATGTTCTGCTCATGGAGAGTTCTGCAGTCGTGACTCAACTGCTGCATCTGCTGCGCCGCAAACCGGGAGTCTTTGCATCAAAGCGGCGTCTCAAAAACTTGAAAATCTTCTGAATCAGGTATATATTATAGTCTGGAACAGTAATTTGCTTTAACGGAGTCTTTTTGAATGTCTAATTACAACTATGGTCTTGAACCCGGCATAGAAGGACGGGGAACTTCAAGATTGCGCTTTATTCTCATTTTTATTGCGATCAGCGCTTTGACAGCAGCTCTGCTCTGGTGGTTCTGGCCGGATAACGGTGAGACCGTTCCCGGCAAAGAAGATTCCGGAGTAAAGAGTACAGAAACTTCCGGAGTTGTCGGAAACGGCACCGGAAAAGAGCGGGATGAGAAAAAAGCTCAGGTCAGAGAGCCTGTCATTCCCCATGGGGGCGCTTTGAATGATGAGAAAAAGAGTGTTCCTGTGAAGAGCGTACTTCAGAAGGAGGACGGTCAAAAACAGCAGACCGCCGCTGCGGATCCCGCTGATCCGCCTTTGCCTGAAAAAGGCATCGTGACTCCTGCTGACCGGCAGGGAGCGGATCTCCCCGTTGTTCCAGTGGATCGTGTCGTGACCGGAGCGCAGAAAAAAGATCTTGCCCAGGCTGTTGTGATGCTTGACAGGAAAGAATTCGGTAAAGCTGAGGAACTGGCGGAAAAAGCTCTTTCAGGAGTGACTGAACACTCCGCTTTCTATCGCGAGGCCTGGCGTATCCTGACCGGGGCCCGCATGGGAATGGTGTTCCAGGGGAAAAAGAATCCTTACGTTGTCAGTTACCGTATCCGCAGCGGAGACAGTCTCAGCGCAGTTGCCGGGAAATTTTTTACCACTGTGGAGCTGCTCCGCAAGAGAAACAATATATCAGGAAGCCGTATTTTTGTCGGCAGACAACTTTATGTCGTTCCCGGAGATTGGGGGATCTCTGTTTCCAAAAAATACCGTATCCTGAAACTTTTCCTGAAAAAACAGAACGGTGAAAAGCTTTTTGCAGTTTGGGAAATCGGGGTCGGCAGAATGGGGAAGACACCAACGGCTGAGTTTGCCGTTTCTGCCAGAGTTCGGCATCCTGACTGGTATCTGCCGGACGGCAGAGTGTTCAAATATGGAGATGCGGAGAATCAACTGGGAGAGTATTTTTTGAAACTTGCTCCCTCTTCAGCTCCGGGACGTCCGCTTCTTGGATACGGCATACATGGAGCTAAAGACGAAAGTACCGTGGGACGTTCTTTGAGCAGCGGATGTATCCGTATGCGCAACGCCGATGTTGAGGCTCTCTATTATCTGGTCCCCACCGGGACTCAGGTAAGTGTGACGGAAGAATAAAACCGGCTGCTTTGACCGGAGAACAGAAATAAATCAGAACCTAAGTGCAGGAGATATAAAAACTATGACCGAACTGAAACTTGAGTTTGAAAAACCCATTCTGGAACTGCAAAAAAAAATAGAAGAAATGAAGCGTTTTTCGGCAGAAAATAAGATCGACGTGACAGAAGAGATCAATGCTCTGGTACAGAAATTGGAAACTATGACCAGAGAGATCTATTCCAATCTGACCCCCTGGCAGCGGATCCAGCTGGCACGTCATCCTGACCGTCCTTATACTCTTGATTATATCGAAAGGATCTTTCACAATTTTATTGAGCTTTCCGGCGACAGAAGGTTTCGGGATGACAAGGCTGTTGTGGGCGGGTTCGCAAAATTCAAGGGCAAGGCTGTCATGGTCATCGGGACCCAGAAGGGCAGGGCAATGAAAGAGAATCTTTACCGCAACTTCGGATGGCCCAGTCCGGAAGGTTATCGCAAAGCTCTGCGGCTGATGCAGTTGGCAGATAAGGCTCAGGTGCCTGTCATCACTCTGATCGACACTCCCGGAGCTTTCCCCGGTGTTGCCAGTGAGGAACGACATATATCTGAGGCTATCGCTGTGAATCTCAGGGATATGTTCAAGCTCAAAGTTCCTGTAATCGCCGTGATCATCGGCGAAGGCGGTTCCGGCGGAGCCATCGGTATCGGTGTCGGCAACCGGGTGCTGATAATGGAAAATGCTTATTACTCTGTCATCACCCCCGAAGGGTGCGCCGCCATCCTCTGGAAAGACCGTTCCTATGCCCCCCGTGCCGCAGAGGCCTTGAAGATCACAGCAGACAAGCTGATGGAGCTTGAGATCGCCGACGGGATCATTGCTGAACCCTTCGGCGGTGCTCAGCGGGATTATGATGCCTCTGCAGAAAATCTTGCCGCTGCTCTTGAAAAGCATCTCAAAGAGCTGCAGAAGCTGTCGGGCAAAGAGCTGGCGGAGCAGCGCTATGCCAAGTTCCGTGCGATCGGACGCTATATTGAAGAAGAAGCAGAGGGGAACGGTGCGGAATCATGAAGGATCAAATAAAGATCCGAACTGCTCTGTTGGCTGATGTGGACGGGATATATGATCTTCTTGAACTCTATGTTGCTCAGGGGATCGTCCTGAAAAGAAGCAAAGAGGATATCAGCTTTTTTATCGGCAACTTTACTGTTGCAGAGTATCAGGGAAAGGTGTGCGGTTGTGCCGCTTTGCGTGATTACGGCAATGACCTTCTTGAACTGCGTTCCGTGGTGATATCCCCTGAGCTTCAAGGCAGGGGGATCGGCAGATCGCTGGGGCATTTTATAATTGAAAAACTGAAAAAAGAAAGGCAGGAGTGGCGTCTTTTCACTCTGACGACGACTCCGGCTTTCTTCCGGAGTCTGGGGTTCAGTGAGGTTGTCAAGGAGGCGTTTCCGGAAAAAATATGGAGCGATTGTTCCAAATGTCCAAAATGTCACTGCTGCGATGAAACGGCACTTTTGATCACATCTTGAGGATCATTGGCATTTTTTCTGTTTCCCGGAGTTTTTTCCGGGATTTTTTTTGTCTCTTTGCTGTGGGGCTTTGCGTTACCGCAGATGACAAAAGTGACGGCGGCGAGAATGATGGCAATGCCGAGAATGAGTTTCCATGTCATGTTTTCGTGAAAGAAGAAAACGCCGATGGTGACAGCGGTGACAGGCTCCAGTGCCCCCATGACAGAGGTTTGTGTCGGTCCGATCCGGTGAACTGCCAGGGCAGTGAAAAGAAATGCGCAGAGCGATGGGAAAAGCGCCAGACCGACAGCATTGACGATCATCTTGCATGAAGAAAGCATTTGAAGATCTGCTCCGAAACGCAGTGGAACGAGAAAAACAGGAATGGAAAAAAGAAGCGCATAAAAAGTCAGGGTGCCGGGCGCCAGTTCCCGGAGTCGCGATTGCTTCACTCCTACGATGTAAATGGCGTATGTCAGAGCCGAAAGAAGAATGTAAATCAAGCCTTCGATATTGACTTTGCTGCCGCTGCCCGGCTGGCACAATATGACGACGCCTGCGATCGCCATGAGCATCCCGCCGAGAGTGAAAAGTGTCAGGCGCTCACGGTAAAAGAAAAACATGATCAATGCCACCATGACAGGATAAACAAAAAGAATCGTTGCTGCAATGCCTGAGTCCATGATCCTGAAGGTCAGAAACCAGAACAGACAGGTGAGTCCCAGCAGTATGCCGGCTGCCGCAGTGTGCAGCAGACAGCGGAGCGGCAAACGGAAGCTTTCTTTTTTTATCAGCAGCACACCCCCCATCAGTACCGCCGCAAATGAGAAACGGTAAAAAAGAACAGACAAAGGAGTCATCCCTTCCTCATACAGGGGGATTCCGAAAAAGGGATTCATGCCGTAGGTAATGGCGGCAAAAATACCGAAAATAATACCGGCAGCCTTGGAAGGGGTCATAAAGTACAGTCTCAGTTTTTTACTTAAGTAGAGGCAATTTCAAAACTCCTCAAAATTGTCAAAGCGCCCTCTTCTTCGATCTGATAAAGGGAGCGTTTTCGGCTGTTACCTTGCAGGTAGCACCCTCAAACTACCCTTTACAGCTCTTTGAGAATGGCATCTTTGCCATTTTTTGAATGACTTTTGAAATTACCTCAAGTAACAAGGCGTAATATAGCTGTCCAAATGGAAAAATCAAGCGGCATTATATATTTTTTTGTAAAAAGTTGTTTTTATCGTCAAAAAATTCTCTTTTTTTGTTTTTGGAGATTTGTTTTCCGCCCTGTTTGATGGTATATTATCCTGTGTGCAAATTTTAACAAAAAAGAGGTGAAGTTCGGATGATAAACGGGAACAAACTTTTCAGTGCTGAGGATATTTCCGGGGCGATTGAAAAAATAGCCTCTGCCATAGGTGCAGAATTCAAAGGTGACTTTTCTGAATGTGCTCTGGTGGGGATCCACCAACAGGGAGTTCCCTGTGCTCAGCTGATTTGCGAAGAGCTTCAGAAAAAATACGGATCAGCCCCCGTTCAGGGAAAACTTGACATTTCCATGTACCGGGATGATATCGGCAACAGAGTGAAACTGCCCCCCATCAGGGAAACAGAGATCCCCTTTGATGTCAACGGCAGTTCCATCATTCTTGTGGATGATGTGCTTTCGACCGGTCGGACCATCCGGGCGGCGCTTGATGCTTTGACTGATTACGGCAGGGCGGGACTGATCCGCCTTGCCGTTCTCGTTGACCGGGGAAATCTTGAATTCCCCATCCGCGCCGATTATGTGGGGCTGTACAGCACGCCGCCGGCGGATCAGAAGATCGTTGTGCGCTTTGCCGAAGACGGTGATCCCGGCATTTACGCTGTCAAGTGGGAAAATCATAACCTCTAAAAACAGGAGTTTTTATAAATGGAATGGACACGCAAAGATCTGCTTTCTTTGTATGACCTTGAAGCAGAAGAGATCGAGTGTATACTTGACACTGCCGCTGAATTCAAAAAAGTTTCTGAGCGGCAGGTGAAAAAAGTTCCGGCACTCAGGGGGAAGACAGTCGTGAACTTTTTTGTTGAACCCAGTACCAGAACAAGGGTCTCTTTTGAACTCGCAGAACAGCGGCTCAGCGCTGACGTGGTCAACATGCAGGCACAGGCAAGCAGTCTTCTCAAAGGCGAAACACTGCTGGATACCGTCAAAAACATCGAAGCCCTTCAGGTGGATCTGGTGGTAATGCGCCACTCTGCCACAGGGGCTCAGACCTTTATTGCCTCCAAACTGAAGTGCGGCGTGATCAACGCCGGAGACGGGGCTCACAGCCACCCGACACAGGCTCTGCTGGATATCTTTACCATTCGCGAAAAGAAGGGCGGGATCAAAGGACTCAATGTAACGATCCTTGGAGACATCCTTCACAGCCGCGTGGCACGGAGCAATATGTGGGGACTGCTCAAACTGGGAGCCAATCTGACACTGGCAGGTCCTTCCACTCTGGTTCCCCGTGAGTTTGAATCCATTCCCGGAGTCAAAGTATGCCACAATCTGAAAGATGCAGTCGCCAATGCCGATGTGGTCAATCTGCTGCGGATCCAGCATGAACGTCAGACCGCCGGGTTTTTCCCCGGCACCGGCGAATATGCCCGATTTTTCGGAATCAACGCCGAAAGTATGAAGTTTATGAAACCTGATGTTATGATCATGCACCCCGGTCCTATCAACCGTGATGTGGAGCTTTCAGGTGAAGTCGCTGACGGACCAAATTCAGTTATTCTTGAACAGGTGACCAACGGACTTGCCGTCCGTATGGCAGTTCTTTTCTTAGTTGCGGGATGTGTGAAAAAATGAATCTTATTCTCAAAAATGCCAGAATTATCGACCCCGGTCGCAATATCGATACCATCGGGGATATCGGAGTTGAAAATGCTGTGATCGCCGATCCCGGCAAAGTGACCAATGCAAAAGTCATCGACATGACCGGCAAGGTGGTGACCCCCGGATTTATCGACATCCATGTTCATTTGCGTCAGCCGGGGAATACCACTGCTGAGACCATCGCCACCGGAACGGCTGCCGCCGCTGCGGGAGGTTTTACCTCAGTGGTCGCCATGCCCAATACTTCCCCTGCCGCTGATACGGCGGGTGCAATCGAATATTTGCGGCAGACTGCCGCCCGTACCGGAGTGGTCCGGGTGCTGCCCTGCGGATGTATGACCAAAAATTACGCAGGTCAGGAGATGGCTGGCATCGGTTCCCTCAAGAGCGCCGGAGTGGTGGCTTTGAGCGACGACGGCAAGTGTATTCAGGATCACTCCCTCATGCGTCATGTGGTGGAATATGCCAAGTCCTTTGAATTGCCCATCCTTGACCACTGCGAAGACAATTTTCTTGCCGCAGGGGGCGTCATGAATGAAGGCAAATGGTCTGTCCTGCTGGGGATCAACGGCATGACAGGAGCCGCAGAAGAATTGATGATCGCCCGCAATATCATCCTGGCACGCCAGTTCCAGTGGCCCATACACATGCAGCATGTCAGTGTCAAGGAAAGTGTTGAACTGATCCGCAAGGCGCGCGCTGAAGGTATTCCTGTGACCGGTGAGGCAACGCCCCATCACCTGAGTCTCACAGATGACTGCATCAAGACCTATGATACCAATTACAAGATGAATCCTCCTCTGCGTACCGAAGAGGATCGTCAGGCATTGCTTCAGGCTGTGGCAGACGGAACCATTACGGCTATCGCTACCGATCATGCGCCCCATACGGTCACGGCAAAACTCGTTGAGTTTGACCACGCACCTTTCGGCATCATCGGATTGGAAACTGCTTTGAGCGTTACCTACACCGAACTGGTCGCTTCCGGCATGATGGCGTTGCCTGAATTTGTCAAGCGACTGACCACCGGTCCTGCGGACATCTTGCGCATGAAGAATTACGATCTTTCTGAAGGAAGCGCCGCAGACATCACCGTTTTTGATCCTGAAGCAGAGTATGTGATCGATCCCTCCTCCTTCAAATCAAAATCCCGCAACACCCCCTTTGGCGGACGACGAGTCCGATGCAGAAACATTATGACAATTGTCGGCGGCAACGTCGTCTATGAATACGGAAAATAATAGTTTATGAAAATCGATTTTCTCCCGGAAATTATTGCTCTCAGACGAAAATTTCACCAAATACCGGAAATCGCCGGAAAAGAGTTCAAAACCTGCGCTCTGATCCGCGAAACCCTTAATCAGATCGAAGGCGTGGAGGTGCTCCCCCCGTTCCTTGAAACTGATACAGTTGCTTTGATCAAGGGAGAAAAAGGTCCCGGTCCTCATATACTGCTGCGTGCAGATATTGACGGACTTCCTGTTTCAGAGGAAAGCGGATGCGATTTTCCGTCTCTTCACAAAGGGATGATGCACGCCTGCGGGCATGATATGCATGTTTCCATATTGTTGGGCGTTGTCAAAACTCTCGCCGCACGCCGTCATGAGTTCGGTGGAACAGTGCGCTGTGTCTTTCAACCGGGAGAAGAGAACAAGGCAATGGCAAAGGAGCTGATCGCCGCCGGTGCCATGGGGGATCCCCTCCCTGAAGTGTGTGCGGCTCTTCATGTCATGCCGGGGAAACCAGCCGGCGACGTATCTGTCAAAGAAGGGCCCATGATGGCTTCGAGCAACCATTTCAAAGTGATCGTTCACGGACAGGGGGGGCACGGAAGTCTTCCCTGTGCCTCCCGCAATCCCCTTATTGCGGCGGCATCCATGGTCATGGAGCTTCAGAATGTTATTCCCTGCCGTGTTGATCCACGCCGTTCCGGAGTGTTGAGCATCTGCCGCATTGTTTCTGGTGAGATCGACAACATTATCCCTGAGACGGCTGAGTTTTCCGGGACCATGCGTTCTCTTGACAACGAAACCGCCCGGATCATGGAAGATGCTGTCCATGAGATCTGTCATGCGGCGGCAACGATCCACCGGGTGCGCTGTGATGTGTCCACCGATCAGTGCTATCTTGCGACCTGTAATGCCCCCGAACCGACGGCACGTTTGTGTAAAGTCGTCAAAGAATTGGGGATCCCTCTGCACATACTGGAGGATTCAGCCATGAGTTCCGAAGACTTTTCCTATTACCTTGCCAAAACCCCCGGTGTTTTTTTCCGGTTGGGTGCAGGGGAAGACCAGCCTTCTCTTCATAATCCTTCATTCTTTCCGCCTGAAGGGATTATGGAAAACGGCATCAAGGTGATGACCGCCTTTGCTTTGGAGTCTCTGAAAGAAAAATGAGCTTTTTGAGAAAAATACTCAGGATACCTGTTTTGGGGCTTTGGTTCTGCTGCGTTGCTGTTTTATGCAGAGTGGTCAATCATGGAAAAAAAGCCTCTGAACGTGCGCTCGCATGGACTTTATTCTGGGCAAAGGTTACAGCCGGTATTTTTAATCTCAAAGTACATACCGCAGGGGATCCGGAAAGTTTTTCAGGCGGTTTGATCGCAGCAAACCACCAGAGCTGTCTTGATATATTGGTACTTGCATCCATATTCAAGATCCGCTTTGCTCCCAAAGCTGAAATGCGCCGCTGGCCCCTCCTCGGATTTCTTGCCCAGTGCAATGATCCTGTCTGGATCGACCGTTCTACGCCCCGGAAGGCGAAAAGCTCCGCCGCTGCCATGAGTGAGACCATGAGAGCCGGGAACAATATGATGGTTTTTCCTGAAGGTACCACCTCAGATGCGAAAGAGGGGCTGCTTCCCTTCAAATCCACTGCTTTCCAAGCCGTCATTGACTCCGGAACAGCGGTGCTTCCTGTAATCATCTCTTACGATGAAAAATACCGTTCCCGGATCCAATGGACGGGGAAAATAGGATTTTTGCCATACGTCTGGCGCATTCTGGGCTTGAAAAGAACTGATGTGACAGTGTATATCATGGAGCCGGTTCATCCCCGGGAAGGGGAAGATCGCAAAGAATTCGGAGCCAGAGTTTACGATATTATGAATCAGAAATGGAGGACTTTATGAAAAATCTCCGCAGTGTGATCGCCGCATTCATCATCTCGTTGGGGATGCTGTCAGATTATACGTTGCCGAAATCGTTGATTGCTCCTTTCAGGATGCAGATACCCAGTACAATGGTGCTTTTCTGCTTTCCTTTGTGCGGAGCACTTGCCGGTTTAGCGGCACTGCTCCCCGGAGTGCTGGTGAGTATCTTTTTCAACCATTTTGCAGGAGCTCTGATCTTCTCTCTTGCCGGGGCTTGCTGGCTCTATTTCAAAGACTCGGGAAGAGGGTTGGCATTGCTGTTTTCCTATTTTTCTTCACGGCTTTCCGGTGCGCCTCCTGCCATAGCCTTGCAGCATTGTGACAACCGGCTGTCGGAAGTGCTCAAAAATCCCCTCATCATGATGCTGTGCATTATTTCTGTCATTCTTGTTCTCGGAATGCTCTTTGCGCTTTTTTACCGCGGTGCCGGAGTCTGGTTTGCCGCCGTTGCCGCTGCAGATGCTCTGGTTCAGGCAAGACTTTGCCTTGAGCCTGACCGGAATACGGCTCTCCCTTTCATCAGAGTCGCCCCCGGCGGAGAAAGAAGTCTTGCTTTCAGTGCTGTTTTGCTGGCTGTTGTAATGCTGTGCATCTTCCCCAAAGTCGCAACTTTGGGTGCCATTGTGGTGTTGTGGGTGTGGTTCTGGCGTGAGCTGCCCGGCATAGAGGAGTTTCGCAGCGGTCTGAGTTCTGACTGGATCACTATGTGCGGTTTCTGGGCAGCTTTGCTGACTTTGCTTTGCGGCATGGGATTGCTTTGAGAGTGTGAGGCAGTCATGAATAAAATATTTCTGGATGAACCCTTTATTTCTTTGTGGAAAGAAAAGGATGTCTTTGGTGAAATAGCAACATTGTCCGGAGAGGAATTCCGCCGGGTCAAAAGCCGCAGGACTTTCCGCTGTGAAGTTGATGGGAAAGGCTTTTTTATCAAACACCATCTGGGGGTAGGCTGGGGGGAGATCATTAAAAATCTTCTTCAATTCAAAAAGCCGGTTACCGGTGCAAGGGGAGAGTTTGAAGCGATCCGGGCATTGGAAAAGGCAGGGGTCCCCACCATGAAATGTGCGGGATTCGGAGAACGCTTCTTCAATCCGGCAGCGAAAGAGTCCTTTATCATTACCTGTGAACTTTCCGGAATGGTCAGTTTGGAGGATCTTTTCAACTCTCAGGAAGTCTCTCCTTCAATGCGTCGTGATATCATCCGCCGTTTGGGGCGAAGTGTCGGGCAAATGCACGCTTGCGGAGTCAATCACAGAGATTGTTATATCTGTCACTTTCTGCGTTCTCCTGAAACGGGGGAACTTCATGTGATCGATTTGCACCGGGCGCAGATCAGGGAAAAGGTCCCTTTTCGTTACGCTGTCAAAGATGTGGCGGGGATACTTTTTTCTGCCATGGATCTGAAATTGACTCTCCGTGATGTGACGCTTTTTTACAGAGAATACAAAAAAGCCGGGAACGTTGATAGTGCTTCTTTCCGGAAGGCTGTGGTGTACACAGCTCAAAAATTGTATTTCAAGGAACACGGTAAAGAACCTCCCCGAATCCTGAAGTGAATCTTTAATCAGAAAGGAATAAATTTCTTATGCTGCAAATCACCAATATACGACAGGGAGCAGTGCTTAATTGCAACCACGGCAAAGAAGATGAAAATGGTCTGACAGTCCTTTTTGAAGGAATCAGCGACTATCCCGGTCCAGTGACTTTGAACGGTCTGCCCGCCCGCCGGGACGGACGCCGTTTTATGGGGGAAGTCACCCTTACTGAAAAGATCAACACCGTGACCGCTGAATCTGTCAGCGCCTATGGTAATTTCAGCCAGTCCATTGTGGTAGTGTATGATAAGAACTCTTTCAGGCGTTTCAACTGCTACATTGACGACCACAGTTTTTTCTGGACCGATCTTGCCAAAGAACGTCCCAAACGTGCCTTTGACCACTTCTATCTCAAGGGACTGAAAGAGATCCACGAGCGCACCGGATTCAAGGCAACGCTGAACTGTTTCTTTCATAACGATCACTTTGACTGCGATATGAGCCAGGTGCCGGATATCTGGAAGAACGAATTTATCGACAACTCTGACTGGTTGAAGATGTCCTTCCATTCTCTCGGGGAATTTCCTGACCGTCTTTACATTGAAGCAAGCGAAGAGGAATTCAGAAGAGACTATGATTTGGTTTACGACCATATCGTCCGTTTTGCCGGTGAAGAGACCTTTATCGAACCTCTGGTGATCCATTGGGGGATCATCTCTCCTGCCTGCGTGAAGGTGCTGAAAGAGAAGGGCGTCAGAACTTACGCCAGCGCTTTCCGTCCCCGTCTCATGGGCGGTCCCAGTGCTCTTGAGCGTGCTGCCGGGTGCAAGGAAAACAATATTGGAAAATCCCAGATCGGCACAGCTGTTAAAGCGGTTGTCCCCACGGATCTCGGATTCGGCTATGAAGAGCACTTCACTGTGAGTGAAGAGTCCAACTATCTGGAAACCCACCGGGCGATGTACAATCCCCATCTGGATATGACCTTTTTCCGGGGCAACTGCTGCTGCAATCTGGTTCCCATTGATGTGATCCCCCAACGGCTCCGGCTGGCAGTTGAGAAAGCCTCAGCTGTGGGCAGCGAAGTTTTCAACGTGGGCAGCCATGAACAGTATACATTCCCCTACTATCACAACTATATCCCCGATCACATGAAGCGTATCAGCAAAGCTGTCGAGACCATGATCGAACTTGATTGCAAACCTGTATTCTTTGCCAAAGGTTTCCTTGGCAACGAGTCCTGGGAAAAATAATATAAGGAGTTATACCCATGCTTCAAATCACCAACATCAGACAGGGTGCCGTGTTGAACCACAATCACGGCAAAGAAGATGCCAACGGATTGACAGTTCTTATTGAGGGAATCACCGATTTTCCCGGTCCTGTGACCTTGAATGGTCAGCCTGCCCGCCGTGACGGACGCCGTTTTATGGCGGATGTCACTTTGACGCAGCAGTTCAACACGATCACTGCAGAGCAGATCAGTGCCTACGGCAATTTCAGTCAGTCCATTGTTGTGGTGTACGATAAAAAATCCTTCAAGCGCGTCAACTTTTACATTGACGACCACAGCTTTTTCTGGACCGATCTCGCAAAGGAACGCCCCAAACGTGCCTTTGACCACTTCTACCTCAAAGGGCTGAAAGAGATCCACGAGCGCACAGGTCTGAAGGTCACTTTGAACTGTTTCTATCACAACGATCACTTTGATTGTGACATGAGCCAGGTCCCTGACATCTGGAAACAGGAGTTTATCGACAACTCCGACTGGATGAAACTTTCATTTCATGCTTCCGGTGAATTTCCGGACCGCCTTTACATTGAGGAATGTGAAGAGGTCTTTGCCCGGGATTACGATATGGTTCACGATGAGATCGTCCGTATCGCCGGGGAGGAAAGTTTTACACCTCCCGTTGTGATCCACTGGGCGATCATTTCCCCTGCCTGCGTCAAGGTTCTGAAAGAGCGGGACGTCAAATGTTACAGCAATGCCTTCCGTCCCCGTCTTATGGGCGGTCCCACCGCCATTGAGCGTGCGGTGGGTGCCAAGACCAACACCACAGCAAACAGCCAGATGACGGCCTCCTACAACCGGGACAAGCAGCTTGCCGGTGACTTTGGATTCGGTTTTGAAGAGCACTTCAATGTTATTGAAGAGACCTCTTATCTCAGCCAGCACAAACTGCTCTACAATCCCCATCTGGATATGACCTTCTTCCAGGGCTGCTGCTGCGCCAATCTTGTTCCTCTGGATGTGATCCCCGGCAGATTGGAAAAAGCTCTTGCTGATTCAGCGGCTGTTGGCAATGAAGTTTTCGGACTTGCCAGCCACGAGCAGTACACATTCCCCTACTATCACAACTACATCCCGGACCACATGGAGCGTATTTCCAAATCCATCGAACTGATGGTCGAAGCGGGCTGCAAGCCTGTATTCTTCCCCGATGGATTCCTGGGAAATGAGGCTTGGGAAAAGTGATTTGATACTTCATGGAAAATGTCACTGAATTTACCCTGATCCGCCACGGTCAGACTGCTGACAACGTGGCGGGGATCCTGCAGGGACACCGGGATACTCCTTTGGATGATACCGGTCGCCGGCAGGCTGAGAGCGCAGCCGCCAGGCTGCGCGGGAATCATTTTGATGCCATTTTTTCAAGTGATCTGCGCCGTGCCTTTGAGACGGCGGAGATCATTGGAAAAGCTGTTGGTGTGACTCCTGTACCGACCCGTGAACTCAGGGAGTGGCACCTGGGGGAGCTTGAGGGAAAGTACAGCAAAGATCTTTGGGTAAAATACTTTGACATTATGGAGTGTTTCAATGTGGACAGCGGCGATCTCCCCGTCCCCGGCGGGGAGTCCCACGGTGCCTTTGAGGATCGTATCGCCCAATGTCTTGATGATCTTGCGGATCAATGGATCGGCAAGAGTATCATCATTGTGACCCATGCGGGTTCCATGCGGGCTGTTTTCAAGCATATTGTTGGAGCCGTCGCACCGGGAAATATGCTTCCCATCTGCAGCAATGTTTCCTACAGCAGTTTTTTCCGTTACGCCGACGGCAGATGGCGCTTGCGCTGCTGGAACGATGTTTCGCACCTTGCATACTGCCGTGACAGTGTGACCTTCTGAATTTTCCAAACCAAAAGCTTTCCGGAGGATTTTCCCCTGAGGGATTTTGCGTGAGAGTTTTTTTATCCTGTTTTATCGGCGAAATGGAAACGATTTTTTTGAAAGAACGTGGTGCAGAATATTTTTCAGCACTTTGGGCGGATCGCTGAAAAAATTGACTTTCCTCACCGTTCAACGGGGGATTTTTGAAAGCGGGTTGCGGATCTTCAACGGAACTTCCGGTGCAAACACCGCTAAACGGCACTCTTCTGACAAAGCCCAGAGATCATGAAGATCGGCATCGTCATTTATGTTGCTGATGCTGTTTTCCACGGCAAGACGCTCCAGAAGGGCATCGATTTTTTGCGATTTTTCCTGATCTTTTCCCGGTGCGGTCAACGCACGTTCACATCTGAGTTTCAGACCTTTGAGGTAACGTTTGTAATCGTTCCAAACTTCAGCCCGGCGTAAAAATCCCGGAGCAAAGAGAAGATCATAGTGTTCATCAAGTTCTTCCATATCGGCTCTGGCAAGCAGATTTTCACACTCCTGTGCCTGTTTGTAGATATCTGCCAGTTTCTTTTCCAGTTCATAAGCGACTTTTCCCAGTTCCTCTCTGGCTCTTCCGGCGGCTTTGTCGTATACTTCTGCTGTGCGTATCGACCAGGGATCCTGACCGAAGGAAAGAAGTATTGCTGCTGCAGTCAGATCGGCGGCAGCGTTGCGTGTACCTTCGGCAACGAACCATGATAATTTCATGCCGTCTGAAAAGTTCCATTTCCGGGTAAAATAATCTGTCTGCTGCTTATGATGAAGTGTGTAAAGTCGGACCAATGCCTCATTATGGCGCAGCCGGGCTTCATTTTCCTTGAGAAAAACCTGACTGCTGACGCCGTTGACACCTGCTTTCAAAGCAGGGAAAATGAACTTTTCGTCATCCCCTCTCAAGGCGATCCTTTCCGGGAGTGCCTCTCTGGCGGGCCAGAATGAACTTTCTGCGCTGATATGTTTTCTGACCCCCGGCACAGCAGCACTGAGCTGTGACCCCATGCCTGTCCTGTCCGGCATTTGTGTGTGGATGGCAAGGATGCGTCTTTGATCGTCCATGACGGCAAGTTTCATTTTCAGATGACCGGGGCGGCGGATATCCTCAAAAAAATCCGGAGCGATATCAATGGCGGCGTATCTGTACAAAAATTCAGAAAGTGCTTCATAAAGGGGTTGCTCCCGGAGTATATTCCCTTTTTCCCGGGCTTCCAGAAATTCTGCCGTACACTCCTGGATATGGATCTTGCGTCTTTCTTCTCTTGGGAGTCCCCTGAGAAGAGTTTCAACGAGTTCTCCTGTGAATCCCGGAACCAGATAGTCAAGTGCCCAATCAGGGAGCATGTTCACCTGATCTTCAGGGACATACATGGTTATGCCGTCGTTGTCGGCTCCGGGATCAAAGACATAATGGAGCTGAAAAGGGGTATTCCCGAAATACAACCAGTCAGGGAAATGTTCAGGAACAAGTTTTTGATATTGTTCCTGCATGATCTCCTCTTTACGAGGTGCAAAAGGGTAGGGGTGATTGACACAGAGCTTTTTCAGGGCTTTGAGAGAGTGGATCTCAGGAGGCAGAACGCTGAGGAAATGTTTGGCTGCTGCCTCAGGATCGTAAATGGAATCCGGACGGCGCACCTTGATTTCAAGATCTTCCAGCTCCTGTTTGGTATCATTGAACTCTCCGACCCAGGTCCCCAGATCGATTTCGCCTGAAAGAAGTCCTTCTCTGATAAATATTTCCCGTGCCTCTGCGGGATTGTGGCGGGCATAATCGACTCTGCGTGCCGCATGGATCACCAAGCCGTCACACAGAACCTTTTCCCGGGCCCGGACAAAACCGCTGTTTTCATCGTATGCCGCCTGGTCATAATTTCTGACACAGAGATGGGGAGCTACCTCTTCCAGCAGCTCCGGTTTTATTTCCGCATTGATACGGGCAAAGACCTTTGAGGTCTCCACAATGGCAAAACTCATGACCCATTCGGGTGCAGGTTTTTTTCTTGCCAGAGCTGAGCCGGGAAAGAGAAAAAATTTTCTGCCGCCGGTACTGCGGTAAAAACGGTTTTCTTTATCGAAGACTCCGATGTTGCGGGGGATCCCTGAGAGGATCGCACCGTGAAAATGCTCCGGATGGGGGAGGGGGGCGGATTTGATATCCTCGCTGTATTCCATTGTTTCTGCCAGATCCAGCACCAGATTGCGCCACTCCCGCACTCTGACAAAGCTGAAATAGCCGTTTTTGCAGACATTTCTGAGCAGCCGGTTGGAGTCGAAGGCATGATGGTCCCAGAGATGGTTCCAAATATTCAATATGCTGAAAAAGTCGGAACTCTTATCATCAAGAGAACGGTGAAAATCTGTTGCCGCCTGTTCTTTGTCCATGGGGCGTTCTCTGGGGTCGCGGATAGACAGAAATGCGCTGACGATCAGAAGTTCACGCAGACATTTACGTTTTTCTGCTGAAACAAGCATTGCTCCGATATGGGGATCAAGGGGCAATTTTGCGAGTCTGTATCCCAGTTGGGTCGGTTCTCCTGAGTGTTCCAGAGCCTGAAGGTCATACAAAGAACGCAGACCCTCACGCACTGCTGCGGGATTGGGGGGATTGAGAAAAGGAAATTTGTCTATGCGCGGAAGTTTCAATGCTGCCATTTGCAATATGACACCTGCCAGAGAGACCCGGCGGATCTCCGGATCTGTCTGGGGTATGGCACGCTCCTGATCGGATTCTCCGTAAAGGTGGATACACAATCCCGGACCGGTACGGCCGCACCGTCCGCGGCGCTGTCTGATGGAGGCTTGAGAGATCATTTCAAGCTGCAGTTCTTCAATACGGCTGCGGGGATTGAAACGCTTGACTCTGGCAAGACCTGAGTCGATACAGCAGCGGATATTGGGGATGGTCAGCGATGTTTCTGCCACGTTGGTACTCAATATGATCCGGCGCAGTTTCCCCGGATGAAATACCTTTTGCTGATCGGCGTTGCTCAATCTGCCGTAAAGCTGGAGCACTTCAATGCCGCCGTAGTTTCTTCCTTTGAGCATATCCGCCGTATCCCGGATCTCCCGTTCTCCCGGCAGAAAGACGAGGGCATCGCCCCGGAGTCCTTTGCTCAGATAGGTTTCCACGCCCCGTGCCACAAGTTCGGGGAGTTCTTCATCTTCTTCCGGTACCAGATAGATGTCATCTATAGGGAAAGCACGTCCTTCGATGTCGATAACGGGGGCGTTGTCAAAAAACTCCGAGAAGGCTCCTGCATCAAGGGTGGCTGATGAAATGGCGATCTTCAAATCATGCCGTTTGGCAAGGAGCAGTTTCAGAAGTCCGAGAATAAAGTCAATATTCAATGAACGTTCATGGGCTTCGTCAATGATCAGGGCATCGTACTTTTTCAGCAATCTGTCGGAACGGCTTTCTGCCAGCAATATGCCGTCTGTCATGAATTTCAGAAAGGTTGCGGGAGAGGTGTTTTCCTGAAAGCGCATCTTGCAGCCGACACCTTCACCGAAGGGAATTTGCAGTTCAGAAGCAAGACGTCTTGCCATGGCAGCGGCGGCGATACGGCGGGGTTGAGTACAGCCCACCGAGGTACACCCCAGTTCCAGAGCCGCTTTGGGCAGCTGGGTGGTCTTCCCTGAACCGGTTGCACCGCAGACGATAATGAGCCGATGTTTTTTCCACAGCTCTTTGATCTCAGATATCCGGGCAGATACAGGGAGTTGCTCAGGGTAGCTGATGACAGCTTTTGAGAGTGACTCCAAACGGGGATTTTTTACAGTTTTTTCAATATTGCTTTCCATTCCTTAATATAGCACATCTTTTGACTGCTTTCAAAGGGGAAGTCGGAAAAAGAGTGAGTTTATTTGAAATGACCTCAAGGCAATTTCAAAACTCCTCAAAATTGTCAAAGCGCCCTCGCTTCGATCTGATAAAGGGAGCGTTTTCGGCTGTTACCTTGCAGGTAGCAACCTCAAACTACCCTTTACAGCTCTTTGCGAATGACATCTTTGCCAATTTTTGAATGACTTTTGAAATTACCTCGACCGTCAGTTTTTTCTGAAATAACCTCTCAGGGAAGCAGTCAGGAAGCGGGGAGGATTTGAAAAAAATCTGCGCCGTTTTGTTATAACTCCTTACACCGAAAAGGGTCAAGGCAAAAAAAAGTTGGGAAATTGGTCTCTTCCCATTTTTCTCAATGGGCTGAAGATCCGGGAAAATGGCGGATTACACAACAAATGAACTTGACTTTTCTTTTATGAAAGTGTAAATTTCATAAAGAACAATCAGGAGAGTTTTTTTAATCATGATAACACTTGCTTCTCTTTTTCAGAATGGTGCTGTTTTGCAGCGTGACATGGAACTGCCCGTGTGGGGAAAAGCCCGCCCCGGTGTCATTGCGGAAATTTACTTCGACGGCTGTGTGAGCCGGACCCGCACCTCTTCAGAAGGTGACTTTATTGCCTATCTGCCGCCTCATGCGGCGGGCGGTCCCTTTGAGTTGACCGTCAAGGCTGGCGGCGAAGAGTTGACCATCGGGGATATCCTTGTGGGCGAAGTCTGGCTTGCTTCAGGGCAGTCCAATATGGAGTATATGCTTTCTTCTGACTGGCGCGCTTTCAAAGATGATGAGCAGAAGGAGATTCCGGGGCGCGTTCAGGAACGGCAGTTCGGCGAAATGCTCATGGAACCTGAAAAATTCCGTTTTTTCACCGTCCAGGTCAATGCCTCCGGAGCTCCTGAAACGTTTTGCACAGGGGCATGGCACCCCATGACTGAGGAATTCCGGGGCAAGGCTTCCGCTGTTGCGGCATGGTTCGGATTGGGACTCCAATACCAGCTTGATGTGCCTGTCGGTATCGTTGCCTGTTCCTGGGGGGGCTCTCCCGCTGAGGCTTGGATCAGCGAAGAGGCTATGATGGCAGTTCCTGAACTTAAAAAACTGGCAGAGATCCCCCGGCATTACCACTATGAAAAAGCTCCGGAGTTCTGGGAGTACAGCCAGCCTGCCGTGAAAAGCACAAGTACGGAGATCCCCGGCGCCGAACCTGATTCCGGAAATCAGGGCGTTGAAAAAGGATTTGCCGATGTCAACTTTGATGACTCTTCATGGAAAGATATGACCGTCAGCGGCAGCTGGAAAGCTCAGGGCATCGCCGGAAACGGCGCTGTCTGGTTCAGGAAAAAAGTCTCTCTTCCTCCTCAGTGGAAAAATGTTCCTCTGGAGCTTGAAGGCGGTTCCGTCGATAAGCATGACATCGCCTACTTCAACGGCCACGAGATCGGCAGAACAGGGGAGGGAATGGAAAGCCGTTTCTACAATCTCAAACGCCGTTACCCCATAGACTCCTCCTTTGCCGTGGAAGGGGAGAATGTGGTGGCGCTCCGGGGATTTTCCTTTGCCTGTGACGGAGCCATCAACGGCAGCTGGTTCCTTGTCAACAAAAAAACAAACGAGAGGATCTCCCTCAACGGCATCTGGAAAGCCAATGCTGAATATGACAGAGGAAACATTGTACCTCCCCCTGCACAGCCCCCCAGAGTGAACAACCGCCATACCCCTGCCATTCTTTTCAACGGCATGTTGAGACCCCTTATCCCCTACGCCATGCGGGGGGTGATCTGGTATCAGGGGGA
>JAFTIE010000227.1 GCA_017457065.1 Lentisphaeria bacterium
GAAGTTCCCCAAAACTGAAGCTATGAAATTTTTCCTCCCTGTGATGAAGCGTGACTTTGAATATTTCCAGCTGACCATGGCAGTCCTCAATGCCCGTGAGGCTCTGCGCCGCAATACCACAGGAGAAAATTTCAAAGCTCTTGTTGCCGCTTCTGCCGCCCGCAACAAATTCATCGACGCCATCCCCAAAGAGAAAAACGGCACGGCAAAAAGAGTGGGGGAAATGTTCTCTTTCGCCGGTATGAACAAAGAGTACATCACCGCCAACGGCAGACTCAGGGGGTATCTGGTATTCCCCTTCACAGGCAATGTGGAGCCTTTGAAAAAAAGCGGTGTCGCCGCCTGCGGCAGAGTCATGCGCACCGGCGGAGCTCCCCAGCAGCTTATCGGTTCCATGCCAAGATTCAACGAAAACCCCAATCTCTGGACTCATCCCATTTTCGCCAGCGCCTCATGGGATAAAGACAAACTTACGATCAAAGTGGAGTGCCCCAAAGGATTCCCCTCTGCCGCAATGCAGAAATATCCCATCTTCATGCGCGTCTTTATCGGCACCAAGGAAAAACGGCTCAGATTCCAGGGCAATAAAGGGTATTGTCATGTCCACTTGCGCAAAGCGGTCTGCGGCGTCAACAATGCCCCCGGGGACGACTACTCCGGTTCCCGTATCCCCGGAACCAAAGCCCGCACAAAGCAGCTTTCCCCCACAGCCCTCTCCATGAACATCCCCTGGAGTGACCTCGGCATCACCCCCGCCAAAGGGATGAAATTTGATTTCAATGTGTACGCCCAGTACGGAAAAGATGAAGTCCGCGCCATTTGGGAATACAATCCCTTCCAGCGCACCTGGCAGAATCCTTACGACCGGGCGGGAACTTTAATATTGGAGTAACAGAAAAATGAAGCTTTTCTCTTATCTTTGTGCGTTGCTGCTGCTCTGCGGCTGTACAAGCGGCACTAAAACCGTTGCGGCACCTTCTCAGGTGTCGTTCCTCAAAAAAATCTGCCTCGCCGGTAACGGCAGAAGCGATTACTCCATCGTGCTGCCCGCCAAGGGCGACCCCACGGTACAGAAAATTTTGCGTGAAGCCGCCGTGGCACTGCAGAGTGCTTTCCGTGAAGGTACAGGTGTCAAGCTGCCCATCGTCCTTGAAAAGAAATGCTGCACCCGAAAAGAGTGCTCCAACATCGTCAAGGGCATTTATCTGGGGAACTGCGAAGCGACCCGCAAAGCAGGATTTTGCGCCAAAGATTTCAAGGCGGCAGAGTATCTGATCGCTGAGCGGAAAGGCTCCGTGTTCATTCTGGGTAAGGATGGGTACTCCGGGATCTCCGGAAAAAATTATATCCGTTACTACTCCGGAACTGCCAAAGGTGTGGCGGGCTTTATGGAAAAAATCCTCGGCACCAGAATACTCTACCCCGGAGAAGTGGGCCGCACCACTCCCCGCCAGTCCCGTATCACCATTGACACCGGTTTGACCATGCGTATCAAGCCTCTTCTCATCCTCGGCACCAGCCGCCACCATGAACTGATTTACGACATGGCAAACAACGATTTCGGCTATCCGGGGATCCGTCTCTATGGCGGACACAGTTACTACAGTGCCGTCCCTGCTGAAAAATACGGCAAGAGCCACCCTGAATATTTCATTCTCAGAGGCAGCAAACGCTCCCCTGCCGGAAATCACCTTTGTATTTCCAACCCCAAAGTTCAGGAGCTGATCTACCTTGAGGCAAAGAAGCAGCTCAAAGCAGGAGCCTACATGGTGGAGCTTGCCCAGACCGACGGCTTCGTCGCCTGCGAATGTAAAAAATGCGCCACTCTCTACGGCGTCAAAGATTTCGGGGAAAAGCTCTGGATCCTGCACCGTAATATCGCAGAAAGGCTCTACAAAGAGATGCCTGATAAAAAAGTGCTGATCATCAGCTACGGTCCCACAGCCGCTCCCCCCAAAACCTTCAAGGAATTTCCCCCGAACACAATGATCGAGATCTGTTTCTACGATGATGCAAAACTTGATGCGTGGAAAAAGATCAAAGTTCCTCAGGGATTCACCACCTACATGTACAACTGGGGCAGCTACAAACTCCCCGGCTTCACCCCGGTACAGGGATCCTCCTACCCTGCCGAACAGGTGAGAAAATTCCACAAATTCGGGATCAAAGGGGTCTACCGCAGCGGTTTCGGAGCCTCTTTCGGACTGGAAGGTCCCGTCTACTACATGTACGGAAAACTGTGGGATGATCCCTCTCAGGATCACAGAAAGATCCTGCAGGATTTCTACAAATATGCCTTCGGCAGGAGCGCCAACTCCATGACCCGCTTCTACAATATGCTCTACGAAAGGGTCGATGCTTTTGCCGCTCTTGATCTCATCAGCAGTGGCAAGAAACTGCTCCCCCGGAATCCCAGAGCGTGGATCGGATTCATCTATACCCCGGAATTTCTGGAAGCCCTTGACAATCTGCTCCGTACCGCCGAAAAAGATGCCGTCAACTACAAAGTCAAGCGCCGTCTGCAACTGGTGCGTCTGGAGTTTGATTATCTGAAAAATCTGGCGACCATCGTTCACCATTATCACTCCTACCGTCTTTCTCCGGACCGTGCCGGATTTGAAAAAATCGCCCGTGCCGTGGAACAGCGTAACCGTATGATCGACTCCTACTTTGACGCAAAAGGCAAAAAGAAAACCATCGACGGTTGGCCGGAAATCGTCATCCGCGGAAACGCCACAAAAACTCTGCTGAAAGAAAACGGCAGACTTGCCGCCCCCATGGGAGCCCCTCTCAACTGGAACATCCCTGCTCTGCGGAAAAGCCGTATTCTTCCCGGCGCCATGAGGAAACGGGTCTCTGCCCTTCCCTACAAAGGCGGAAAACTCAACAATGCGGAACAGGGAGCGTGGAAAAATATTCCATTCACCCGTCTGGATGGGATCCAGGCTGGAAATGTCAGACTGAAAAGCTGGTTCAAAGTAATGTATGACAAAAAAAATCTCTATGTTGCTTTCAAAGCTGAACTTCCAGCCAAACGCACTTACATTCCTCAGGGGCACGACGGTTCAGCTCCGGCAAAGGACTGCTTTGAATTCTTCATCGATCCTGCGGGAAGAAAAGAGATCTATTACCACTTTATCTGGAATCCCATCGCCAAGTCAACATACGATGCGGCACGGGGGCTCATCACCGATCCTCTGGATCCCAAATTCAACACATTTGACCGGGACTGGAACGGTAAATGGAACGTCCGGAGCTACCGGAAGGGAAATCACTGGTACAGTCTCCTGACTCTGCCTCACAGCACGATCAAGGCATCTGTTCCCCAAAAGGGCAACAGGTGGCTTCTCAATGTGGGACGCACCGATTACTTCTCGCCCAAAGTTTCTCCGGAGCTTTCTCTCTGGTCTCCCAATCTGGAAAACATGACATTCCACGATCCTGAGTGTTTCGGAGAATTGATCTTCCGTTGATTCAATCAGGCAAACTTCCGCATCACCACAGTGCGGAAGTTTTTTTTGCCCCAAAGAGTGATGGTATATGATCTGTGTGGTAAAGTCCGGAAAATTGCACACATTTCTTTTTGACTGAGGTAATTTCAACAAGTTATGATCCATCCACGAACAGTATCCCAACTCCGGAGCATGGGCTGAAAAACAGCTCTAAGGCTTTTCTTCACGGACAATGGCGACCCGGAACCCAATACTTTCACTGCGGCTGCGGGGATCGATTCCTCCGCGTTGCGCAGAACGGCAATGGACGGGGTCACTTTTCCAGTCGCCGCCCCGGTAGACACGGAAACGGCTGTTGCCCAATGCTTTGGGATCACGCACTTCGCCGGACTGATAAAAACCGTATCCATCGTCACACCATACAGCAACGTTCCCGTGCATATCGTAAAGTTTCCAATTATTCTGACTCTTCTGACCAACCGCCTGTTGTCCCTGGATGTTGTGGTTGTATTTATACCAGGCGATGTCATCCAGGTTGTAGCACCGCTCATTCCGGGAGACAAGCTCCTTACCGCTATTAAGGGGTGTTTGGGTTTGAGCCCGGCAGGCATACTCCCATTGAGCTTCAGAAGGAAGATCAAACTTGTATCCGGCGGGGAGCTGTGAAGCACAGTACCTGTTGAGCGCCTGACAAAAGGCTTTAGCTTCAAACCATGTGATACTTTCAACAGGATGTTTATCGCCTTTGAACCATGCCGGTCTGTAATTGGTGACAGCTTTATACTGCTCCTGAGTCACTTCGTACTGCCCTATCCAGAAATCATCGCTCAACGTTACCTTATGGAGTGTTTCCATACTGGTATGTCCGGCTTCATCCCGGGGACTTCCCATCATAAAACTTCCGGCATTGATCCTGAGCATCTTCAGTTTTACGCCCTTGGGCAGTACATATATCCGGGAGTTATCAGCCTCTTTCAAAGCATATTTTTTTACCTGGACACCTTCCCAATCGCAAAGGAAATTTATTTTTTGTACGAATCTCCCATACTTCAGGGATCCGGAGTAGTGCTGATTTTTTTTGATGCCTTTGATCACCACGCCTGACCTTTCAGGTGTTTTCCCTGCCAACAAAATCTCTGCATCGACCTCACGTCCGTCCACGGTGACGATGAACTTGACTCCGGTTTGCAGTTTTCCTTCTATTTTTCTTTTCAAATCAAGAGCCTCAGCGTGGTCTTTTTTGATCTCCAGAATTTTCAGGGTACACGCCAAAGCCTTTTCAAACTCTTCCAGATACCACAACTCCCGGGCTTCGGAAAGCAAGTTGCTGATCTGCTGCCGTTCCCGTGCGATGCTGCTGAATTCTGCAGCCAGTTCTCCGTTCGCATGGCGTAATTTCTCAACCATTTCCGCAACTTCCTGCCATTTCTGTTTTTGCATGGCGTGTTGTATAGCTGCTGTGTGCTGTTTGACATAGACTTCCCGGGCTGCTGTATATGCCAGCTCATATTCACGGACTGCTCTCCGGAAATCTTCAACGGCAATTTCAAACCCGCCCTTTTCATACTCTATGTCACCACGCAGATAAAATTCCATTCCCAGATTATAGTGAACAACAGACATTTCTGACGCAGAAAAACTATCGGCATCTTCTTTTTTATCGCAGAGAGTGCTTAAAAGCTCCAGGGCCTGTTCCCTCAGAGGAGTATTGATCCGGATCCATTGGGCAGCGGCTTCTGCTTTTTTGAGAGAGCCATAGGCTTTCACCGGATCGCTCTGTTTCAACCGGATCCCTGTCTCAAAGTCCTGTTTAAGGCAATCCAGATGTCTCCCGAAGGTCTGTCCCCGATCAAGCATTGTTGCTTCGATGCTCTTTTTGACCGCAGGTAATGTTGTCAGAAGCACTGCTGTCTCACGTTCACATTTCTGCTTGTATTTCGCATCATTGGCTTTAAGCCGCTTTTCAACGTCACTTTTCCAGGCAACGGCCTGGGGGTTGTTTTTATTTACGGCAAGGACATCAGACAATATCTTCAAAGCCACAGGCAACCTGCCTGATTTCATGGCATCCCGTGCAGCTGCAAGCTGCCGTTTGACTCCAAGTCCCTTTTCGGCAATCGCAGACAATCTCACTGCGCTTACCGGGTCTGCCGGACGGAGCTTTCCGGCGATCCCGGCTAACTTTTCCCATTCTTCATTTTTTTCGGCGGACTGTGCCTTCGCCAAAAGATTTTTGAGATAAACTGCTTTCGCCTGTTCCCGAGCGTTCTTAAACTGTATTTCTGCCTTTTCAAAGCTGACACCTGCCGCATTGAAATCTCCGGAAAAGAGCTCTTTCTCGCCCTGATTGAAAGAAGCAGAAGCCAGAGTATACCCTGTTTTCGCCAACACAGAAGCCTCAAACCGGTCTGCCGCATTCCTGCTTTGGAGACTTTTTTTCTTCTGCGTATATGCTGCTGCGTACAAAGGAAGAGTCTGAACGACCCTCTGACGGTACATCTCAGCGACCTTAAATTTTTTATACGCTATGTCAAACAGTTTTTTTTCCCGGGCAACACATCCGTTGGCACAGTTCTTTTTCAGACTTTTGAAATCACTTTCAAAGCGCCCGGTCAGCTGCATACCGGCACCTTCAACCTTTTTGATGGTCTCCTGGCAGCTTCTCCGCAATGCCTCATAATGTTTTTCCGGAAAATCCCCTTTCTCTGATTCTGTTCCACTGTTTCCTTTCCGGGCTTCCTCCATTTCCGCAGCCCGCAGTTTTTCTTTCTGCAGTCCCATGAACAACCTTGCCCCGTATCCGGCAGCTCCGAGGATGAGGGCAGTAACAGCACCGACTGCACACCACTTGAATAAACGACCGGAAACCGTATTGGGGCTGCCGGAACTCATGGCATCGACAAAATCGGTACATTTGCGGAACCGGTTCCGGGGAGCTTTACTCATGGCACGCTTGATCGCAGACTGAACATGTCCGGGGATACCGGGGATCTTCTGCGGTTCTTCATTGAGGACAGCCTCCCTGACTGCGGCAAGGTCACTCTTTTCAAAAGGGTGATGTCCTGCAAGCAGTTCGTAAGTCATAACGCCGAGGGAATACTGATCCGCCGCCGCATCCTGTGCATTGCCGCTCAACTGTTCGGGAGCCATGTAGGAAGCTGTCCGGGGACTCATGCAGAAGTCTGTGGTTGAACACTCATCTGAGTCAGGAAGCGGTATGGCAACTCCGAAATTGAGGACTTTTACCATGCCATCGCAGATCATAATGTTGCGGGGGTTGATACTCCGGTGCATCACATTCTGCCCGTGAGCATAATCCAGCGCCTCTGCGATCTGACGGATAAGAACCAGTATCTGATCTGTTGTCAAAGGAGCTGTCTGCTTTTTCATCCAATCTGCCAGCATTTCTCCTGCGACATATTCCATTACCTGATAATGATCCCCGCTCGCAGGATCTTTTTCCAACGTACGGCTGACAACAATATTCTGATGGTGAAGTTTGGTTGCGTATTGAAAATTTTCCATTGCACGGACATCGCGGCTCAACTCAGGAGAGAAAGCTTTCAGTGCCACTTCGATTCCGGCAACTTTGTCAAAGCATTTGTAGACAATGCCCTTGCTGCCCTGCCCCAGTTTGGCAATGACCTTGTAACGTCCCAACAGCAATACGCCCGGCTTGTGTTCATTAACGGGGAAAGAACACAATGATTCAGGCAGCGGAGTCAGAGGTTCCGGCTCCGCATGAAATTTTCTTACTGAGGCAGCAGATTGGATCACATTCATACCGGATATACTTTCTAATATTTTCTTACAGCATTACATCCGGATAATATAGCATCTTTGTAAGAAAATACAATTTTTTTTTTGCATATTTGCTCTTTTTGTTTTAAATTTTCCGTTTTTGAGCCAATTTCAAAACTCCTCAAAATTGTCAAAGCGTCCTCTTCTTCGCTCTGCGAAAGGGAGCGTTTTTCCGCCTTCGCATAAAGCTACGGCGGGCCAAGCGGCTGTTACGTTGCAGGCAGCAGCTTCAAACGACCCTTTGCAGTTCTTTGCGATGCCATCTTTGCCATCTTTTGGATTACTTTTGAAATTGCCTCTTTTCTTAAATGCTCTACTGCTGTAACAACGAGATCCGGAAGACCGTTTCTGACCGGTTCGCAAAAAAACTCTCATCCCCACCGGATAACGCCTTTGCCGGAAAGTTCAAGTTTTTATTCTTTTTTGCGCCTGTATTTCTGGAATTTGGATACAATCGGTGCTATATTATGGGAATAACTGGATTTTTATACAATACAACATATAATCGAGGTCAACAGCTATGAGTCAGTTTGAAGCACTGCCCCGGGCATACGAGCCCACAGAAGTGGAAAAGTACTGGTTCCCCAAATGGGAAGAGATGAATGCCTTTCACGGCGAAGCAAAACCCGGCAAACCCGGCTATTCCATCGTTATTCCTCCCCCTAACGTGACCGGGATCCTGACTCTGGGACACGTTTTGAACAACACTTTGCAGGATATCCTCTGCCGCCGCGCCCGCATGAAGGGCTTTGAGGTCTGCTGGTTTCCCGGCACCGACCACGCCGGTATCGCCACTGAAGCACGGGTGGTCAAATACCTCAAACAGACTGAAAATGTTTCCAGAGACGAACTTGGACGTGATGAATTCATCAAACGGGTATGGCAGTGGAAAGAAGAGTTCGGCGGCAAGATCATCAAACAGCTCCGTACTCTGGGGTGCTCCTGCGACTGGGAACGTGAGCGTTTCACCATGGACTCCGGTCTTTCCGATGCTGTCAAAAAGGTCTTCGTTGAACTCTACAACAAAGGATACATCTACCGCGGACAGCGCATGATCAACTGGTGTCCGGCTGCCAGGAGCGCTCTTTCTGACGAAGAGGTGATCTACAAGGATGTTCCGGGTAAGTTCTATTACTTCCGTTACCCTGTGGAAAACAGCGATGAATATGTGGTCGTCGCCACGACCCGTCCTGAGACCATGTTCGGTGATACCGCTGTTGCGGTCCATCCTGAGGATGAGCGTTACAAACACCTCATCGGCAAGATGCTCTGTCTGCCCCTTACTGACCGCAAGATCCCGGTCATTGCAGATATCCACGCTGATCCCACCAAAGGTACCGGCTGTGTGAAGATCACTCCTGCCCACGACCCCAATGACTTTGAAGTGGGCCGCAGGAACAATCTTGAAGTCATCAACATAATGAATCCCGATGCCACCTTGAACGCCCTGTGCGGTCCTGAGTTCGCCGGGATGGAGCGTTTTGCCGCCAGAGAAAAGTGTGTGGCAATGCTCACCGAGCAGGGATTGGTGGAAAAAATCGAAGATATCGTTCACGCCGTGGGTTACTCCGAGCGGGGCGATGTACCTATTGAAACTCTGGTCAGTTTCCAGTGGTTCTGCAAGATGGGCGAACTTGCCAAGCCCGCTATCGAAGCGGTCCGTTCCGGTGAAATCAAGTTCTATCCTGAAAGATGGAGCAAGACCTATTTCCACTGGATGGAAAATATTCAGGACTGGTGTATTTCACGTCAGCTCTGGTGGGGACACCGTATCCCTGCCTGGTACAATGATGACACCAACGAAGTCTATGTGGGACTTGAAGCCCCCACCGCTCCCGGCAAATGGCGGCAGGAAGAAGATGTTCTTGACACATGGTTTTCCAGCTGGCTCTGGCCTTTTTCCATCATGGGGTGGCCGGAAAAAACTCCTGAGTTGGATTACTTCTACACCACCAACGATCTGGTCACCGGTCCTGATATCATCTTCTTCTGGGTCGCCCGCATGATCATGGCGGGTTGTGAATTCATGGGCAAGATCCCCTTCAGGAACGTTTATTTCACAAGTATCATCCGGGATGAGAAGGGCAGGAAACTTTCCAAATCTCTCGGCAACTCCCCTGACCCCCTGGATGTGATCGCCGAATACGGTGCCGATGCCTTGCGTTTTTCCATCGTCTACATCGCCCCTGTGGGTATGGACATCCGTTACTCCAACGAAAAGTGTGAGATCGGACGCAACTTTGCCAACAAACTCTGGAACGCCTGCCGTTTCCGTCAGATGCAGGGTCCCAGCAAAGCCGTTACCCAGCTGCCTGAAAATCTTTCAGCTGATGAAAAGTGGATGGTCGCAAAACTGGATGCCGCCGCAGCTCTCATTGACGGAGAATTGGAAAAATTCCGTTTCCATACCGCTGCCCACGCCCTTTATGACCTGGTCTGGAGCGACTTCTGCGACTGGTTCGTTGAAGCCGAAAAGCTCCCCATGCGCGCCGGCGGCGCCGACAAGGAACGGGCTCTTGCCGTTCTGGACTGGGCACTCTTCCGTATTCTGAAACTGCTCCATCCCTTCATGCCCTTCATCACCGAAGAGCTGGCACACCGCATGGGCTTGCTGGCTGAAAATGAGCTCCTCATGTATCAGCTGCTTCCCGAATGTGAAAACATCGCCTTTGACGCCGATGCAAAACTTGCCGAAGACAAGTTCGAACTGGTCAAAGGCGGGCGTTTCCTGCGTTCCAACTACAATATCCCTGACGGCCGCAAGCTGAAGTTCCATATCAAAGCCGCTGATGCCGCCGCTCTTGAAGGACTCAAAGCCCAGATCGACTCCCTGAAACTTCTGCTCAATGCCGAAGATATCGAGTTGACTCTTGACAGTTTTGACAGTGCCAAAAACGGCGCGGCTCCCTCAAAGCTCTGCGCAGCAGGTATCATCAGTCTGCCCCTTGCCGGGCTCATTGATGTTGAAGCCGAAAAAGCCAAGCTCAACAAAGAGCTTGCCGACATCAACAAGTGGATCGCCGGTACTGCCGGAAAACTGAAAAACGAGCGTTTCGTCAACAGCGCCCCCGAACAGGTGGTCGCCAATGCCCGTGCTCAGCTTGCCGATCTGGAAGCGAGAAAAGTCCGCACCGAAGAGCTGCTTGCAACTTTGGGGTAAAAATTCGCCATGCAAAGTGTTGGTATCATTGGACTGGGACTTCTGGGCGGTTCCCTCGGAATGGCGCTCAAAGGCACCTTCCACCGTATCGGCTGGGGTCGCCGCGAAGACAACCGTTCGGCGGCTCTGGAGCTGGATGCTGTAGATGAGGTGTGTTCCACCCCGGTTGAACTGCTCACAAAATCACAGATCACTGTACTGGCGATCCCGGTACAGGCAACTATCGACTTCATGAAAGAGTACGCCGACTCCTTCCCCAAAGGAGCAGTGGTCACTGATGTGGGCTCTCTCAAAGGAGAGATCTGCCGTGCCGCCGAAGAGATCCTCACGCCCAAAGGTATCCGTTTCGTAGGTTCACACCCCATGGCGGGAACCGAAAAACACGGCGTGGGAGCCGCCTTTGCGGAGTTGTACAACAACGCAGACATTTTTATTCTCAACGGCGGCGGAGCTGATCCAGAAGCTGTTGAAATGGTTTCTCAACTCTGGTCTGCAGCCGGGGGCCATCCTAAATATCTCGACGATGCCAATGACCACGATGCCCTGGTGGCACGCACCAGTCACGTGCTTCACATCGTTGCTTCAGCGTTGACCTCCGGGATCCTTGACGCCGCCTCAGCTGAGGAACAGTCCAAACGCTTTGCCGGGTGCGCCACAGGATTCCGGGACAGCTGCCGTATTGCTGCAAGTACTCCTGCCATGTGGCGGGAGATCACCGAAAAAAATGCCGCAGCCGTCCTCAAGGCGATGGATGAATTTGAAGAACGCTACTTTACTTTGCGCCGTTTGATCGAAAATGGTGAATTTGATAAATTCCAGGAGGAATTTGCTCATGGCAAAGAACTCCGGGATCAATGGATGGCATATAAAAACAACCGGAGCTGAAAATGGACCCCATGGCAGTTGATATCCGTAACGCCTCAGTTTATCTGGGCGGCAGAGAAATATTACATAATTTGACCTGGCAGGTCCCCAAAGGGGGCAGATGCTTCATTCTGGGAGCCAACGGCGCCGGAAAAACGACCCTTGTAAAGATGCTCATGGGCTACGCCTGGCCCGTCTACGGCGCCCATGTGGAAATACTGGGCAATCTTTTCGGCACCACCAATCTGGTGGAACTGCGCAAGCGTATTGCCTGGGTAAGCCCCTGTATGCAGCAGTTCACCGATACAGAGTGGACTGGACTGCAGATGGTCATCAGCGGCTTCGACGGCACTCTGGGGCTTTTCAGAGAACCCGAGCAGCATGAGATCGACACAGCCAAAGCTCTGATGAAAAGGTTCCGTGCCGAACATCTGGCAGACCAGCAGATCTTCACCATGTCCTCAGGTGAACAGGTCAAGATCCTCATTATGCGTGCTTTGCTTACCAAGCCTGAATTGATGATCCTTGATGAACCCAGCGTCTACCTGGATATGCCCGGAAGAGAGTTTCTTTTGGGAGAGATCGAAAAGATGGCGGCGGAACTGCCTGATCTGACCATTATTTTCATCACTCAGCGTATTGAAGATATTCTGGGGGTCTTTGACGAAGGCATGATCCTGAAATCCGGCAACATCATGTGCCGGGGGCACAGGGAAGATGTCCTCACAGAAGAAAATTTGAGTTCGATCTTTGACCTGCCTATAAGGCTCATCAAAAATCCTTCAGGCCGTTACTGGGCGATCCTGAATCAGTGAGACTTTTCAAGTGCATATACAAAAAACATTGCGTCTGCGGGTCAAGTGGCGCCGTTTTTTCATCGACGGTGCTGCCTGGTACCGCAAAGCCTTCGGGGAGCGTTCAAGTACCCTTATCATGGCGTTGCTCATAGGTGTTCTTGCTGCTTCCGGAGTGGCTGTAATGCACTTTTTTGTGGTAACGCTGACCGCTTTCAGCGGAAAGATCGAATCTTTTTCCGGACCTTCCTGGCTGAAAGTTTCTGCAATGGGACTTTTTTTCTTTCTGCCTCTTTTGGGATTGTTTCTTTCTCATTGTGTCCAGCACAAGTGGGGCGGCAGACACTATGCAAAAAGTCTGAGTCCTCTCATATTGATGCTTCACCGCCGTAAATTTTCCATTCCGGGCAGTGAGATGTTCACCCATCTGCTTTCCAGCGCCTTTTCCGTTGGTCTGGGCGGCTCAGCCGGTCTGGAAGCCCCCAGTGTGCTGACCGGTTCTGCCATAGGCTCCAATACGGCGGGATTTCTTCACGCAGACCCCCGTCAGCGGCTTCTGCTCATCGGATGCGGTGCTGCGGCTGCCATCTCCGCCTGTTTCAGCAGTCCCATCGGCGGCGTTCTCTTTGCGGTTGAGGTGCTGATGCCCTCATTCAGCGTGGGGGCTCTTGTGCCGATCCTCATGTCAAGTGCTGTGGCGACGGTGGTTTCCCGGGTGGTTTCCAACCACTTCGGATTCAATCTCGCCATTACAGTTCCCTGGCGGACCGATGCCGTGCCCTTTTATTTCATCTGCGGACTGGTCTGTGCTTTTATCGGAGTCTATGTCATCCAAACCGCCTACAAACTGGGGGGCATCGTCAAAAGCCGTCTGCGGAACCATTGGGTAAGGCTTTTCACAGGCGGATCTCTTCTCTGTCTGCTTCTGGCGGTCTTCCCCATATTGCGGGGACAGGGATATGTCTACATCGAACAGCTTTTTGCCGGAAATTTAAGCGCTCTTGCGGCGCTTTCTCCGCTGCCTGCGGGGGTAGTGCCGGAGTGGCTGATCCTGACCATCCTCATCGGCAGCGCCATATTTGTAAAGGTGGTGGGATCTGTTCTCACCGTTGACTCAGGCGGTGACGGGGGTATCTTTGCCCCTTCCATGTTTATCGGCGCTTTCACAGGCTTCGCCTTTGCCCGTCTCATCAATCTGACGGGAGTGATCCAGCTTCAAGAGCCCAACTTCATCGTAGTGGGCATGTGCGGCGTGTTTACTGCCGTCATGCGGGCACCCCTTACAGGGATCTTCCTCATTGCTGAAGTCACAGGGGGCTACACTCTCCTTGTGCCTTTGATGATCGTCTCGGCGGTGTCATGGTTTGCCGCCCGCCGTCTGGAACCCAACTCCATCTACCGCAAAGCGCTGGCTGAAGGAAATCTGCTCAACGATGACCGCGATCAGATGATGCTTCAAAGTCTCCCGGTGCGGCTCAATATCAGCCGTGATTTCATTCCGCTTTCCCCCGATGATACCATCAGCACCATGCGGAAACTTTTTGAAGAGCACAAAAAAGAGATTTTTCCTGTTCTTGATGAACATCGCCATCTGGTGGGAGTCATACGCACAGAAAAGATGCTTCACGCCATGCTGGAACACGCCGTGTACGATTTCATGCTGATCTATGACCTTATGGAAACGCCTCACGGGCTTCTTTCCCCCGATGACGATCTGGCGTGGGCAATGGCGAACTTTGACCGCTACAATGTGAAATATCTGCCGGTCTGTTCGTCAGGGGGCAAGTTTGAAGGTTTCATTTCCCGCGAAGAGATCTTCAGCCGGTACCGCAATGTCGTGCGGGATGCGGACAGTTACTGAAGATGCCCGCCGAAACAGTCGTACTAAAAGGAGAGCTGCTCCGTTTCAGATACCGGGATGACTCCGGAGATTTCGCCGTTGCTCTTGTGAGGACCGAAGGAGGCAGCGAAGAGGTCGTTGTCTGCGGTGCGCTCCCGGGTGCCGAACCCGGACGGAAAGTGGAGCTTGAAGGGAGCTATGCCACCCATCCGGACTACGGCAGGGAATTCCGGGTGGAAAAATGCAAAGTCGCCCTGCCTGAAAGCAGTTCGGGACTTGTCCGGTTCCTGAGTTCCGTCGTTCCGGGGCTGGGACCGAAAAAAGCCGCCGCCATCGTGGATCACTTCGGCAAAGAGACTCTTGAGATCCTCAACCGTTTTCCCAGGCGGCTGAAAGAGGTCCCCGGCATCGGCGCCAAGGGGGCAGCTGATATCAGCAGGATTTGGAAAGAATCCACCGCCCAGCGGGAGTCTTTGATCTTTCTGCAGGGCTTGGGAATTACACCTGCCTACTGTGCCAGATTGCTCAAAGCCTACGGAGACAACGCCCCGGAGGTGGTCAAACAGAATCCCTGGCGTCTGGCTGATGAAGTGAACGGTATCGGATTTCTCAAAGCTGATGAAATAGCCAGATCTCTCGACATTTCCGGCGACTCCCCTGAAAGACTCAGAGCGGCAGCGGTGTATGCCATGAACACTCTTACCACCTCCGGGCATGTCTGCGCCCCGGAGTCGCTCCTTGTCAAAAATACGGCAGAACTCCTGAAACTGCCGGAAAACGCCGCTCAGAAGGGCGTACAGGAAGCTGTTGCCTTTGAATTGCTTGAACGTATTGACAATATGATCTATACGCCCCTTCTTGCTCACGCCGAAAGGACTCTTCCTGTCAGGATCGCTGAACTTGCCAACTGCAAAAAGTTTCCGGCGCAAAAAATGGGCACTCTTCCTCAAGAAACGGTAAAAAAACTGGCTCCGGAACAGTTTCAGGCAGTTGAAACGGTAAAACGCTCCCCCCTTTCCATCGTCACCGGCGGTCCCGGTGTGGGTAAAACCACCGTCATGGGGGAGATCGTAAAACTCGCAAGAGAAGCAAAACTGAAAATCGCCCTTGCAGCGCCGACAGGCAGAGCCGCCAAGCGCCTTTCAGAATCCTCCGGACTTGAGGCAAAGACCATTCACCGTCTTCTGGGATACGATCCCAGATGCAACGAATTTGAATACAACAGCGAAAACAAACTGGAGTGCGAACTCCTCATTGTGGATGAGGTCTCCATGCTCGATCTCCTTCTGGCAAACGCTCTTTTCAGCGCGATTCCCGGCGGGTGTGCTGTAGTCCTTGTGGGGGATGCCGACCAGCTGCCTTCTGTGGGAGCGGGTACCGTTCTTGCCGACTTTATCGGCTGCGGATTTTTTGCAGTAACTCACCTGACACAGGTCTTCCGTCAGGCAGCTGAAAGCTCCATTATTTCCAACGCTCACCGGGTGATCCACGGAGAAATGCCCGTCGCCCCGTCTCCCAGAGAAAAGGAGAAATTGGATTTTTACTGGATCGATCCGGGAGATCCTTTGCGGGCAGAAGAGCTCATTGAAAAGATGGCAGCTGAAAGGATCCCTGAGCGTTTCGGCTTTGATCCTGTGAAAGAGATCCAGATCCTCACCCCCATGAACCGGGGGGATGCCGGGGTTTTCAAGTTGAATCCCTTACTTGCCAAACGGCTTCTGGGGGAAAAACTTGAATCATTCCGCTTCGGGGAACGGACTTTTGTCATGGGCGATAAGATCATGCAGCGCTCCAACAACTACGACAAAAATGTTTTCAACGGCGATGTGGGCTTTATCACTTCAATAGACAGTGAAAACCGCAAATTTGTCTGTGCCTTTGACAACGGGGAGCGCAAAGTGGAGTACGGTTTTGATGAAGCTGACCAACTGAACCACGCCTACGCCATAACGGTCCACAAATCCCAGGGCGGGGAGTATCCTTGTGTCATACTTGCTCTGCTCAAAGGACATTACATGATGTTGAGAAGAAATCTGCTCTACACCGCCATGACCCGTGCTAAAAAGCTCCTCATACTGGTGGCTGACCGTCAGGCAGTCGAAATAGCCATTTCCAACAACCGCCGGGAGCGGCGTTATTCTCTTCTGGGGGAACGGCTGCGGAAACTTTACAACAGAGGTAATTTCAAAAGTCATTCAAAAAATGACAAAGATGCCATTCGCAAAGAGCTGTAAAGGGTAGTTTGCACTTGCTGCCTGCAAGGTAACAGGCGCTTGTCCCGCCGTAGCTTTATGCGAAGGCGGAAAAACGCTCCCTTTATCAGATCGAAGAAGAGGGCGCTTTGACAATTTTGAGGAGTTTTGAAATTGCCTCAACAGCTGAGAAATTCCGTCATTCACATTTTCTGCGTACTGCGGAACTTTTCACGGTAAGCCCGTGGAGAAAGTCCGCTGTACTTTTTGAAGTTCCTTGAAAAATCCATGGTTGAAGCAAAGCGGCAGCTCAATACGATCTCCTTGATCCGCATTTCAGTGGTCCGCAGCAGCTCTGTCGCCCGGAGCATACGCTGATGATTGAGGTAACTTTTAGGCGGCAGGGCATGGCGTTCTCTGAAAAGTTTTCTGAAATGATCCTGAGAAAGTCCCGCCTGCTGCGCCAGTTTGCGGCAATCGAATTCATTAAAGGGATCAGTACGCATTTTTGCTGCGATGCTGTCAAGTCCGTAAGGGTCGTGGATCTTTTGAGGCATGGTGCTGCTCCCGGCAAGAACAATGAGTTTCTCTGCCAGAAGAACCATGCCCGGATGATTTTTTTCTTTGTCATCTCTGTAAAGATGCAGCAGCTCAAAAAAGGTGTCGCTGAATTTTTCCGGCTCCTCAGGGTTAAAGACTCTTTCAGGGAAAAGGCTGTCAAGGTAACGCATCATGCGGTCACTCCGGGGACCGCTTATATCGGCATAGATATGCTCGATCCCTCTCTCAGATGCTCCGGGACTCATGGGGATATAGCGGAACACGCTCCCCTCCGGCAGCCAGAAAAATGCCGGTGCTTTCAAATCCAGAAAACTCCCATCCGGATGTTCAAGACGCAGATCCCCGGAGCGGATGAACTCAAGAGAATTGCTCTCAGCCACAGAAAAGCGTTCATATCCGTAAATTTGAAAACGGTGGGTCACGACCCTGAATTTAATGTCATCAAAGTAATCAAACATAACAACCTCTGAAATATCCTCAAATAAGAGGTAATTTCAAAAGTCATTCAAAAAATGGCAAAGATGTCATTCGCAAAGAGCTGTAAAGGGTAGTTTGAGGTTGCTACCTGCAAGGTAACAGCCGAAAACGCTCCCTTTATCAGGTCGAAGCGAGGGCGCTTTGACAATTTTGAGGAGTTTTGAAATTGCCTCAAATAATATAAGGCATAATCAAAGAGTTTTCCAGAAATTTTGAAAAAAAATCAAAAAAAATCTCACAGCAATCATGGAAAGGGGAGACGGTTCCGGGGACTGAGAAAGGGATGTGTGTGGGGGGGGGGGAAAGGCACAGGCACACCCTATCCCCAAAAAAAAATCAACATGATCACGCTTTGCAGAAGCAGAAAATCTTTCAGGATCGAGGAAGAGTGCGATAAAAATCTTTTTTTCTGCTTATTTTCCGCGGCTCCTTCTGAAAAATATGACCGCTTCAGAAGGAGCCTTTCAAGACAGCTTACTTTTGGGGACGAACGACGTAGACAGGCTTGTAGATCCCGCCGCCCCCCGCCGTATCTGTAACCCGGACGGTAATGGTGTATTCTCCACGGGGAAGATTCAGTTTGACGGCAAAAGGTCTCTGCCATAAAACCCCCGGTTCCCCGACGTTCTGACCGCCCACATACTTGCCGTTGACGTAAACCCACGCTTTTTCATCGACTCCGGCGAAATAGAGTTCGCAGTTATCGTAAGGCAAAGTGACTTTTGTCCGGTACCAGGCAGCACCGTCATATTTGTCGAACCCCTGTTTTTCCCAGAATTCTCCGGCTTTGATGGTTTTCCACTTGCGACCATCGAATTCTGCCTTGTGCCAGTTGAGTTTTTCCCCCTTTCCATGAGGATCGGTGGAAAAGGACCAGTTTTCAAGGATCCTGACCACAGAATATTTCTTTTTGAAAGCCTGATCTTTTTTCTGATTTTCCCAGATGGTCTTGAAGGCGGCGACCCAGCGGGGATGTCTAGTGATGGTATAACTGCTGAGGACCCGTTTCTGTTCGATTTTTCTTGCACCTGCGACCATGGCGGCGGATTTGCGCAGCGCCTGCTCGAATCTTTCCTGAGAGGGAGCTTGGTAATAAAGATCCACGGCGTTGCGGAATTCGGTGTGAAGAGCAAACCAGTCGAAATATTCTCTCTGGGCATTGACCGCTTTTGCCTGGCGGCTGAGACCTGAGGATTTGCTTTCGGCTTTCTTCAGCAGTGCAGCGACCCGTCGGGTCTCGTCAGCTGTAAAGACCGGATATCTGCTGAAACCATCCCGTTTCAAATTGGCGGGGTTCATCAGCATATTCTGATAGATATCCAAAACTTCCATGATCTCCGGAGCGGCAGTACCGTAAAGTTTTTCATAGTAATCCTTTCTCAGCGCCTTGTAATCCAGCAGGGGCTGGGCTGCAAGACGGGCTGAGGAATACATGATCCACGCATCCAGCGCTGCCCAGTTTTCTCCGGTTTCCTGATGGGAAGCGCGTATCTTGAGCGCATAAAGCATCCGGAACTGTTTTGCCTGGGCTTCAGGCGTCGCAGTGAGGTAGCGGTGGTTGAAATACTGATAGCTGTAAATCATCATATTGCCCCGGGTCAGACGAGCCCATTCGATCATGGTCGGCGCAATGGCTTCTTTCCAGGGATCCCCCTTCTTGTCCTGCTGACCAAAGGTACACAAAGTGACACGGACATAAGGCGCTGGTTTGATGATCCGGGGAGGACGCACCCCCAACTGGTAGGCGTAGGTGCCGATGATGACATCGGGATTGTTTTTACGGATCTCGGCTCCGGCTTTATTGGCAAGGTTGATGACCCGGTCAGAGACTGTGCTGAACTGCTCACCTTTGGGGGTAATGGCAAGGCACCTTTGGCACTGACACCACAGACGGCTGCCGTCTTCCTGACCGATAAAGATGGTGTTGAGGTAGGGATATTTTTTGAAGTAGGCATCGCCGACTTTGCCGAACTCTTTGAAAAGTTTTTCATTCGTCCCGCAGAGCTGCGCCCGGTGGGCACGGTATTTACCGGTGGCAGGTTCAAAGCAGTAAAACTCCGGATCGGTCTTGAAGTATTTGGCAGGGGGGATATGCCGGTGATAACTGTGTCCGCCGTAGACAGGCAGCCAGATGCATCCGCCGCGGCGGGCGTAAAATTCAACAAGTTTCTTACGGTCTTCGATCCGTTCAAGTTCCACATTGAAACGGTTTTTCACTGCCCAGTCCGCCATTTGCCAGCGGTGTGCATTGATATTTCTGCTGCGGCCGTTGCTGCAGTAATGGGAGTTCCGGTACTCCATGCAGTATTTGACTTCATCCTTGAAAGGCTTGAAAGCCAAACCGGGGTTTGAGGGAACGATCTCCCCGTAATCAAAAGGCGCAAAGAAGCGGACACCGCACATTTTTTCCAGAAAGTCATAGACACCGTAAAGGAGTCCTCTTTCGGATTCACCGGTGATGATGAGGTTTTTCCCGTCCGAAAACTCCGCCCGGTGGTTTTCGCTCTTTTTTACAGGAACGACTTTAAGAACGATTCTTTTACCGGATTTTTTATTGATGGGGAAATCTTTGCCGGTGATCTTCTTCAGATATCGAGCAAGTTCCGCAGCGGCAAAGAGTTCGGTCTTGCTTTTCCCGCAGACGATGGCAAAGCCTGCAGCAGGAACGCTTTTGCCGGGCAGGAGCTGTTTGAAAACATAGGGCTGTTCCGTGGGCAGAGCTTCGATTTTTTTGATCAGATCCTGATGGACGGCGGAAAAGGGAAGTGTCTTATTGGTGAGTTTGAGGGATGTCACTTTGATCTTGGAAAAATCGCCGCCTTCAGGGTACGGGGAAACTTTGAGCAAAGTACCTCCGTTGAGGGGGGCGATGGCGCAGTTTTTACTCCCTTTGGTAAAACGGAAACTTCTGGTCTTTTCACTGCCGCGCTTCAGAGGCAGGATAAACTCCTTTGATTCCGGCTGGGCGGTTATGATACGGTAATACTTTGCCCAGCTGCCGTCAGGGAGAGACCGGTGGAGATACAAATAGACCATCCGGGGCTTACCGTCAGTCGTCCGGAGCGTTATGGCGATATTTTTATGTTTGCCCAGAGCGACTCCCTTCCCTAATTGCCCTGAGTTGGGCAATATCACATCCTTGCCGTATCCCGGCAAGACCAGCAATAAAAGAACAAAAATAAACGCAAGTTTTTTCACTTTTTTTCACCTTTTTTATTTTAATTTGAAAGAGTTTTGAAAAAATCACTATCAGAGTGTGTTTGACCGCGCCGCCCCGAAAAGAGGAACATAATGGTTCAGAGAACCCACGCTGAAACTATTATCATATTTGTTTCTGTATTTGCCGCCGCCCCGTTTGATCTGTGCGGCGTGTCCGTCAAGAAAAAGGGCGCCTGCCGTTTTATCGTTGAAGTGCCGGAACGCCAGACCGCCTGTCTTTTCCGTCACCCGGTGGGGTTCCATGGCACAGTACATATGAGGGTGAAGCGGTCTGCCGAAATTTGTCCGGCTGTCAGCCATGATCACAAAGGTACTTGGCGTGACCCGGGCAGACTGACGCAACTGTTCAAAACGGCGGATATCCAAACCGTAGACAGTTGTTCCGTCGGGGGCCCATACTGCCAGAGGGCTCCACTTGCGCTCTTCCCGTGTCGACCATTTTCCCTTCAGGAGGGCGTAAGTGCGGTACTGTTTGTAACCGATAGTCTGAGTCGGACAACTCAGAACATGAGCGTTCCCCTCCGTAGCAGGGGGAAGATATTTCATACTTATCATCAGATCCCCCCAGCTTGCCGCCCCGGGCATAGCGGAAGGAATGATATCAGAATGATCCCCCCGGTAAAAGTTGATTGCGCTGCCGCATTCCCTGATGTTGCTGAGACATCCGGTCTGTCTTGCCCGTTCCCGCGCCTGGGACAAAGCAGGAAGAAGCATAGAGGCAAGAATGGCAATTATTGCAATAACGACCAGCAGTTCAATCAGCGTGAACGCTGATTGAGTGAAGATGTGAAGGGGTGAAGAGTTTGACTGCGTCAAACGTGAAGTGCGCCCTGTCGGGCGTAAGGATGTGTTGTTTTTATAAAAATTTTTGAGGTAATACAACGGCAAAACACTTGTTTGACAAGTTTTACTCACCAGCAGTTCGATAAGCGTGAAGGGTGATCGGGTGAAGCACGATGATGACAAATCGTTTGTTTTTGAGATAAAATGTTTCATGGTTCCATCTCCTTCAAATAAGCGTGAATACCGTACATTCTGGCAGATTTATCGCCGTGAGAAGCCAGCAGATCCACCCGGATCCGGCGGGCTTTGACCTTTTCCGGCAGATCGAACCGCCGGAAACGGTAAAAGTTATCCTTTTCCGTCAACAGTGTATGCCATTGACCTGCGTGTTCATACGCCACACTGAACTCTTTGATACATTCGGGAGCAACAACATTGTAGCGGTACTCATCCAGATTGGTATCAAACACCAGATCGAGGCGGTCAAACTCCTGTTCCTTTTCCCATTCCAGAAAGAGGCTCTGGGGAAATCCGGGTGCAGAGATCCACATATTTGGGGAGTTTTTCCCGGGACGCCCGCAATCATTCTGCAGATTTTTTACACCGTAGGGCCGTTGGGGAGGAAGGATATCAAAGACCATATTGTTGAAATCAGGATACCCCCCGTCAGCTTTCCGGAAAAATCCCGGCAGGTGCGCCGTGGAAGTGCAGAATGTCACATCTTCTTTCCCGTCAAGGATGAAAACATAATTCCCCGATTCCAGCTCCAGAGAGAAATCGAAACGCACCTTCTGCCTTTCTCCGGGAGTGACCCGTGCAGCGGCAACCGCCAGATCCTCACCGAAAGGATCACGCCGTAGACGCATGGTCACTTCAACGGGCGCTGAGCTGCGGTTGTTCATCAGCAGTTCAATGGCATCAAGCCGGCTGCTGGTGATGAGGATATGCTGTCCCTGCCGCCGGTCTTCCGGGGGAACATCACTGGGATCAAGACCGCTTTTCGGCTCCCGGAAGAGCGTTTCCTCGCCCATGGGGTCCACCATGCCGAAGGTCAACTCTGAAGTGGCGGAAATCTGAGCCTCCCGGACCAGATCTTCAGGGACAGGCACCGGACGACCGGGCATGACATGATCGTTTTTCTGAAGCAGTTTCCGGAATTCGGTCAGGTGAGCGTTGAAAATATCTCTGGGATCACAATGGTATTTTTTCATCAGAGAAACGGCACTGCCCACTGCCTGTCCGCACAAGGCGCAGGTCGCCATGACCCGTGTGGTTCCCAAAGCGACGTGGGTCACGCTGATATTGCGCCCCGCCATGAGCAGATTGGCAATATTGCGTGAGTAGAGAGAACGGAAAGGAACCGCATAAAGCGGCGGAAAGAAAAAGGGCGGTGTACTCCCCGGATGTCCGGCAGAAAAGATCCCCTCCGGCGGGTGGATGTCGATGGGCCAGCCGCCGTAGGCAGCGGCATCGGGAAAATCCCGGTTTTCCATGATATCGTTTTGCGAAAGCATGAAATCACCGATCAGACGGCGGGACTCGCGTTTGCCGGTAATGGGGGCGATCCAGTCGATGACGTAATTATCTGCGCCGTGGTCGCCCCGGTTTTTGACGTGATCCCACAAGCCGAAGAGGATGTTTCTCAGCTTCTGATAGATCAGTTCGTTATCTTTGATGGTGTCAACTTCGCCGCCCCATTCCAGCCACCAGTAACCTTTCCGGGGATTGCAGTGAGTTCTGAAAGGCAGATCGGCATCGGTTTCAAAACGGTATGCTCCTCTGGGGGCTTTGAAAGGAACGGGATGTCCGGCATCAATGGCACGGAACGAGATGGAACTGCCCATGGTTTTTGCATCCGGTTCATCGGGCGCAAGGCTCTCATTGAATTCATCTTTCCCCTCTCTGCCCATCCGGAACTCCGCACCGGCGGCGGCAAAGAAACCGTCTCCGGTGGCATCAATGAAAAAATCGGCGCAGATGGTATAATCCATCTCGCTGTTGATCCCCCGGGCACTGACAGAACGGATGCGGTTTTTTTCGCAAGTGACCGCAAGAGCTTCAGTATTCATCAGAAGGCGGATATTTTTTTCATTTTCGATCGCTTCACGCAGCACCTGACTCCAGCATGAGGAATAACCGTTTTCATAATGCCATGCATTGGCGTTTTTCAATTCCTCGATGATGCCGCATTCCCGGGCGTTGCGGTGGGTGTAGTTATAAGCGCCGTTGACACAGCGGGCGTTGCCTTCGCTGTACTCAACGCTGGAAACGCCACCCAAAACCGGACGATTCTGCACAAGAACAGTTTTGACTCCCTCTCTGGCAGCAGCCAGAGCTGCTGCCACACCCGAGACACCGCCGCCAACAACAAGAAGTTCTGTTTCGATCTTCTCACGGAAGCAGGGGGAATTGGAATGGGTTTTATACATGGTTGCTCTCCTTTATTCAAACTGGTCTGCCATACGGTTTTAATATATCTTGCAAAATTTCTTTTCACAACTGCCATTTTGACTAAAAAAACAACCATATTGACAAAATTTATTCTTTCAAGGGTTGAATTTGAAGACTCCTGTGCTATACTATAAAAAACACTTAAAGGAGAGGTAATTTCAAAAGTCATTCAAAAAATGGCAAAGATGCCATTCGCAAAGAGCTGCAAAGGGTAGTTTGCACTTGCTGCCTGTAAGGTAACAGGTGCTTGTCCCGCCGTAGCTTTATGCGAAGGCGGAAAAACGCTCCCTTTGTCAGATCGAAGCGAGGGCGCTTTGACAAATTTGAGGAGTTTTGAAATTGCCTCAGGAGTATGCTATGCCGACAATGGAGAAAATTTTTGCAGAACTTGCAAATGTCCCTTTTTCTGTAACGATCCCGACTGAACCGCTCCTTGCGCCCCACAGTCTCACTTTTTACCATCGTTCCAGCGATGATTATCACTACTGGAACCAGGGATTCTGCCACAACAAATACGTTATGTGCTATGTTTTTTCCGGGGAGCGCACTGTCAGGATAGATGACTCTCTCTTGCATTTGCAAAAGGGGGAAGCCATCATTCTCCCTCCCTTCCTCCGGCACGAATTTTGCGGTCCCAAAAGAGATTTCCGTGCCATACAGGTCTCTTTTTCTCTTCCGCCGGAGGATAAAAGAGTGCTTGCCATTTCTTCAATGCCGCTCAAGATCACCAAAACCCTTGAAGCGGATTTTACCAAAGCGGCAGCGGCGTTTCTGGAACGGAGTACCGGCGATGTTGCCGCCGGCGAAGAAAGCGCCTGTCTTTTTGCCTTTTTTCTGCACCGTCTGCTCAAGAAAAACGGTGAAACCAAAAGGATGCCCGCTGTCAATGACGGAACTTATTCACTGCTGAGCCGGACCATGGAGTATATCCTGCTCCATCTGGATCACCGGGTCACTCTGAAAGAACTGGAACAGGCGCTCCATGTTTCAGGAAGCACCATCCGGCAAAAGTTCCGGAAATATATGGATTGCTCCATTGGCAATTACCAGCGCCGCCGCCGGCTTGTCCTCGCCTGCGATATGCTGCGGGACTCCAATTTGAGCATCGCTGAGATCGCTGCCAAAGTCGGCTTTGCCACCCCTGAAGGAATGCGCCGTGCCTTGCAGACAGAAGCAGGATGTTCCGCAAAATCTATCCGCAACAGCGGAGAACCGCTCCAGAACTTCACCATTCCCTTCAAGGATAAATTGAGGTGATTTTAAAAATCTTCCGCAAAAACTGCCGTAAGTCCATTGAAGCAAGGAGAATTTGTAATGCCATTGTGTATCAGGGATCTTCACAACACTAAATTTTAATTAAAAACTTTCGGAATCACCTCGGATATCTGTGAAAAATTACGGGATATTTCTGTAAATTTCTATATTTTTGATAATTTTTAACTGAATATGATATTTACAAATACGCTTATTGCAAGTATAGTAAAACAAAGAGCAGTTCCGGATGCACTTTTTGTGTTAAGTATACGCCGGAAAAAAATCTGTTGTTTATTGGAAATGTTAAGGAAAATTCATTTATGAAACTTCTTCAACCCGAAGGTGCTCCTTTTAAGCTTGTTTGCGAAAAGGAGCTTGTTGTATTTGAAAACCAATATGTCAGATGTTCCCACTCTCCGGCTGCCGCCGGGGGACTTTGTGAAGCGGTCATCAAAAACGGCAGTGGTAAAAATATGTTCGCTGCCCCCCAGAAATTCATTATCGGGATCACTGAAAACGGACTCTACCACCTTTACACAGCCACTGAAGGAGATTGCCGCATTTCAGAACATGAAGGCAATCCGGTCTTTGAGTCAAGAAGTATTTTCAAAGATCCCAATGGCACGATACTTGAAGGTATTGCTCTTGATCTGAAAGTGGAATACACCCCCTGGGGAGAAGCGTTGTTCCGTGTTGAATTTGATGCACAGCGCAAGATCACCGATCTGGGCATGGTGCAGGTGGGCACTCTTTACGCCTCAAAAGAGATGAACTGTCTCGCCTTGCAGGAGTGTCTTGAAGAATCGGTCAGTCCTTACATGGGAAATGCCGTCAAACGCTGGATCGATGTGAAGCCCTCTCCCCATCCCACTTTCCAATCCTGTCATTTGCCCCTCTCTCTGCTTTTGTTCCGCAAAGGTCTTGAAGGTTTTCAGGTAACTTTAGGGGATGATCTTTCCCAATGGAACTCCATCGGCGGCACATTGCCCGGATTACAGATGGGCTACATGGCGTGGAAAAATGCTTCCCAGTACTATGAGATCCGCTTTTCCGCCCTCGACTGCCGCCGGGACGGTCAGTATCTGGAAGGCAAAACGGTGTTTGAATTTGCCATTTCATTTCCTTTTGTCAAAGAGAAAATGGCTCCTCTTTCCCCCTGTTCCTCCAATACCTTCTACCCTTCAAGAGGATTTGAAAACCGTTGGCCCCTTGCCTCTGATATCGAAGCATGGCAAAAATGCGGCACGACCCTTATGCGTCTGCACAATGATGGCGACGGCTTTGACAACGGGATCTTCTGGCGGGATGCGGCGTATCCCCCCTACCCTGATGATGAAATGGAAAAAATGGATCAGATGCTGGCTCAAGCCAACGCTGCGGGCATTGATGTATGCCCATACTTTTCGCTCCACGAATACCACCCCGAAGCAGCCGACTTCAAAGAAAACGCTGAAAACTGGGGCAGGATCGCCATTGAAGGCGACAAGATCATCCCAAGCTACAGCGGACACGGTCTTTACGGCTATCAGATGTGTCTGAGATCCGGTTGGTTCAAAAAGCGTATCGACACCATTGACGAAGTGCTTAAAAAACACGCTTTCAAGGGTGTCTACTACGACTGGTGCAGCGCCAAAGAGTGTCTTTCGCCCAAACACGGCAAGCGTCACTGGGATACCAGAGAGCTGGTTGAACTCCTTATCTGGAGCCGTGACCGGGTGGGCAAAGCTGGTCCCGTCTATCTTCATTTGACCCACGAACCCAATATCACTGCCGGAAATATCGCCACACTGGTTCTGACCGAGGAATCAGGCGGCTCCATCGTTTCCCCTGAGATGTTCTCCCCCCATGCGCATTTCATGAATGTGACCTCACGGCAGGTCTGCTGTATGCTTTCCGGCAGTGCTCCTGAAGCGGACCACCGCCGCTACGCTCTTTGTGCGCTGCTCCACCACGCCACAGTTTCCATGGCGACCAAAGTCTACACCGACTTTTACGCCCAATATCTGAAAGAGATGGAAATGACCGTCACTTACGACCACCACACCGCCCCCGGCGAAGGCATGGCACAGGTCGGTCATCCCCGGTGCGGGATCGCCGCTTACTGGAACAACTCCGGTGAAGTGATGCTCTTTCTGGTCAATTTGTCAGAAGAAAATGAAACGACCTCATGGCAGATCGACCTGCCCTGCGGTTCAAGTTCCGGAGAAGAGACGCTGGAGCCCCTTTCTCTCAAAGCCGTAAAATTCACCATTTCATGATACCCCTCTAAAAGAAAGGATTTTCCTCATGAAAAAAATGTTGCTGGCATTATGTATGCTGGCGGGAGTTGTGCTTCCCGGTGCTTCTCCTGCCCCCAAAAGTATCGTTATCGGCAAAAAAAGTATCATGGAGCTGAAGCCGGGGAACTTTGTGATCCTGCTCCCTGCCAAGCCTTCAAAGGTACTGAAATTTGCCGCAAGTGAACTGCAGACCATTCTCTCTCAGGCAATGGGCGCCAAGATCCCTGTGACGACAGCTCCCCAGCCGGGGAAGCACCACATCCGTCTGGGGATCACCCCTGAAGCAGTCAAAGCAGGGCTTGATCCTGAAAAACTGATCCGTGACGGATTCTACATCCGCACCGTGGGCAAGGATATTTTCATCGCCGGAAGAGATGACAGCACCAAAGATCCCGTCCGCGAGATCCAGCGGGGCGGCGGCTGGTCCATGCACTATGAGCACGCCACCATCTTCGGTGTTTATGATTTTCTGGAGCGTTTCGCCGGAGTCCGCTTCTATTTCCCCGGCGAACTGGGTACCATCGTCCCCCAAAGAAAGGTTCTTTCCATTCCTCAGATCAATATCGTGGAACGGCCTGATTTCAAGGTCCGCACCTATTCCGCTTTTTACGACGGTGTTTACTTTGAAGGTCCCAAGGCGGATGCGGTCATCAATCCCAACAAAAACCTCAACCTTTACCGCTACCGTTATCCCACAGAGTACATGCCCTGCTGCCACGGTATCAACGGCTTCGGACTGGTCCACCGTTTCGGCAAGAGCAATCCTGAATACTTTGTCAAGATGTCCAACGGTACCCGTCTCAACGATCCCGATGTGCGCTTTGCCGGACAGCTCTGCTGGACAAGCCCTGTCAAAGAAGAGATCTACAAAGATCTTGTTTCCTACTTCACCGGCCGTCCGCCTCAGGAGCGGGGCGTCTGGTGGAACAAGCGCCACACCTGGGCATTCCCGGTGTTCCGCAACCCCTATGTGGATGTGATGCCTCAGGACAGTTTCCACCGCTGCTACTGCAAAAACTGCGAAGCTGCCTACAATCCCGGCAAATATTACGCCACAGAGCTTGTCTGGGGCAATGTGATCGACTGGGCGAACCGCCTTAAAAAAGCCGGTATCAAGGGGCAGCTCAACATGATGGCTTATCCGCCTTACCGGGGCATCCCCAAACGGGCGATCCCCGACAATGTGAATGTCATGGTTGCTGAAACCGGTCCCTGGATCCTTGATCCCAAAGCTGCCGCTGTTCAGGATGGTGAAATCAAAGCCTGGGTCAAAAAACTGGGGCGCAAAGTGTGGATCTGGAACTACGCCAATAAATTCGGACGCCTTGCCATCAAGGGCGTTCCCGCCCCCACCCCCCGTGCCGTGGGCGCCTATTACTCCCGGATGTCGCCCTACATCTTCGGTGCCTTTATGGAGTCTGAATGTGACCGCTATCTCTACTTCTATCTGAATTTCCATGTCTTTTCAAAAGTGGCATGGGACAACAAATGCAACTGGCAGCAAATCATCAACGAGCACCACGAACTCATGTTCGGAAAAGCCGCTCCCGTCATGAAGCAGCTCTTTGAATTCTTTGAAGATACCTGGCTCAAGAAGATCTACGGACGCACCGTCGATACCCCCATCGGACCTGTGGTCTCAGTGCCTTCCGACTACGACCTGTGGCACAAGATCTACTCCCCAACTGTCCTTGCCGATTTGAGAAGATCCTTTGACAAAGCCGCTTCCATGGTCCCCAAAAATTCCCTTGAAGCCAAGAGGATCGCCCTCTTCCGCAGAGAGTATCTCAACAATCTGGAAAAAGCCGCTCAGAGTTATCTGAACCGCACCAGCGCTGCTAAAGGCGTCACCATGCGTTTCGGCGGAGCCCCTGTACAGCTTATTCCCCACGATGTGAAAAAAGGCGCCGATCCTGAGCTGGTCACGACCAGAGTTTCTGCGGCTTTGAACGCAAAAACCATCGACTTCACCTTTGAGTGTGAAGAGCCCCATTTTGCTGACACTGTGGCTGCAAAGCGTGCCTACGATGACAAAGAGACCTGGCGCGACAACTCTGTTGAAGTTTTCCTGAATCCTTCAGGCGACAAAAAGAACTACTATCAGCTCATCGTCAACAGCAAGGGTTCTCTCACCGATTTCAAATGGTTCCGTGCCGGAGCATCTTCCACTCTTGACGCTTCATGGCGTTCAGATGCGGCAGTTGCCGTCACGCCGGTGAAAGGGGGATTCAAAGTGACTCTTTCCATTCCTCTTGCCAGATTTCCCGGTTTGAAAAAGAGCGGATTCCCGGTCAACTTCGGGCGCAGCCGCGTTTTGAAGTCCCAGGGAAACTGCCAGATCCACTACAAGTGGTCCCGTTATGCAAAAGGGTTCCACGATCTTGAAAACTATGGAACAGTCGGTCCCTGTAAAAACGAGGTCATCTACGATCCCGGATTCGACACCCTCAAGCCCCGGAAACCTGCCGACCGCTTCTGGGGAGTCACCAAAAATAAGAAGTTCTACGGATGGTACACCAACAACCAGAAGCCCAAAGATTTTGCAACCCTTGACAGCAAAGTCTTCTTCAGTGCCCCCTACTCCATGAAACTGGTCTGCACCGACCACAAAAAAGGCAGATCCATCGGGCAGTATATCACCGGAAAACTGAAGTCCAACACCAAATACCGGATCAGCTTCAAGGTCAAACTTGAAAATGTGGTCCAGATGAGCAAAAGCGCCTCCGGCTTCTGCGTCAACATCTGGGACGATGCCAACCGCTGGTTCCCCAAAGGCAGATGGCTTGCCGGAACAATGGATTGGACCTATTTGAGCTTCATTCACAAAACATCAGCCAAAGCCGGGAATGCCAAAGTTTCCTACATCCACGCCAGACTGATGAACTGCACAGGCACCGCCTGGGTGGATGATATCAGCATTGAGGAAATAGAATAACCACTTTTCCTGAAGAGGTAATTTCAAAAGTCATTCAAAAAATGGCAAAGATGCCATTCGCAAAGAGCTGCAAAGGGTAGTTTGAGGTTGCTACCTGTAAGGTAACAGCCGAAAACGCTCCCTTTGTCAGATCGAAGCGAGGGCGCTTTGACAA
>JAFTIE010000228.1 GCA_017457065.1 Lentisphaeria bacterium
GTGACAATGACGGCATCCCCCGGTTTGGCTGCCGTGCCCGATGTGCGGACTCCGGGGATGATCTCGCCGATACCGGTGGTGGTGATGAAAACATTATCTACCTGACCTTTACCGGCAACTTTTGTGTCGCCTGCCACGATTTTCACTCCTGCCTCGGCGGCAGTTTTTTCCATGGCGGCAGCGATCTCTTCAAGTTTATCGAGGGGGAACCCCTCTTCAATGACGAAAGCGCAAGTCATGTATTTGGGTTTTGCCCCCATACAGGCAAGGTCATTAACGGTACCGCAAATACTGAGTTTTCCGATGTTTCCGCCGGGGAACTCCCAGGGGGAAACGATAAATCCGTCGGTGGAAAAGGCGATCTTTCCGCTCCAGGGGGCAAGGACGGCGGCATCGTCGCCTGTAAATTCAGGATTGGCAAAGTGCGCCTTAAACACTTTGTTGATAAGTTCATTTGTCTGCTCACCGCCTGCGCCGTGAGCAAGAGTCACATACTGTTGTGTCATAAGATATTATCTCCCATATTGATAGTAAGCTGAACAGGACCCTTCGTGAGAGACCATACAGGCACCCACGGGGTTGACGGGGGTACACACCTTGCCGAAAAGGGGGCAATCCTGAGGCTTGAGAATACCTTTGAGGATCTCTCCGCAGCGGCAGCCGGCATGAGGTGTTCCGGAACACTCCGGAACGTTGAATTTGTGTCTTGCATCAAAAGACGCATATTTTTCATTGAGTTTCAATCCTGATCCGGGGATCACGCCCAGCCCCCGCCATTCTGCATCGCAAGGCGCCATAAACTCTTCTATGATCCTGATTGCGGCGGGATTGCCTTCATCTTTGGCAATGCGGCGGTAGCAGTTCTCAAAGAATGCCCCCTCCCCTGATTCACCGTGATGAAGTATGACCGCTAAAGCCGTCAGCAGTTCATTTGGCTGAAATCCGGCAACGACGCCAGAAACACCATCTTTGAGCAGTTCCCGGCAGATGAAGCTTCCGATGATCGTGTGGACATGCCCCGGATAGAGAAAAGCATCGGCACAATTTCCCAAAGCACGGTAGGCGTTGGGCATGGTCTTATTTGAGGTCAGAAGAGAGAAATTCTCAATGCCTTGAGCTGCCGCATGTTTTACGGCAAGACGGGCTGAGGGCGCTGTTGTTTCAAACCCGACGGCCAGAAAAACGACCTCTTTGTCCGGATTATTTTGAGCGATCTCCACAGCATCAAGCGGGGTGTAGACTGCCTTGATTTGAGCCCCCTGGCTGCGGGCTCCAGCCAAACTCATCCGGCTGCCGGGGACCCGGATCAAATCTCCAAAGGTGCAAATCAGAGCGTTGTGCTTCAAGGCAAGCTCAACAGCACTGTCAATATATCCGGGCGGCGTCACGCAAACAGGACATCCGGGACCTGAAATGAGTTCGACCTGAGGCGGCAGTATTTTCCGGATACCGCAGCGGAATATTTCATGGGTATGTGTTCCGCATACCTCCATGATCCGCAGGGGGCGTCCGGAGTAATTTTCAATTATTTCCCGGGGCGTTTTCATCAAGCTGCTCCATGATCTGAGTGGATTCTTCTTCGGAAGAATTGGTTATTTTTGCAATGGCGATCCCGGCATGGACCATAACATAGTCTCCCGGTTCCAGTTCATCCAGCAACTCTGCGGAAACGGTTCTTCTGGCGCCTGAAGCATCAATGACAGCGCTGCCGCCTTTGACACTTACCACTCGGGCTGATAATCCGACACACATTTTTTCACTCCTTTTTATTGAGTTGATACATTGCAATTACCGCCTGTCCCAAAGCAAGACCTCCGTCATTAGGTGGCACAAGGCGGTGGTGCAATATGTTAAAACCATGTTTTTCAAGCTGCTTTTTTACCAGTTTCAGCAGCAAAGTGTTTTGAAAGACGCCGCCACTCAGGGCACAGCATCCGATCCCGGTCATCTCACGGCACTTTAAGGCACCGGCGGTGATCAGCTGTGCAAGTCCGGCATGGAATTTCCATGCAAGATCAAACTTTGATTCTCCCTGAAGTCTCCGGAAAATCAAATCTTTGACCAAACTCTTCGTGTCAAGATGGAAAAGATCTTCAGAACAGGAAAGGAAGGGAAAAGATATGGAATATTCCTCTTGTTTTTCACTTTTTTCAGCAGCGAACTGCAGTTTTATAGCGGCTTCGCCTTCAAATGTGGAATTTGTGCAGATCCCCAGAAGAGCTGAAACGCCGTCAAAGAGTCTCCCGCAACTGGTGGAGTTGACACAGTTGAGCTGTTTTTCAATCATTCTGAGCTGAAATTTCCACTCTGCTTCACTTTTACCCAAATCGAGATCACAGAGAAGTTTCAGTGTTCCGGGATCATCCGGGGCTCCTGCCAGAGCAGCGGCAATGCGCCACCCTTCTCTGGAAGAGGCATCCCCCCCTGCCTGTCGGAACGGTGCGATCGCTCCCAGACGGGTGAAGCCTGAAAAATCAGCTTTCATGAATTCACCGCCCCAAATGGTTCCGTCGGTACCGTATCCTGTTCCGTCAAAGGAGATGCCGATAACGGGATCAGTATGATCGTTCTCAGCCATACAACTTGCAATATGGGCGTAGTGGTGCTGGATTTTTATAAGAGGGAGTCCCATTTTTTCCGCAACGGCAGTAGAGTTGTATCTGGGATGCAGATCACAGGCAACCAGCCGGGGATGTATTTCCAGAAGAGAGTTCATACGGTCTACAGATTCTTCCAGAGCTTTGACCGTTCTGAGATCAGCCAGATCCCCCAGATAGGCTGATGGGTAAAAAAGTTCATCCCTGGCAGGGCAGAAGGTATTCTTTAATTCGCCGCCAATGCCCAGAACTTCCCCTTTGAACTTTTGAGAAATACGGAAAGGCAATGGAGCAAAACCTCTGGATCGGCGGATCATATAAGGAGCCTCCTCAAAAAGATCCATCACACTGTCATCAGCCCGGAGCCGGATACGGCGGTCATGGGAAAGTATCAGATCACAGAAGTTTGAGATCTGTTCCAAAGCATCCTCATCATTACGGCAGATGGGAGCTCCTGAAAGATTGCCGCTGGTCATAACCAGAGTATCGCTCATTTCAACGCCGTCATCGTAATTGAAAAGCAGAAGATGCAATGGTGCATAGGGCAGCATGATACCCACAGCAGGGTTTCCGGGAGCAATGGACTCCGGCAGAACAGAGTCTGCTTTTTTCTTCAAAAGCACGATGGGTTTCTGCCAGCCGTCAAGGAGCGGAACCGCTTTTTCCGGAACTACACAATTTTTTCTTGCTGTCTCAAGGTCACGCATCATCAGAGCAAAAGGCTTGACAGGACGGTGTTTCAATTCCCTGAGGTGCTTGACAGCTTCATCGTTTGCCGCATCGCAGCAGAGATGGAAACCACCGATACCTTTGATGGCAACGATTTTTCCGGACATGATGGAGCGGCGCACAAGGGTCAAAGCATCTTTGCCGCGCTCTTTTCTGCCCACAAGATAGAGTTCCGGACCGCATTCATTGCAGCAGACAGGCTGAGCATCGTATCTGCGGCTTTCAGGAGTACTGTATTCCTGAGCACATTCAGGACACATGGGGAACTCCTTCATGCTGGTTCTTTCCCGGTCATAAGGCATTGCATCAAGAATCGTCAACCGGGGACCGCATGCGGTACAGTTGATGAAAGGGTGAAGATAGCGGCGGTCCCGGGGATCAAAAATTTCTTTCTGACACTCCGGACAGACTGCAATATCAGGAGAAACAAAGATATCTCCTGCTTCATGAAGGCTTTCTATAATGGAAAAATCCTCTTTTTCAAAATCCGCACACTCCAGGAGTTCCATCTTGAGTACCATTGAGCGGGGAGGCGGATCATTTTTCAGCACACCAAGAAACTTTTCAAACTTTTCTTTTTCCCCTTTTGCATGGATCTCAACGTATGATCCTTTATTCGCCACATCCCCGGTAATATTGTACAAAGCGGCTGTACGGCTGACAAAGGGACGGAATCCCACCCCCTGCACAATACCGTAAAGGCGGATCAAACGGACGATCACAGAGCTGTTCATCATAAATTCTCCCACAGTCTCCCGGAAACAGCGAAATGAGGAAAATCAATGAATCCGCCTTGAAAATCAGGCAGAACTTTTTTAAACATGCGGTCGCCGATCACCACATCTGCTTTGAACTCTTCTACGGCCTTTGCAAGATCCTCTTCCTCTTTCAAAGTTCTATCATGGGGGGCGGTCAAGGATTTTTCGGTCATAAAGAAGGTGGCACAAGCCACATCATCTGCTCCCGCAGCCAGAAGTTTTTCCCTCAAGGCAGCAGCGGCAAATTGCTGGTGTATGATCAAAACTTTTTTACCGGCAAGAGATGAGCAATTTTTCAGCAGCTCTTCCGGAAGCCAGGGAGATGCCATTTTCCACGGCGTGCCGAAACGCTTTTCCAAAAGTCTGGCTGCGGCGACACCTGAAGGAGAAACTGCAATATTCCTTTCATTGGCTGAAGCATGTTTTACAGCCTCAAGTCCTGCCCCCATTCCGTAGACATAAGCCTTTTTATCTATGCTGTCTGCAAGAAATTTGCCTGCCTGACAGGAGCTGAAATCCAAGGGCGTCGCCCCAAGTATGCCGACGGAATCTTTTTCCACAGGCAAATTTTCCACAGCAAAGGTATCAAAGAGCATTTCAAAGGCTTTGGAAGCCCCCTTGTCGTAATAGTTGACACCGGTGCTTTCAATGGTCAATACTGGAACTTGCGTGCGTTTTTCAGCCATGCGGCGCAAGGCTTTGAAATCTGTGGCGATCACCGCCGGGACCGGCGTTCCCACAAGGACCGCAAAGGGGGCTTTGACCGTTTCCTGAGCGGAAACGATCTTGTCTACAAGCAGGTGATCTCTGCCGAGAATAGCATCCATATCCCGCATACCTGTGCTGAATACGGCACTGCGCATGGTGAACCAGCGGGGTTCGTCAAAACCGCAGACATTACCGGTACAGCCTCCTGCATCGCAAACAGCAATAAGCCCCCCGAACTCAAAAAGAGCGGAAACAACGCCGGAGTTATCCGGGGCAAAGGGGGAAAGACGTTTGAGAAAACCTTTCATTTTTTCTCCTTTCCGGCTGTCAGTACGGTATCAAGTTCCGTAAACAGCGCCTTGATCCCGGCGTATCCGAAGGGTTGGGATTCGCCGTTCCAGTTGACACCGGGAACGCCGGGATGATAGTAGCCTGCATCCTTGCCGATAAAGGCATCGCAGGGAATTTCATTATCTTTGTAGAGCATCATGGTGGGGGAAAGATTGGAACTGATCCGGGTTTCAGGGCTGAGTTGAGCGATTTTCTTCACCCAGACAAAGTTCCCCTCCCCTACAGTGCCGAAGATCTCCGGCACTTTGAAGCCGTAACGGAGCAAGGCAAGAGTAAGCTCAAAGGGATCACCATTGAGCCATTCCCCTACTGATATGGAAATATTTCCGTGACTCTTCATAAAGTTTTCAACAGCTGCGGCAGCTTCATTGTAATACACTTTGTCATCGAACTGCACGCCGATGGCAGCGGCGAAAAGGAGGTATTGGCGTTGGACTTTATCAAGCTGATAAAGCCGGGTCAACTCCACACTGGGAATACCGAGACGTTTTTCCAGATCAGCTGCGGCATAACGCGCCTCCTGATTGAGAACGATATTGAAATTTGCCTCAGCCATTTCCAGATATTCGTTAAAGTCCGCACACAAGGCAAGTTCCCGAATCTTGTTGACACCAGCCTGTTTCAGCAGGAAGCGCAGTTCGCACTCTTCGCTCAATGCGGTAAAAAAGCCCAATACATTGACTGCATCAGAACGCTTGGGAAGGGGTTTCAAAAGAGAATAAACACTCTTCCTGACCTGGACCATAGGAGGAAGTCTGCCTTCCCTTGTCAGAGCGTACATGTAACACGGCTCCACCGGAACGCCTGCTTTTTCTGTACATTTGCGGCAGACCCGCTCCATGTCGGTTCCTAAAAGGGCATCCACACAGGTAATGCAGATCATCACTGCGCTGGGGGGGGCGGGCAGTGACTTGCATACCTCTGCCACAGCCTCAGGGATCCTGACCAGATGGCGCCCCGTTACGATGTCCGTATCATCAAGGAGCAGATAGAAAAAACGTTCTCCCAAGTTCCCGGGAGCGGCAAGGGCAGATGTATTTCTGCCGCAGCAGCGGGGAGCCACAAGAAGCATGACCGAATCAGGAACAGCCAGCCCTGCCCTTTTGACGCCGAAGCCTTGTGCTCCCGGAGAATTGAACGCCAAAGTTGCGGGGGAACTGTAGATCAGATGTTTGTTCCCGATGAGTTCATCAGGGATGTTGTCTGCTCCCTTTGCTGCCAGCTCTCCGGCGGAGATGAAGTAATATCGATCAGCCATTATTTATTCTCCGTTGTTTTCCTCAGCGAGCAGCAAATCTGCAAGGGAAAGAAATGCCTGACTGACTTCAAGAGAAGCATCGCCTTCAATGACAGTCTTCCCCATATCCTCATAGCGGATGATATCGTTGCTTCTGGGAATGTCCGCCACGATCTCAAGGTTGTTGGCATCAGCAAAGGCACGCACTTTTTCTTCCTCATTTTCAACAGCCCTGCGGTTCATGACCACCCCGCGTACAGTTGCATATCCGCGATCGGCAAAGTTATCAACAGCACGCTTGATGTTTCCGGCAGCGTAAAGAGCCATTTTTTCGCCTGAGGTCACGATCAGGACTTGACTTGCGTATCCTTCCCGGATAGGCGCCGCAAAGCCCCCGCAGACCACATCGCCAAGCACGTCATACAAGACCACATCGGGCTTGCGTTCTTCAAAAAGCTCAAGGGATTCGAGCAGAGCAAAAGTGGTGATAATGCCCCTTCCGGCACATCCCAGTCCGGGAGTGGGTCCGCCCGTTTCAATGCAAAGCACGCCGCCAAAACCTTCTTTTGCGATATCTTCGATATTTTCCGGGTCCCGGTCGTGTTCCTGCAGATAATTCATTACAGGCATCAGGGGTTCACCGTTAAGCAGATTGACAGTAGAATCAGCTTTTGGATCACATCCGATCTGGATGACCTTTTTCCCCCGCAGGGCAAATGCCGCTGCCAGATTGGAAGTCACGGTGGATTTACCGATACCGCCTTTTCCGTATACAGCAATTTTCAACATATATTAAATTCCTTTTTCAAAATTTTGACCGCAAAGAGAACGCATATCCCGCCTGAAACATCTGCCGGAAAAAGCTTCATGAGGAACGGGGACAAACACCGTTCCCTCCGGGACAATGGGTTTGTAAAGGGGGTCAGCGTAAACAGCTGAAACCTTTGCAAACGCTTCAGCAACAGCATTTTCACCTATCACATCAAGTTCACCTTCTTTTATGAATGCGAACTCTTTTTCAAGGGGATTGAGCACATGAGCATCAATTCCCCGTTCCAACTGCAAAGCACAGCAAAGAGAGGAACTCCAAAGTGTTTCGCCGATGACGGCGGCTTGAGTTCCCACACGGCGTTCTGAAAGACAAAGCAAGCTGCTGCTGCCGCTTTCGGCAGCAGCTTTGAGTGCATTGACACATTTTTTTCCAAAAACTTTTCCTATGGGGACTCCGGCAACATAGGGGATTCCGAAACGTTCTTCAAAGTACAGGGCAAGTTTCTTTGCCGATGAAGAGATCAGTAAGTTGACTCCTGCCTCCCCTGCCCTTGTCAGCTCTTCAAATGAACTCCCCATACTCCAACAGGAGTTGATCTCAAAACCGTTTTCGGTGAGAAATTCTCTGATGGATTCAACCTGACCGTTGATGGAAAAGTCAAGGGGAGTTGCTCCAAGGATATTAACTTTCCGGGGATTTTTCGGCAAGTTTTCACAGCAGAACTTTTCCGCAAAAGCACAAAGTGCCTGATTGACTCCATCAAGATAAGATTTGATACCATTGGTGTGCAAAGCAAGAACATCAATGTGTGTACGCTTCTCAATTTCCGCCCCCAGAGCATCAAAGTCAGTTCCGACCATCATGGGCATGGGAGAACCGCAAACAGCAATAAAGCGGCAGCCGGGGAATTCTTTTGCTCCATCGACCACACTGTCTATGAAACGCTCATCGTTCCCCAGGATCATATCAGTTTCAGTCAAACCGGAAATACAGGTCCTGCTTCCACGATCGTACCAGCGGGGTTCATCGTGGGTGGCATAGGTGGAGTTGCACCCGGAGGCATCGTGAACAACTGTCAAGCCTCCAAGCTCATAAAGCGATGAACAAACACCTGCCGTATCGGAACTGTGGATGGAAATTACAGAACTGACAACTTTCATAAGCAGCTTTCGCACCCCCATCCTTTATGACTGATGACCTTCTTTATATCTTTCGGCGTTTGCCATGCCTCCCGCAGCAGTCCGGCAACTGCCGCAACGCCATGATGTCCGTAAAAGCCCCTGCCCCAGACCAGATCAACAAAATTGGGAGTATTGGTAAAGAAGGCCGCCTTCTGCCCGACGGCAAGAACTTTAGAACTTGTTTTCTTTTCATTGGCAAAACGCATTTTGACATGGAGCGTCGGCGTGATTTGAAGTTCCGGGAAATTTTTCTTGAGAAATTCAAAATCCTCTTTGTCTCCGGGGATAAACACATCGGCAAATATCCGTTCCACGTTAAAACCGGTTTCAAGAAGCCGCCGTGCCAGACTCAACACCCTTGGTGTCGCTGTGTAATCGATGACCACGGGCGTAGTACCAATAACAGAGAACGCTTCATCAAGCGCCTTCTGCGCCTTACTGCGCTCTTCTGAAAAATCAGGAACCGGCAAATCCAAAGCCTGTGCAAGAGCTGCATAATTTTCCCCGATTTCCCTTTCGCTGTAACAAATGGGTAAATGCAGATGTTTCTGCCCCAAACGGTTTTCAAGAGCTTCTGCGGCGGGTGCGGCTTGAGGTATCCATGTCATGTTGAGAAAACTTTTCCCCATGTCAAGGTAAGATTCATAAGAAGTACACCTTGTAATTTCCCGGCAGATGATCCTGTTTTTTTCAAGCCAGAGGAAAAGTTCACAATTTCTGTCGGCAGCAAAGTCGCTCCCTAAAAGATTGACGGCGTTCATTTCCAACTGTGCCGTTTCCTGAAGGGGCAGAAAAAGCTGGCGGCGCATAAGCTGATCAGGGGTGAGACCACTTTTCCTCATGGTGGGATTCATGTAGCAATCCACAAAAAAGATTCCGGGGAAACGGCGGGAAAGCTCTCTGATACATTCAGGGAAATCCATTCCTGCGAAAAGCTGCACGCAGCTTATGAAAACAAGGACAACGGGAGGCTTTTTCGGGAGTTTATGCAGGATCTCTGTTACGCCTTCAATAACATTTTCCTCCATGGAATTGTCATAAAAGTCCCTTTCTTCGATCCCCACCCATGACATACGATCCATGGCGTTCATTTCTGCGGCGGTCAGGATCACGCCCCGCAGACAGCCTCTGGCACAGATGAAGATTTGATGAGCTTCAGGCAGCAGCATCCCGGTATGGACGATGTTCCACATCCCCCGTGCGGGAGCATTGAATTCCAATCCTCCCGGAAATGGTTGCGGAAACGCCGCTTTTGAAATGGGAACGGTTAAGTTTTCCATTTTTTATTTCCTGCAATTGTTTTCTAATACAGCTTCAGCAAGACGCCTGTATGAATCGGCTTCAGGAGACTCCGGAAAAGCTGACAGCAAACACTCTTTGCGTTCTTCGGAATCCTGAACAAGGGAACTCCATTCCAACACTCCTGTTATGGAAGAATCAAAGTCTGATGCCAGCTCCTCAACTTTTGCAAGTTCATTTTTGACATTGCGTTTATTGAGTATGAAACCTCCTAATTTCGCATATCCCCGGCGCCCGAAATTCCCCACTGCCATGGCAATGTTGGCAGCCGCATGGATCGCCATGTTTTCGCCGGAGGTCAGGATGTAGACCCAGTCGGCGCATCCATTGCGCATGGGCATGGAAAAGCCGCCGCAAACCACATCTCCCAGCACATCATACAGGACCACATCGGGCTGCCACTCTTTGAATGCACCCATTTTTTCCAAAGTTTCCAGTGCAGCAATGATGCCTCTCCCGGCGCACCCCACTCCGGGAGCAGGACCGCCGGATTCGACACAAATCACGCCCTTATCCCCCACAGCGCTGATATCAGAAAGTTGAAAAACTCCTCCCTTGCGGATCAACTCCAATACAGGCGTCACTTTCCCGCCACGGAGCAGAAGCGAAGTGGAATCCGCTTTGGGGTCACATCCGATTTGCACAACTTTCATTCCTTTTTCTGCGAAAGCAAGGGCAATATTTGAAACGGTGGTGGATTTACCGATACCGCCTTTTCCGTAAAAAGCCAATTTCAGCATGCTCTGTCTCCATAGTCACCGCGACCGATCACGATTTGTCTGCCAATAAGAGAAAGCTGCTTCTGCAATTCAGAGTGCAAAACTCCGGCAGTTCCGGGATCGGCGCTGTTTTTATTGTTGTAAAGGGTGTATTTGCTTCTGATTTCCATTGGGGAAATATTCGGCATGACCACATTGGCACCGGCAAGGATCCCCTGCATTCTGCCGTCAGGCAGCAGAGTTCCCAGGGCAGTTGTTGCGGGCAAAAGCACATCTGGCAGCATGATACGGCAGAGACTCAGAAGGAACAAAGTCAATTCACCGTTGCCGCAAGGCGCATCAGCAAAAGGGGTGTCGCAGTGGGGTATAAAAGGACCGATGCCGACCATTTGAGGCTTGAAACTGCTGATAAAAGCCATATCACAAGCCAGATGTTCCACAGTCTGTCCGGGAGTTCCAACCATGAAACCGCACCCGGTCTGGAATCCGATCTCTTTCAATGCGCTCAGACATTCCAGTCGCGTGGCAAGAGTCTGATTTGCCGGGTGGATCATGGAAAAATGTTCAGAAGAGGCACTTTCATGGCGCAAAAGATAGCGGTCCGCACCTGCGGCAAACAGCTGACGGTAATCCTCTTCAGGGAGTTCCCCCACAGACAGGGTAACGGCGCAGTCGGGAAACTGCGTTTTGATATTTTTAACAAGAGCACAAAGTTTCTCAGTGCTCCAGAAACGGTCTTCACCGCTTTGGAGCACAAAGGTGCGGAACCCGTAAGCATACCCGGTTTCGCAGCACTCCAGTATCTCTTTTTCATCAAGGCGGTACCGTTCTGTTTTCTTATTGGAACGGCGGATACCGCAATAAAGACAATCATTGACACAGTAATTGGAAAACTCAACGATCCCCCGGACAAAGACTCCATTGCCGAAGCGCTCCAGAGTAAGTTTGCGCGCCTTCTCTGCAGCAACAGCCCGGAAAGCTTCATTGTTGCCGGCAGCAAAAAGAGTACACCACGCCGAAGTGTCAAGAGCGCCTTTGGCGTGCAATTCTTCAAGAAGCTGAAGCAGTTTTTCCATTTCCTTATCGTTCCTTATCAAAAAGACAGCGGCAGCCGCCTGTAAAGAACGGATGCCGCTGATATACACTGCAACTGGAATACAGCAAGCAATTTTCCGTAATCTTTCACCTCAAAAACTATTTCGGTGTCAGGCAGATATTGCTGTATGCAATTTTTCAAGATACCTTCAGGTATCCTGTTTTATTTTTTTATCCTTCAGGATTCCTCTTCTTTTGAACACACTGCTTTGGCAGTCACTCCGGGGATACGTCCCAGTTTACCGCTCAGGGCATTGATGGTTGCAAGGGGGGCATCAACGGCAATGGTGATGATATTCTTTTTGCGCTCCCGGTAGGGAAGCCCCATGCGTCCGATGATAAAGCTGTTGAACTCATGGAGCAAGGCATTTATTTCCCCGGATGCTTCAATGCTCTCAGCGATGATCGCAATGACTGCCACACGATTGTTCATCTTTGGTCATCCCAGTTTTGCAAGTCCTGCATTGAGACGCCGCATGGACTCCTCTTTACCCAGCACATTCATGATCTCAGCAGGGCCACCGGGAGTGGCAGGCAAACCGGAAAGGGAGATGCGGACCGCCCACATGGGCTGTCCCAGCTTGACACCTCTTTCAGCGGCACAGGCTTCGATCAGCGGATTGACGGTATCAGGAGTCAACTCTGCAAGTGCTTCAAACTTGGGGATAAGCTCCTCAAGAATGGATTTCGCAACTTCGGGATTGCATTTGCTCTTTTTGTTGTTGAACATATCGGCACCGAACTCAGGCAGTTCATGGAAGAAGGCAATCTTTTCAGGGATCTCTGTCAAAGTTTCGATCCGTGAGCGGATCAGTTCCGCAAGGATATTCCACTTGCTTTCAAGAGCCGTACCATCGATTTTTGCAAAGGGTTTGGCAAGAAGGGCAAAGGTTTCGGGAGCCATCATCTTCAGGTGTTCGGAGTTCATCCAGCGCAGTTTTGTGTAGTCAAAAACTGCAGGAGCCTTGTTGAGACCGGCAAGAGAAAAAACTTCAGCCAGTTCCGCAAGAGAGAAGATCTCCTGATCGCTTTTCGGGTTCCAGCCGAGGAAAGCAATATAGTTGACGATAGCCTCGGGAAGAAAACCTTCTTCCACAAGGTTTTCAAAGCTGACAGACCCGTGACGCTTGGAAAGTTTTGAAACATTTCCTTCGGCATCTTTGCCCATGATGAGAGGCAGATGGACATAAGTGGGGATCTCCCACCCGAAAGCCTTGTAAAGCAGGTTGTACTTGGGGGTGGAAGACAAGTATTCACATCCACGCACCACATGAGTGATCCCCATGAGGTGATCGTCCACCACATTGGCAAAGTTGTATGTGGGCATACCATCCTGTTTCAGCAGGATCTGGTCATCCAGCACCTTGTTTTCGATTTCGATCTCACCGAAAACGGAATCCTGAAAGGCAGTAGATCCGTTGCGGTCGATGCGCTGCCGGATCACATAGGGGGTATCAGCGGCAAGTTTTGCTTTGATTTCATCGGCTGAAAGTTCATCACAATGTCCGGGGCAGCGTCCATCGGAAAACTCATTTTTGTTTTCTTCGCCGGGTTCCGCTTCGGTCTCTTCGGATTTTTCGCAGAAACAATAATAGGCAGCCCCCAGTTCAACCAGTTTTTCCGCATACTGTTTGTAGAGAGGTTTTCGCTCTGACTGGATATAGGGACCATAATCGCCGCCGTTATCAGGACCTTCATCATGGTCGATCCCGGCTTGTTTTAAAGTGGAGTAAATAATATCAACAGCGCCCTCCACGTAGCGATTCTGGTCGGTATCCTCGATACGCAGCACGAAGCTGCCCTTGCCTGAGCGGGCAAGAAGCCAGGCGTAAAGAGCGGTACGGAGGTTGCCGACATGCATAAAGCCTGTGGGACTGGGGGCAAAACGGGTACGGATCTCACACATATATTTTCTTTTCCTGTGATTAAATTAGCGTTGCACTGGGTATAATATACCATCTCATAAACTTTTTTTCAAGAATTTTGCAATAATGATTTGACTTTTTTAAATACAGAGTGTATATTTTAACCATGCTCAGAAGCGTCTCCATCGTCTAGAGGCCTAGGACAACGGGTTCTCATCCCGTCAACAGGGGTTCGACTCCCCTTGGAGA
>JAFTIE010000229.1 GCA_017457065.1 Lentisphaeria bacterium
AATGACAAAGATGCCATTCGCAAAGAGCTGTAAAGGGTAGTTTGAGGTTGCTACCTGTAAGGTAACAGCCGAAAACGCTCCCTTTATCAGATCGAAGCGAGGGCGCTTTGACAATTTTGAGGAGTTTTGAAATTACCTCAATCATTCAGTTCAAGTATGATCCGCCCGGAGTCGGGCAGCGTATGGCGGCGGCAGTGTTTGAAAGCCCTCTGAAAAGCCCCGGTCACATTTTCTATGTTCCACTCCGGGCACAGTCCCTCTCTGCCCCGGAGCAGCTGGCGGCACCGGGGATCGTCAAGGGGAATAAACTCCACAAGAGCATTGGGGGCGATCGTTCTGAAAAGCCTGACGATCTGTTCAAGGCTCCAGTTGCCGGTGATCCGCAAATGGTGGATCAGGGCAAGCCCCATGACAGCGTCACCTTTGACACGGTCAAAGAAGGATGAACGCTCTTCTGTAAAGACTCCCAGTCCGGAAACGGGATTGTTCAAATCACATAAAATACTCTGTATATTGGGAAAAAGTTTGCTCTTTTGGTAAAGATCCTCCACGGCGCAAGGATCCATATCGGCAGCCAGAACCAGTTTGGCATATTGGGCAGCGATGGCAGCAAATTCGCCTCCGGCGGCGCCGAGGTCGCAAAGAGTGTTGAATTTGCCCCGGGAACAGAAATCCGCAACGATCTTCTTTTTATGTTCCAGAGCGTCATCTGAATAACTGCATTTTCCGGAATAATCCGCCCACAGGGTTTTGCGGGCGGGGAATCCCAGCCCCGCAATATACTCTTTCATGGAACCGAGGAGATTTTTCAGATGCGTTCTGCTTATGAAAAGCTCCTTCTTCCCCCTTTCTGCTCCGGAATACTTTTTCTCAAAAGCAGCATGAAGGCGGATGTGAAACAACACATGAAGATCAAAACAGCTGTACCATGGCAGCAACTCAACAGCCAGATCAGCAGGGATGCCATTGAGATCGTTCCTGAAAAGCCCCAGAAGTCTGAGATCTTTTTTCCGCATCAGCACCAGAGGGATAAAAAAATGGTTCACAAACTGCCTGTAGGCACACCATGGAGTCCCCTCTTTATATATGGAAAATGATGTGTGATCCAGAAAAACGGCTTCCCCTTTGTGAAAGGCAATGTTGAAAGCAGAAGCATCTTTAAGGATCATGCCGTGGTCCAAAGCCTCAAACATGATCTCCAAAGTCAGCAGCGCCGCCTCTTTGAGCTGGCTGAAACTCCATTCATAAGGGTAAGAAATAAAGGGGAGCGTCTCAAGAGCCAAGGTCAATTTTTCCTCTTCTGTCACTTTAAAAGGGACGATTTTCTTCTTTTTCAACAAACTTTCAGCAGTTCCCGAGTTGATAAAAAAGTCAAAATCCTTCCTTCCCGCAGCGGTGATCCTGCGGAAGAAACGCCCCTCTTTCTGAAACACATACCCCGAAGGGTCACGGAATGATCCCGGAACCCGGAAAACCCTTCCGCTCATTGGTCTGTATCTCCTGAACCTTTGAAACAACTGACGACCCAGTTTTTGATCTGCCTGAAAAAGACCAGACACGAAAAAAACATGGCGGCTGCCGCCTGCAGGAGCATACTCCCTGTTCCTCCATCGATATACATAACTTCTTCCTCCTCTTCTTAAAATGTTGATATACCCATAACGTAAGATCGGGGAAAGATATTGTCCCTAATGGATAATTTTTATAAAACTTGAAAAATCCATATTTACTCCCCTTGCTTTTTGCTGAAGAAGTTTGCCGACAAGTGTGTTTTGATCCACATGAAAGACGGTGTCTGCAAGCAGCAGGCAGCCAATGCCGGAATGAAAGACGGTCTGCTGGATATGAAGATCGACCTGCTGCCTCTGGGCACCGGTACGCTCCCTTTATCAGATCGAAGAAAAGGGCGCTTTGACAATTTTGAGGAGTTTTGAAATTGCCTCTTATATTGCCGTTAATATATCACTCAAAACAGTTCTTTGCAAATCAATTCAATACTGTTTTTTTTCATCCGGGACAGAGGATCCTGAAGCGTTTTTCTTACACGATATTTGGTCTGATAACGAAAAAAAACTTGAAAAAATATCCTCTGAGGGGTATATTTTCCCGGAAGCACTTTTGAAAATTTTGACACTCCGCAAAAACAAGGAGGAAATATGATCCGTGAATTCAGAGAAGAGGATCTTCCTGTTCTTCTTGATATCGCCCGTAAAGCCTGGAAACCGATTTTCGACAACTATAAAAATTTGCTGGGCGAAGAACTCTACCCCATGCTCTATCCTGACCCCGAAGAGCCTTACAGGGTGAAGGAACGTGAGATCATCTCCCAGGCCCAAAAGGTCCCCCATGAGATACTGATCTGCGAAAGAAATGGCAAGGTCGCAGGATTCATCTTTTTCGGAATGAGAGGCAAAACCGGCATCATCTGCAACAACGCCAAGGATCCTGACTCTGAAGAACGGGGCGTCGCTCAGGAAATGTATGCGGCGGTCCTTGAAAAATTCAGAGCCGCCGGCATGACCGTTGCCACTGTCAGCACCGGATTGGATTCTGCCCACGCTCCCGCACGGAACGCTTACGAAAAGGCGGGATTCAAAGCCCGCATGGATAAAACTGTTTACTACATGAAACTTAGCTGAAGTATTTTTTAAAAGGATGATGAAAATGCTCCCCAAAGCTTACAGAGATTCCGCACGTTTTATTATTGATCCTGTTTACAGTTCCGGAGAAAAAATGCCCTCTGATCCCTGCGCCGGGAAAAACGGCTGGTGGCTCTACGGTCAATATGAATTTGAAGCATTTATGCTGGAACGGATGTTCCGGGAAAAAAATGAAGCGAAACTCAAGGTTGGATACACCAAATACCGCCGCGTCCCCCAGCATACAGCACTGTTTTCCGCCGCCTTTGAAAAAGAAGAGGAGTTCTTTTTGCAGAGCTCCGGCACAAGAGAACTGCACTGGGAAGGCAAAGGCGAACTGCTGACAGAAGAGTATGCTCAAGGTGTCAAAGTGACTGTCCCCGGCGGGGGACTCCTTGCGGTGCGGATCGTCTGCAGTGATGTGGAAAAAGATCTTCCGGCGCTCAAGGTCACAGAAAATCCTGAGCGCTGGCGTTGGAGCGCAGGGGAGGTGAAGGAAGCTCTGCCCGTCCCCCGTCCGGCACGGAAAGACGGTATCATGCCCCATCACGCCGCCCTGCCCCAAGTGGAACTTGAAGCACAGAAGATCAAAGATAATGTGTGGGATGCCGGGAAAGAGCTCTTTTGCTATGTGGAAATCGCAACGCCTTCTGAAAGCTCCCGCCCGGAAATGTTTGTGGGAGAAAGCATCCCTGAAATGGAAAACTGTGATCCCGCGCATGAAGAACAGACCCGGGAACTGCTCCCTGTTGCTCCCGGAGTCTGGCGCAGCAAGGTGCCGCTGGCGCTCAGATACATCAGAGTCGAAAATGCCCCTTCAGCCCAGGTGACGCTCAAAGCCCTTTTTCACCCCGTCGTCTACCGGGGAGCTTTTGCCGTTCCGGGAGATGAGGAACTGACCCGGATCTGGATGAACAGTGCCTACACCTTGCATCTTTGCATGATGAATTTTCTCAACGACGGCATCAAACGTGACAGACTCCCCTGGGCAGGAGATCTGGCAGTCTCTCTCATGGGCACTGCCTACGCCTTCGGGGATGGAGAGATCATCAGGGATTCCCTTTCGGTCCTCGGTGCGGTGAGCGCCCGGACCGCCCATATCAACACCATTGCCGACTATACCTTGTGGCACATCATCAGCCACGACCTTTACCAGAAGTTTTTCGGGGATATGCCCTTTCTTGAAAGAGAGTACCCCCGCCTTACTGACAATCTGGAGTTCCTTCTGGAAATGCGTACTCCTGAAGGATTCTTCCGTGCCGACCGGGAAGGAGACTGGCTCTTTATCGACTGGGTCCCCGGAGAGAAAATCACCGTTTTGCAAATGCTCTTTATCATGGCACTCAAAAGCGGAGCTGCTCTGGCTGAGAGAATGAAGGATCTCCCCCGTGCCGCCCGGCTCATTGAGGCAGCACAAATGACAGAAAAGGCAGTGAAAGAACTTTGCTTTGACCGGGGAAAAGGGCTCTTTTCCGCCGCTCCCGGAAGCGGAGAGTTTTCACGCCACGCCAACATGATGGCAGTCGTTGCAGACCTCGCAGATGAAGAAACATCCCAAAGCATTGCCGATGCCCTTTCAGCCGGGGAGCTCCCCCCCGTAGGAACTCCCTACATGTCGGTCTTTGAAGCCCTTGCCCTCGCAAAATGCGGCAGAAGTGCCGATGCCGTCGGAAAGATCCGGGAGATCTGGGGCGGTATGCTTTCTCTGGGAGCGACCTCCTTCTGGGAGGGATTCGATCCGGCGCACAGAGGCAATGAACATCTGGCCTTTTACACACGTCCCTTCGGCAAGAGCCTCTGCCATGCCTGGAGCGCCGGTCCCCTGTTTCTGCTTGCCGAAATGCTTCTGGGGATCAAAGTTGAAAAGGATGGCTGGAAAGAGTTTTCACTTTCCCCCCTTCCCGGAGTCACTCTTTCAGCGGTGATCCCCGTTCCGGGCGGCGCCATTGAAGTGGAGTGTGTCAACGGCAATATCGTGAAACTGGTCTGTCCGGAACAGATCCGGAGAGTGCAGAGGCAGTGCCCCTTCCCTCACCATCCATAAAACATGATTTCTGACGGAAAAAGCCCGGAAACAGCCGGAAGTTGAAAAAGTTTTTTTTGATTTCATACTGTTTTTTATTTGTAATTCCATCATTTCAGATATATATTAATAAAAGTTTCTGTGTATTGGCTGATGGAGTACTGAGCAGTGTCTTTCACAACGGATGTTTCTTTTCTCGAAAAAATTACAGAAGGGGATGAGGTTTCCTGGGAAAAATTCAAGGAGATCTACTCCCCTTTGATCCGTTACTGCGGACACGAATGGGGGTTGAATGCCGTTGAGATCGACGAACTTGTCCAGGATGTCATGGTGAGTTTTTTCATGGGGTCAAAAACCTTCCGTTATGACCGCAACAAAGGGAAATTCCGCTCTTATTTGCAGGAGATCGCCAAAAATAAGATATTCGCCGTTTTGCGGAAACGGCAGGGAACTGCTGCGGAACTTTCTGAGAATCAGGCTCTCATGGATTATGCCTTTGATGAAAAATGGGACGCCGAATGGCACAGTTATTTATGTGCCGAAGCTTTCAAACTTCTTGAAAAGGAGATGGAGTCCGTTTCGTTCCGCTCATTCAAGATGTATGTCATGGAGGAGCTCCCCCCGGCTCAGGTCGCCGCAGAACTGGGCATATCCGTCAATGCCGTCTACATCAACAAATGCCGCGGGATCGAACATCTGCGGCGGACGATCCGTGAACTTGAAAAATTGTGATCTTTTCTGTAAATCTTCCTCATTATGCGACACTTTGAAGAATTTGAAATAGAACATTTGCTGAATTCCACAGGTTCCTGGCTGCTGCGCCAGTGCTGCCGGGTGCATCTGGAAAAATGTGAACTCTGCCGGTAGCGGCGGGAACGTATATTGGAAGAAAATTTTCTGGGCAAAAGAGTGCGCGAAGCCGTCAGATGTTTTGAAAAATTCACCCCTTCACAGAGTGAAAGTGAAAAATGAGTGACGGGAAAGTTATTTGTCCGGAGTGCTGTTTTGAATTTGCTCCCGCTGAAGCTGCAAGATCATCTGAAGGGAAAAGGTGCCCCAGATGTAAGGGGCTGGTAGCTTTTCTGCAGCAGTTCCCGGATACTGTTTCTGCAGAGCACAAAGAGGAACCGCCCCTGCTTTCTGAAGGAACGATCCTTGACAAATACCGCATCCTTTCATTTCTCGGCGCCGGGGGAATGAGTGAGGTCTACAAAGCGGAACATCTGCTTTTGAAACAGGTCTTCGCCTTGAAGATCATGAAGAAGCATGACTCCACAAAAGAAAGTATCCTCAGCAAACGTTTCCTGCGGGAAGCGAAGTGCTTTCACCTTCTGGAGCATCCCCATATCGTGAGGATCTATGATATCGGCTGCGACTCCGTCAGCGGAGTGCTTTACATCGCAATGGAGTATCTTCCCGGTGGAAAACTTGATACACTGCAAAAGTTTTCGGAACAGGAGATCTTGAAGGTCGCTTCTGATATTGCCCACGCCCTGCTGGAACTGGAAAAATACCGGATGGTCCACAGGGATATAAAGCCTTCCAACATACTGCGCAGCAGTGACGGCAGCTGTAAGCTCACCGATCTGGGGATCGCCAAAAACCGGTGGGATGAAAGCGCCGAAAATACATTGACCCTTGACAACTGTCTTATGGGGACTCCCGCTTACACCAGCCCTGAACAGTGCCGCTCACCCCACGATGTGGACATCAGATCTGACATCTATTCTCTGGGTGTCACCCTCTATCAGCTTGCCAGCGGCATGTTGCCCTACCAGGGAGAAACGCCATTGGAAACAGTTCTCAATGTGCTCCACAAAGAGCCGCCGTCATTGCGGAAGGTCGCCGGGTATCTTTCGGGAAACACAATAGAACTCATTGAGTGCATGATGGAAAAATCTCCGGAAAAACGTCCCCGGAACGCCCTTATGCTGTGCCGTATGATCGAAACTGTGCAGCAGGGAAACTCCCCTTTGAGTTTCCGCAGACACTTTCCCGGTGCAAGATCTCTTGCTGCCGCATTTGTGTTTCTTCTTGCTGCAGGTGCAGGAACTGCTGTCTGGTTCTTTTCAGACAGATCCTTTGAAAAGAAGAGTTCTTCAGCAAATACTCCTGCTCCGGGGAACAGCACTTTTCTGCAAAGCCGGTTCATCACTGCTGACAAGCCGAGAACTCTTCCGGTACGTCTGGCGGAGTTCCGCAAGATCATCGCCTTCCTGAAATCCCCTGCTTCCGGACAGATCCCCTTCCGGGAGGAACGTTTGAAGCTTTTCACCCAATGGGAAAAAAAGCTTTCCCTCAAGCTCAAACGCAAGAAACAGCGGCAGACCCGGCGGGACCGTGTGTCAGTTTCTCCTGTTCTGAAAGCTGAAATCGAAAATTTCCTTAAAAGAAAAACACCGCCGTTCATCCAAACTCCGGCGGGAATGAAGCTGACGGGAAAGATCCTTGCGGCACTTAAAAATGAAGCCATCGACCCCGACACACTCTTTGCGGACGGCTCCGGAAACAGACGTTCCCTGACGGGACTTGCTTTCAACGGCATGTTGCCCATGTCGGAACATCTGCTGAAAAGACTGATCTTTTCAGGTGCCGATATCGATGCCGGGCACGGACCTGATACGGCTCTGCCCCCCTTTGTTCAGGCAAGACATGCAAAGAGGCGGATGACCGGGATCATGACCGTCAACGGCGCTGACAATGTGGATCTGCAGCAGGGGAAATCCATGCTTCTTACACACTTTGAAGCGCTCCATCTTTTTCTGAAATGCCGTCCCCCGGCAGATGATACGGACTGGTTTCTCCTTGCACAGCTTGTGGAATCGGGCGCCCGTCTTGATGTCAGAGACAGCAAGGACCGTTCCCCGGTACATCTGGCATCTCTCTACAACCGGGATGATCTGCTGGAAAAAATACTTCTCGCCGGAGCCCCGGCAATGAAAAATGACATTGACCGCAACGGGGAAACTCCTTATATGCTGGCGGTGAGAAACCACGCTTCCAAAGCACTGAAAGTGCTGAAACGCTTCGGTCTGGACTCTGCCGTCACTGAAGCTGACCGGGCTCAGGGAGCTTTGATCTACGGTATCATCAAAGATGAACCGCTCCAGGTGGAACAGTCTCTCTATGCCGGGGCATCTCTGAACTATATTTATGCCAACAAACTCAATGCACTGCAGAACGCCGTCGTTTTCGGGCGGAAATCTCTGGTGAAGTTCCTTCTTGAACAGGGAGCTTCATTTGACATCAATTCCGAAAACGTTTCTATGTGCAGCATAGCTGTCTGTGCCGGATCACCTGATATATTCCGGATGATCCTTGAAAAAGGGGCTCCTGAAAATATGACGGTCAAAAATGGAGCTTCCCGGTTCTGGCTGCCTGAAGCTGTGCTGGTGCACCACAGAAAAAATCTTCCTCGGGCAACTGAGTTTTTTGAAGTTTTACGATCCTTCAAATGGAATATCAACCAGCCCGGTCCACGTTCCTTGAATATATTGGAACACGCCGTATCTTACCGGGATATCTCCGTTGATCTGATCCGCATGCTCCTTGAAAAGGGGGCAGATCCCGGGATCCTGCTGGAAAGAAAGAAAGTACAGCTCCGGAATGTCTCCCCCGCCATACAGCGTTTGCTCCTTGAAGGAGCAGGAAAAAAATTACGCCCCTGAGAGCAGCATGCAGGGACACACTGTCTTTTCCCCGGCATCTGCAGGGCAGAACTGTAACGTTTTATACAGACAATAAAAAAGGACTGCTGTTACCTTTGAAGGTTTCAGCAGTCCTCTTTTTGCGCAAGAAAATCAAAAATTACTTGGCAACAGCAAGTTTGTCAGCCTGAGATTTCTTGCGGGCGGCGCGATTGGCGGGAATGACACCGACCTTGGCAGCTTTGTCCAGACGGCTGACAAAGGCACGGCGGAATTCATCAACCTGAGCATCGCCGGCTTCAACAGCGGCGCGCAGTTTCTTTTCAAGGGTCTTGAGCTCACTGAGTCTGGAACGGTTGCGGAGATTAGCTTCGGTGCTGGTCCGCAGACGTTTGGAAGCCTGTTTTGAGTGGGGCATTTTTTAGTCTCCAATATCTGTTAAATTAAGTGTATATTTGTGTAACATTCAGTTAATATACATCCACTTTGGCGTTTTGTCAAGCAGCATAATCAAAAAAGTTTTCTTTCTGAGGATTTTTTGCCGCTATCCTCACCAATTGTTGTTCCAACTTGAGCTCATAAACTTGCACCACTGCCAGAAAGAGGAACTCTGGGCGTTGGCAAACTTGTACTTGAATGGTGTTTTGTCCCGTGTCAGCCCTTCAACGTGCCCGTCAGCAAAGAGCGTGCCGGCAACTGCTTTGCCGTTGAGCATGGATTGGTTGTCAGGAATGACCTCGTAGGCGTCAGCACTTGGTCCGAAATGGGGAGAGACAATATGGGCGGCACTGTTGCTGTAGTAAGAAACGCTGGCCCCTGTGTAATCAGTCTCCACCATGTGCATACTCCTGGAAGGGATGGCACACTGCGCCACCTTGACCATTTTTCCATCGCCTAAAGATATATTGGCATTCAATCCCAGGCCGTAGGCACGGCTGCCGTCAGCTTTCCCGGCAACGATGGGATCTTTTAAATTTCTTGAGGGGCAGGCGTAGGAACTTATGTCAAACTTGCCTGTGGAGTACTGATAGGCTCCCCCTGCGATCTCATACTTTCTGAGGGGCAGGTAGCCGTAAAAGAAAGAGGATTCTCCGGCTCCGTAGAAAAATTTACTTGAGGTCACGGATTTGTTCCCGTTGCGGTAGGCAAGAGCATAGCCGTTGTTGTCTGAAGCGTAAAAATTGGCTGCTTTACCGAACTGATTGAAATTGTTCAGACACTTGATGCTTCTGGCACGCTCACGCGCCTGCTGCAAGGCAGGCAGCAGCATGGCAGCAAGAATAGCAATAATGGCAATAACGACCAGCAGTTCGATCAGCGTGAACGCTGATCGAATGAAGCACGGCTCCGCCGTATGAAGCATTTTCCTGCGGAAAATATGAAGCGCCCCGTTGGGGCATGAAGCGCTTGCTTCGCAAGCATAATAAGGCATTTTCTTGTTCTCTTTTTTC
>JAFTIE010000027.1 GCA_017457065.1 Lentisphaeria bacterium
ATGAAGCATTTTCCTGCGGAAAATATGAAGCGCCCCGTTGGGGCATGAAGCGCTTGCTTCGCAAGCATAATAAGGTATTTTTTTGTTTTCTTTTTTCAGGTAATACGACAGAGAAACACCTGTTTGACAGGTTTTACTCACGAGCAGCTCAATAAGGGTGAAGGGAAGCAGGGAAAGAGATGATCTGTTTTTCATAAATACCTCACGATTTTTACCGGAAATGGAAAATGCTTGTACCATTATTAAGATAACTCTGATAGAGAGGTACTGCAAGATATTTTGAAAAAAATTTTTTTGATTTCTGAACTTTGTTCAAGATAAATTGAACAAATAAGGGTCACGCCAAACGGAAGCTGTTCCGGAGTTTCAACTCTGAATTGAGTGAAACGGAAAGATGTCCGGGGGCATCGGGGTTCTCTTGAGTTTTTCTGACCAGCTCTGCAAGCTGTAAAGCCGCCTGATGGCTCGGCAGAGCCATTGCGGTCAATTTCTGATCCTGATAAAGGGGATTGTCAGCAAAGGCAATGAGCTTGTAATCTTTGCCGCAAACTAATTTTTCCCGGGCGAGAATAGCTGTTGTCCCCATGGCGAAATCACAGTTTGCACAGATGACCACAGTGTCAGGTCCGTTGCGTCGTATAAAGTTCCGGACGACTCCCACGCTCCGTGCTTCTGAAGGGAGACAAGGTATTTCCAGCGTCGGGAAAGAAAGATGCAGAGCATCCTGCACGCCGTTACAGCGGTCGGCGCTCCATTGCATAAAAGAGCGGGAGCCGATCATAATGATGTGCCTGCATCCGGTACGCCCCAGTATATCCCCCAGGATAAAGCCGTCTCCGTAGTGGTCGTAGACGACCTGGTGGGAGCCGGGCAGAGGGAGGGGGTGTGAAGTTCCGGCGTAATTGAGAAGAAAATAGCGGAAGGGCTTGCTCCGGAGCAGGGGCGCTTTGTCTGTCAGCTGCAGTGTATAGTTGTGCATAAGGACAACGCTGCCGAATTCTTCTTCAGGGATCTTTGAGATCACCTCCGCCAGATTGGTATTTCTCTTCCTTTTGCCGATGCTGAAAGGGAACAGTCCGGGCTGAAAACCGTATTTTGCAAGACGGTTTTTGAGTTCATAAACGGTCTGCAGACTCCAGTGGATGTTATCCGGCGGGTCAGCGTAGAGCAGAGCCGTTTTTTTCAGATAAAATGCCCGGAGCTGTTTCAACTTGAAAAAGGGTGGCTCATCAAGGAGAAATGTTCCTGCTCCCGGACGGGAATAAATGAGCTGTTTGCGGCGCAGCACATCCAGAGCCCGGTGGATCTTCATCCGGGAGACTTGCAGTTTTTGGGCAAGCTCCGGCTCTGTGAGAAGCCGGGTGCCGAAAGTTAGCTCACTGGAAATGAGCCCCTGTAAAAGATCTCTGCAAAGTTCTCCCTGTTCCATAAGAGTGGATCACTTGAGGGCAAGTTTGCGCCACTTGGCGATGAGCACATCAGCTGTGTCAATGCCGTAGTTGCTGCTGCGGGGAGTTGTTTCGTAGCCGCCGCGGCCGTAGTTCCAGGAGTTGGGGATGTAGCCTGAGAAGATCTCTTTTCCGCCGTTGTAGTTGCCGTGAGAGGTGACGATGCAGAACTTGTCACGGAAGACGGAACGGCGCAAGGTGAGACCTATTTCCACAAAAGGTTCGCTGGGAAGTGACGCCAGAACGACATGGGAACCGAATTCGATCTTGGTCAGAAGGAAATTGGGGACTCTGGGGTGCTCCGCCAGATCCAGAAGCTTTTCGGCAAAGAATTTCAAGGCAAAGGGGGCTCCTTTGGCAAGGTCTTCACTGGTGATGTCGATGCCTTTGCCCACCTGTGAGGTGTCGATCTCTTTGAACTTTTCGACTACGGCTCTGGCTTCTGCCACGTCAGCCGGGTCAACGATCCGGGGAGAGCTCTTCACTTTGGCAGTGACCATGCGGATCTTTTTGCCGGGAGCAGGAACAAAGGAGTCCAGAGCGGCGGCGACGGTTTCGGCGTAGCCTTCGCCGATGCGCCGGGGCTCGTCAGGACAGGTCTGGTTCATGTCGGTGGAAACATCAAAGTGGTTGATGTTTCCGGAAGCGCCGATGAGGGGCAGCACCATGGCTCCGGGAGCCAGAGTGGGTTCAAGTTTGCGGCGCATGAATCCGGGCCAGTCTGCGGAAACACCGCAGCCGCCTATGGTGTCGGTGTGGTTGACGATGCTGGTGATGAGCAGGGCGATGCCTTCATCGTTTTTGACCGCCAGCATGGGGATCTGGGGATCGATCTCCCCTTCGGGGCGCAGGATCTCAGGATTGAGTTTGCCGGGGTTGGTGACAACGGTTCCGTTTTTCATCCAGTAACGGCGGTTGAACTGAAACCTGTGATCCTGAGTCATGGTGTAAAAGAGTTCGCCTTTCTGCATGTTTTCCACAGCTTCTTTCAAGGCTTCAGCGGCTTTTCCTGCGATAAAGCGGCAGTACTCCATACTGTTGGGATCGCTGAAAGGATCAGGACAGGTGTGGCTGTGGGTGGCGCAGATAAGGACATTTTTGGAGGAAAATCCCTTCAGACCGATCTCTTTGATGGCGTCGAAGACGAAGTTGTAGAGAAAGTAGTTGATGCTCAGCAGATCAAACTGGATGATACAGCTGTATTCACCATCTTCCTTGAAGGCGACAGCACGGACCTCAATATCATCAAGAATGTGGTCCCACATGCGTTTGTTGAAATATCCTGCCAGAGAGATGGGCAGTTCCGGATTGGTGCATCTTCTTCCGATGCCGAATTTGATTTTCATAGCTGTTTTCCTCAAGTTGGTTTGTTTTGTCTTAATGTACACGGCAGAAGAGAAAATTTCAACTCTCATACTGAAAAGTTTGTAAAATTCTTTCCGGAGTGTTATATTAAAACAAGCGTAAACAATTTTCCGGGGACGACCCCGGAAGATTTCTTTTCAATGGGGACGACCCTTTTTTTTTTGCGGATTTTTTATGAATTGGATCTTGCTTGTTGTTGCAGGAGTTTTTGAGGTCGCCTGGGCGGTCTGTATGAAATACTCCTGCGGATTCACCAAACTCCTGCCCTCAATCGGCACTGTCGTTGCCATGGGGTTGAGTGTATTGCTTCTTGCGCTGGCGCTGAAATCCCTGCCTCTGGGCACTGCTTACGCCGTCTGGACCGGCATCGGGACCGTTGGCGCTGCAGTGACGGGAATCATTCTCTGGGGAGAATCTGCCACTTTCTGGCGTATCCTCTGTCTGGTCATGATCCTGTCCGGGATCATCGGCTTGAAACTGCTCACCCCTGAGTCCGGACAATAACTCCTGATTTTCAGGGCAAAAAAAATTCCTCCCGTTCCGAAAGGGCGGGAGGACTCGTTTTTTACAACATCATCAAAGTCCGATGATCTGGCAGAGTTTTTCGTGCTCTTCGCCCCAGGGCTGGGGCCAGAGAGCTGCCAGCTTTGCCCTGGCGTCGCCCCCTTCGGCAAATTCAGCGGCGGCAAGTTTGGCACCTTTGCCGAAGTTCACAGGCTCAACTCCCTGACTCAGGATGGTGCGCATGGTGCCGATGACACGGTCGTCCCAGCTGAGCTTGCGCTCAAGGTCACGGGTGATACGGTCGATGGCATCCTTGAGGAAGGGATTGGTCATACGGACAAGAAGATCTTCAGCGTAAGCAGTGAATCCGGCTTCGGTGAAAAGTTCGTCGTTGAGGTGGGCGTACTTTTTGACCAGTGCTTTGCCGGATTCTTCAACGAATGCGGCACGGGCAATGGCGAGCAGATCTTTCTGATCGGCAAGCTCGTCCATGGTGGTGAAACCTTTTGCCTTGCCCAGAGTTCCCAGAAGGAAGTGGGTGGCGTTGTGTCCGTAAAGTTTGGCTTCTTCAAAGGGATAAAGATCGTCCTTCACATAGAGTGAAGCGGTCTTGCGCTCTTCAATGCCGGGGCATTTGGAAATGTAGATGGTGTTGAAGGCTTCAACCAGATGTCCCACAGCAGCGGTGGGCGCCAGCATGGGGAGAGGCCCCTCTTTCAGAACGCCGCTCATCTTGCCGATGACGGTGTTGAGATAGTAGGTGTTGGGGAAAGCCACGCCCACAGCCTTTTCCAGCTCTTCGGCGGCGTGATTGTTGTTTTCGGCGGTGTAGATGAAGCGGCGGCGCTCAGGAGAGCGCTTGAAGCCTTCCAGAAGCCAGGGGGCGCAGGAGGAGAAGAACTTCACACTGGGCAGAGCCGTGGCGAACTCTTCCGCTTCGGCGGCGGCGTCGATGAGTTTGGGCAGTTCGGCGGGGTCCAGAGGATTGTAGACCTCCACGTTGCCGTAGACTTCGGTGGTGATGCTGTCGCGGTTGGCGATGTTGATGGTGACGCTTCCGGCGGCGTTGACAGCTGCCTTCAGATCAGGGTTGACTTCAGCAATGACGATGCGGTCAAAACCGCCCTTGAAGGCTCCGGCAAGAAAGATGCCGGTCTGGATGGGACCGAGCCCGATTCCGACAAAAGTACTCATAATAAATCTTCTCCTTAACAAGTAAACGCATCGGCACCCGCCGCCAGCTGGGCGTAATGTTTTGCCAATGCAGGAACAGTGAAATCATCAGCCAGCAGCTGTCCGGGGGCGTTCATCTCAGTGCCCGCAAGAACGGGGAGCTTGAACTTGGCACAGGCGGCAAGGAACTTATCCAGTGCGGCAGTGAGCTTTGCCGCCTTTTCCGCATCGGCGGCGCGCCAGTTGCGGTCGGGGATGATGGTGACGGCCCCTGCGCCGTTTTTCACATGAAGCTCAAGAAGTGCTTCAGGATCAGCTTCTCCGGCAGAAAGTCCGTTGAGCCATGCCACAGTGGGGACTGCGCCGCAGCCTTTGATAAAAGCGTTCATTTCCTGCAGCGTGGGGAAATTTTCGGGCTTGGGAGCCACATAGCCGACACCGCCCTGTTTCATGAGTTTTGAGCGGATATTGCCCTCAAGCTTCACAGGATCAGCGGCAAATCCGCCGATCTTTGCGCTCCAGAAACTTTCCAGCTCTGCGCCCTGAAATTTTGCTTCGGCGGCTTCACGGTAGGCAGAACAGATGTGACGCTCAGTCACATTCCCGGCAGGGGTGCGTTTGGCAGCTTCGGCGTCAAAGTCGATGGCGATCTCAGAGAGAACGGTGTTGACCTTTTCCACCACCTGACGGGTGCGCCCGTTGGCTTTGGCTTTGAGTCCGGCGGCAAAGGAGTGCCACTGGGCAGGAACAGCGGAAGAGCGGAAATTCATGCCCAGATGGTAGGCGACGCCGGGTTCTCCGGGGGAGTTGATCTCAGCGCTTGCCAGTTCGGGGACATACACACGGGTCTCCATACCCGCAACGGCGGGGACACGCAAGGCGGCGCAGGCGGCAAGGAACTCATCCACGCCGTCAAGGACGTCAAAGTCCACCAAACCTGCAGCACGCCAGCCCAGTTTTGCTGCGAGAGCGGCGATGTGGGTGGGGGAGTATCCGTAGCCGTTGTAAGAGAAAAATGTGTGGCAGTGCATGTTGAAAGGACGCAAGCCTGCCATGGAATTTTTCAGGATCTCCTGACGCACAGCGGCATCGAGGGAGTCGAATTCTTTGGGAAAGTTTTCCATTTTGTTTATCTCAATATTTTCTGGAGTTCCATCATGAATTCTTCGGCTTCCTGCTGAGTGGGCTGGTCGCCCTTGAGGTTGCCGAGTCCGGGTCTGCCGGTCTGGTCCACATACCAGTCGGCAGTGGAACCGCCGGAAAATGTCACGGTACCGGAAGCGAGTACGCCGGGAGGATTGACCTTGTTCAGAGTGACAACACACTTTCCGGGGGCATCTGCTTCGGGAACTTCACCATTTTCAGCGGCAAGACGGGCAGCCTCTTCGGCGGCTTTGGCTTCCTCTTCTTTTTTCGCCTTTTCTTTGGCGGCTGCAATGGCTTTGGGGTCGGTGGCGTTCCAGTCGACCTGCAGTTCAGAGGCGATGATACGGATCTCCATGTAGGTCAGATGGGTCTGAAACTTCTCATTGACCATGGTCTGCAGCTCTGAAAGACCGGTGCCTTTGGCAAGTTCTTCAGTCATGAAAGCTGCGATTTGCTGTTCGAGTTCTTTATCCATAATTAACTCCAAATAAAATTATCTGCGTTTGCGTTTTTCCATGTTGCGTTTGATGCTTTCCACCTTTTTGGGGCGGGGGACCGCCTCAAGGATCAAAGGAACGCCGGTCAATTCAAAGGCTCCCCGCAGCTGACGCTTGAGGAAGGTCATGTAGTTGGGGGCTGCGTTTTCTTTGGCGTTGACAAACATCTTGATCCGGGGCGGACGGCTGCCGGTCATGGTGGCGTAATAGAGCTTCAGAGGAGCGGTGCCCACCACGGGGGGCGTATGATGATCAAAGGCATCGGCAAGGACCCGGTTGAGAACGCCGGTGGGGATCTCACTGTCAAGGTTGGTCATGACCCGGGCGATGTTGCTGATGAGTTCATCGAAACGGTTCTGCTTCAAAGCAGAGACCAGCACCGCAGGGGCATAGCTCAGCCCGGGGAGTGTCCGGTCAACGGCTTTGAGGAGTTCTTCATCGCTCTCTTTGCGCAGATCCCGTTTGTTGACGGCGATGACCACCCCTTTGCCTGCGGTTTCGATCATGGAACCGATCTTGCGGTCCTGGGCGGTGGCGCCTTCGGGGGAGGCTTCGATCATAAAGACCACGATGTCCGCCCGGTCAATGGCGCTTTTGGCACGCATGGCGCTGAAGTATTCAACCACATTTTCCACTTTTCCGGTTTTCCGGAGACCTGCGGTATCCACCAGAATGGCGGGGTAGTTCTCATCACCGGAGCGCAGAGTGAACTCAACATCAACAGCATCACGGGTGGTCCCTGCGATATTGGCAGTGATCATGCGCTTTTCGCCGATCAGGGCGTTGACCAGAGAGGACTTGCCCACATTGGGGCGTCCCACAATGGCGATATTGAGGGGTTTGACCACAGAAGCGTCGGACTCTGCGGGACCTTCGTAAGCAGGCAGCAGGGAAAGGGCTTTGGCAAAGAGTGGCGCCAGACCGCCACGGTGCTGACAGCAGACCGGGAAAACATCGGGGAATCCCAGAACAGAAAACTCTGCAGCATCGTCGGCGATTTTACCGTTGTCGCACTTGTTGGCGGCACAGACCACCTTTTTGCCTGTGGCACGGAGACGGGCGGCAATGTCGCTGTCGAGGGGAGTCACCCCTGCCTGAGCATCGCCCAGAAAAATCAGCACATCGGCATCGGCGACGGCGGCTTCCACCTGGTCTGCAATGGCGGCATCCCAGACTTCGCCGCCTTTTTTTTCTCCTGCCATAAGTCCCAGTCCGCCGGTGTCGATGAGACGGAATTTGCGTCCGTCACGGACCACGGTCGCCATGACCCGGTCACGGGTCACGCCAGCCTGTTCGTGGACGATGGCAAGACGTCTGCCCACCACAGCGTTGAAAAGTGAGGATTTACCCACATTGGGGCGTCCCACGATGGCAATGGCGGGGAGAGAGGATTTTTTTTCAGTTTGAGCCATAAACGATCACTTCCGGAAAGAGTTGATAAGATCACGCAGAGCCTTGGCGGCGGCTCCGGATTTTTCGGCAAAGTCATCGCCGTTTCCGGCGTGGATGATCCCCCGTGAGGAGTTCACTGCAATACCCTCTTTGGCAGCAGTGCAGCCGAAGTTGACCACCTTTTCCACATCGCCGCCCTGAGCGCCTACGCCGGGAACCAGGAAGGGCAGTTCGGGGCAGAGTTCACGGAGCATTTTCAGCTCTTCGGGGTAGGTGGCGCCCACTACGATACCGGCGTTGCCGTTGGCGTTCCAACTGTCACGGACCAGCTCTGCAACGTGCTGGAAAAGGGGTTTTCCGTCAGCCACAAGATTCTGCAGATCACCGGAGTTGGGATTTGAGGTGCGGCAGAGGATGAAAACACCCTTATCGGCACGGTCCAGGAAGGGTTTCAAAGTGTCGTAGCCCATGTAGGGATTCACGGTGACAGCGTCCGCTTCGTAGCGTTCAAAGACCTCTTTTGCGTACATGTTGGCGGTAGAACCGATGTCGCCCCGCTTCACATCAAGGATCACCGGAATGCCGGGAGCGTTTTCGTGGATGTAGGCGATGGTTTTTTTGAGTTCATCATCCCGGTCCTGTCCGGCATAGTATGCCGCTTGAGGTTTGTAGCAGCAGACATAATCTTTGGTGGCGTCGATGATCGCCTTGTTGAAATCAAAAAGAGGGGTTGCGCTTTTTTTGACACACTCCGGAAGTTTTGCGAGATCAGGATCAAGCCCCACGCAGACCAGTGAATCGTTACGGCGCACAGTTTCTTTCAAAGCGGCAAAAAAGTTCATTTGTCAAATCTCCAATATTTTTATGTTGCGATCGTACTTCGATATAATATACACTCACGCAGGTGACTTTTCAAAGGAATTCAACACATAAATTCACTTCAACCGGTCTTTCAGCTCTTTGGCTTTTTTGAAAAACTCCAAGACAGGATCCTTTTGTCCGGGAACGGCAGAAACCTGCTGCTGATATTTGATCGCTTTGGGGAGATCACCTGCCTGATATGCCACTTGAGCACGGGCGGCGGACCAGAGGCGGCGGAGTTCTGCTTTCTGCGGGGCATTGGCGGTCAGAAGAATGTTGGCGTATTCCAGAGCAGTGATATTGTATTTGAAACGCTTGAGAAGTTCCCATGACATCAGAATGCGGGAATCGGGATCTTTGATGTGTTTGTCAAATTGGGCAAGCAGATTGGCAAGAGCGTGTTGGAAAGGAACGTAGCGGCTGATAAAATCGATAGCTGTAAAATAGATCCTTGCCGTTCCGGGAACAGCTTGAAGTCTTCCGCTGAGCAGAGCCCATGCTTCAGGGATGCGGTTGGAGTTTTCAAGAGCAAAAAGACGCATTCGCAGAGCGGCGGGATTGGCAGGGGAGAGAGCGAAGATCCTGTTTGTGAGCTGCCGCATCTTGCGTTCACTGCTTTCCCGCAGCAGTGTTTGCAGTTCGTCAAGCATTGGACAGACCTTTGCCGCTGTTTTTTTATCAAAGCGGTTTGAAAAATACTCCTGAAGCATCTCCCCCAGATCAACTGTCTCTCCGCACCAGATGATCTCCCCTTTGTGGTCGATGACAAAGGATTTTGGGAAAAGCAGTGAACCCGCCATATACTGCATGGTTATGCGGCGGCTGGAATCTACTGCCAATGCAGCATGGCTCCGTTTGAACAAGGGCAGAAGGACGGCTGCATCCGATTCAGGATCAGGCGTGATCGCGGTCAGGTGGATCTTTTCTTTGTACATGGCACCGAGGGCCTGCAGCATGGAAACAGTCCCGTGGATCCCCTGTACACGGGTGTGCATGAAAGTCAGGATCCTCAAAGTGCCTCCGGCAGCAGGTCCCGCTGCTTTGCGGGGGATCCCGTGAAGATATTTCATCCGGGGCAGTTCCGCAGCTTTATCTCCGCACCGCAGCGCAGCAAGGGGGAGCGCCGCCAGAAAAAGCAAGGTCAGTAAGCACAGTTTTTTCCTCATATCCATTTCTCCTTGATATGTTTGTTTTTATCTGTTTCAGGTTAATATAGCACGGAATAGACCATCTGTCAAGAGACAAAACTTTCCCTGTCTCACTTTGAAGTTTTTTGCGGGGCGTGGGACGTTCTGAATTTCCCCGGAGGAAGACCGTTCCATTTCTTGAAGAGAGTGATAAAATACTGGACGTTGGAAAAACCGCACTCTTCAGCGATGACGGAAACGCTCAAGTTCGTGGTCAAAAGCATCTCTTTTGAGCGCTCCAACTGCAAGTTGCGCATGTAGCGGTGGGGCGGGAGACCAAATTTTCTGACAAACTTTTTGTGGCTTGTGGTGACTACTGCACAATAGAACTGTATTTATAAAATAGCATTCCTTGAGAGATTTTCAAGTCTTTCAAGGGATTTTTTTATTGTTTTTTTCAGAAAGTCAGCGTTTTTTCTTCATTTTTCTAAACTCATAAGGATTTATAGGGGTTGGGTCTGCCCATAAACCTTTTTTATCTGCCCTTGCTTGTTTTTCTGCTTGAATATATGCAGGGGTTTTATCGTAATAGCTGTAATGCCACGCATAGCCATTTTGAACCATTACAAGATTGATTTCTG
>JAFTIE010000230.1 GCA_017457065.1 Lentisphaeria bacterium
ATTTTTTCATCATACGGAGCGTAAGCGGAGTGCTTCATATCGGAATGAAATGAAGATGCTTCATATTGTGGAGTGAAACGAAACAATGCTTCATCTGAAAAGGCGTTTTTATGAAGCACGCCTGACGGCGTATGAAGCGGCACTGCGTGCCATGAAGCGCACCTTCGGTGCATGAAGCGAAGCCTTTTCAGGATTCATTCACCATTTTTGCCGCAGGCAAAAATGGTGGGCGATGAGGGACTCGAACCCCCGACATTCACGGTGTAAACGTGACGCTCTAACCAACTGAGCTAATCGCCCTTGAGAATTTAATGGACTCTTTCTTAATATATCACCCTTTCAAGAAAAAATCAAGTCCTTTTTTGAAGACCAAAAATCTTTTCCGTCAAGCAATATGCTCAATATAAAAAAACTTGCCTGTTGTCAGAAAAAGAAAACAGGCAAGACAGCTTTTCAGAAAATATCACGGCGTTACTTGAAAAACAGGTCCGGAAAGGTATGATGATTGTGCCATTCACCTAATTTGGACAATGATGACCAAGTGGAAAATTCAGGCGCAATACCCTTTATGTTCCTTTCACGCACCGCATTGAAACGAAGCCCGCCTCTTCCGGAATAAACAGAAGAAATCGGAATTGTAATCAATAATTCCCAGGAAGACTTTTGACGCTTGCAGCTCACTTTGATCCCAGACAACTGCTTCCAACTACGCTTGGCACGGTGGGAAATGCAGGAACTCCAATAACCCAGATCATTGAAAATAAGCTGAGTGATCCGCTTCGTCGAAGCTTCAAAGAAAAACAGTTCAAAGGTATTGTCTTTCCAGATAGCAGATGAACCGTTACGACGCTGGATGCTCTTGGAATTTTTTAACGCAGGTTCCATAAGCTCCGCACGGCAGTAAATGTTTTTGCCGTCCGTCAACAGACGGAACTTCCCCGGAACAACACTTTTGTTTGAAAAACGATCCGCCTGCTGCAGAGACATCACAGACGCTTTCTGCCAATCTGCAGGAGTGGGAACACCCTTCACACGACCGATATGGAAGGCTCCTTTTTGACGAAGCTCTTCGTCAGCAAAAAGCTTCTTGCGGGCCGCAAGGATCCCGTCAAACATATATTTCCGCAGAAAACTGACCTGTTTGGCATAGATCGTCCCCGCCGTTTTACGCTCCATCGCTTTGACAACTTTCTCAAGCTCTTTCAGCTTTTCTGCCGTATAAGTCAAAGTCCACAGAGAACGCTTGAGATCATGTTTCCCGTACCCCCACGGCGTTGCCAGTCCCGCCTTTTCACCGGGAGCAACCGTTTTCTTCCAGAAATCCGCAAAAAGACGTTCCAGTTCGTTGAAAAACTTTTCACCTTCAACAGCAGCAGGGCCATAGGTGGCTTTGAAATAATCTTTGAGCTCTTTTTCCACGTCACGGTCAGGATCATTCATCATCCGACGGTGGATGTAAATGTCAAGATTCGCCGGTGTAAAACATTTGTTCCAGGTATGAACTTCCAGATAGATCCCGGAAATCCATTTGCGGACGTTTTTGATATATCTTGCGATCTGACGGGGATAGGTTTCCACCAGATAAGGCATGGACTCCCCGTGGCTGACACAGTGGTAAGCCCATAAAGGGACCCGGTTTCCCGTCGCCTGATACCAGCTTTTGATCTGATCCAGCTCCTTTGCAAAAATTGCAGGAGAAGCATAACCGACCTTGGGACCGGACAAACAGATACGCACCTTGATGTTAGGAGGCAGCTTGCGCTTGGGAAGCTGCTGTTTCGGTGGATAAACCAGCGTGGTGATATATTTCCCCGGGAATTTTTTCTGCGTGTATTCAGCAACTTTGATGATCACATCCCAAATCAGCTCCGTGTCATCGACACAAGGATGTGCTTTGCGGAACTTTTTGCAGCGTTCACACTGACATTGCCCATCATTGACACCATCGTTATCCATAGGGTCAAGCATAAATTCATCAGGACAGACAAAGGGGTAAGGCCATTTGGATATGCCTTTGGGGGCTTTCCCGGCAATGTATTTGAATCCCGATTCAATGTGACTTTTTCCGCTGAAATAACCGTCCACTGCCCTGATCCAGACCTTCAGAAGATCCGGATGGCTCCAGCAGGCGAAACGTTTTTGACGCACACCATTTCTGTCCAGCAGCAGATGTTCGGGATCCGCAAGCCATTCAGGATCTTTGTGCAGTCCCAGAGAGTACTCGGTGTGACATCCGTAAAGATGAAAACGGTTGGAGTGGAAACCGATACGCAAAAGCCATTTGAACACATTTTCAACGTTATCGGTATACGCTTTGCCGTCTTTGGGACGGCTGAGAAAATCCCAGGCAGGAGAGTCGGTGATCATAATGAAATCAAACTTTCTTCTGATATCAAGATCGTTGATGATCAACTCCTTTTTCCGGGGCACGTATTCAATGGAAGGATTGGGCCAGCGTACTCCCTGAAGATCCAGAAATTCATACACGCCCCGCAATGATCCCTGCCAGGGGATGTGGTAAAAAAATTCAAACCAGACGAACTGTTTTTCACTGTCCCGTCCGTAGATCTCGATGCTGTTTCCCACAGTACGGATCACATATTCATTGGGTTGAAAAGCCGCTGCGTTACCGAAACCGATTTTGAAATTGACCTTGTGAGCACTTTTCGTCCCCACAGTGAATTGGGCGCCGGTCATCCGCTTCAGATAGAGAGCAAGCTCATTTGCCGCCACACGGGTCACCGGTTTGGCCTTTTCAGGGATCAGGATCCCCGCCAGTGCTTTGCCGTTTTCGGCAACCTTCAAAGGAGCACCGCTCAACACAGCAGCAAAGGCAGCTGCCAACATCACTATTTTTTTCATTTGGAAAGTTCCTTTATATATCTTTCAGCTTCTGAATAATTGTATTTGTAGGGCACTTTTTTGCCGCTGGCAAGGGCTTTTTCAAACCACTGCAAAGCCTTTTTTCTGTCGCCTTTGGCCCGGTATGCCCTGCCGACCATCATAGAGATCTTGTAACTGTTGGAAGGATGGAAATTTTTTATTTCCGGCAAAGGCGACAGATAATAGATCACATAGTCATACTGTTTGTTCCTGTAATAGATCTCACCCAGCAGAAAAAAGGTTTCAAAATAGATATTGTTCGTTTTGACCACGGGCAGCATTCTTGCCATATTGAGCAGCTCCAGGGCATAACGCATATCCCGGCGGGGCCAGATATGGATCCGGGCATTCCAGTTGAGCAGATAACGCAGCTGGGTATCGTTGTATCTGTCATCCTGCCGTTCTTTTTCCAGAAATTTTTCCAGTTCAGCTGTTTTTTTCAGCCGCTGATAAAGTGTGATCTGAATGGGAAGGATCCGGAACTTCTGACTTTGATTTTCAGCCAGTTCGTGAGCACGGGAGTAGTGGGCAAGAGCCAAAGCCGGATCATTGGCTTTCAACGCCTTCCCCGCCGCCTGACACAATTGGGTAAAATTCTCTGCAAAAGCGCCCGAAGACAGCAGACAAAGAAAGAAAAAAAGTGTATACTTCATAAAAAATCCCTTATGATTTCCAGAACTCATACGGCAAAATCACGGCCCGACTTTCGTGACGCCGTCTCTGGCAAAATATTTCTTGTAATGAACATCGACAACAGCGATGGAAGCGTAGGGGATAGACATTCCGGCGGCATGACCGCCTGAAAAAAGCCAGGGACCGTTGCCTTTGTGGGCCAGTGAACCCAAAACACGGGGTGCCCAGGCGGCGTTGAACCAGGTAAAGACGATGTTGCTGTCATCTTGGATGATCCCTTCACGACGGTGTCCCAGCACAATGAATTGGGATGGTTTCTTCACTTCCCGCTCATGACAGGGGATCCGCCATACAGCGTATGTATGGGACCAGTAGCCTGCCTGCTGGTTCCAGACAAAGGAGGAAGTTGTCCCATTTTCCAGCGATCTGCCCTGTGTATAAGCTCTGGAACGGTGGTTATCGGAGGGGCAGTTGTATATTTTCGGTTTCACAGCTGTTGTTGTCAAACCGACGTAAGGGGCCAGCGTCAGCAGATAGTCCATGGGGGAAGCTTTTGAACCGACCGCTTCCACACACATGGGCAGATAATTTTTATTGTCGCCGATGTAGCCTTGAACGGCAAATCCGATCTGCTTGAATTTATTGAGACAATCCGTGTATCTTGACCGTTCACGGGCCTGCTGCAAGGCAGGAAGCAGCATGGCCGCAAGAATCGCAATGATGGCAATAACAACCAGCAGTTCGATCAGGGTGAAATGTCTGTTTTTCACACTCTTTGCGGCAAAGGAAACACTCTTCCGGATCTCTTTCATTTCGGGAACACTCCTTTCAAAAAATATTAATCAAAAAGTTCATTGATGGCTTCGATGCTTTCTTCCACCAGCCGATCGCCCCCTTCCACAGTGACGATACTGCTGGCGGGGACGCTTCCGTAGCCGGTGCCGCCGGAACGGCCGGAGGGCAGATAAGTCCCCTGTCCGGCACTCAACTGCACCAGAAAGGTCTGGACTGCTTTGCTTCTGCCTTTGATCCTGTCGCCGTAGTCCAGGTACAGTTCAAAGGGGTTGCTTGCAAAAACCATGTCGCCGATCCGCAATGTGTGAAGTTCAACGGGAATGGACACAGGGGGATTTTTGAACCGTTCCACAACGCCCAGATGCCAGGGAATGAGACCGCTGTATCCTTCCCCGATACCGGCAAGGAGTTCTTCAGCTTGGGCTTTGGCTGTGTCGGCCTCCTCTTTTGTAATGAGCCGCGGCGACAGTTCCACCATGCGGAAAGCTTTTTTCACCACAGGAGCACTTTCGGCTGCGGGCGCAATGACCGGCAACACATCTTCCAGGGCAAGAG
>JAFTIE010000231.1 GCA_017457065.1 Lentisphaeria bacterium
ACGCCAAAGTTGCCCGGATGACGGTCTGTGTTGCAGATCAGGGCATCAAAGATCATCATATCGCAGAATGAATCGAAATATGTTTTTCCGAGATCCTGCAGAAAAGCGGCGATCTTTTCCGGACTTTCCTCTTTGCAGAGGCGTTTCATAGGGACAAATGAGGTTTTAAGATCGGTAAAAGAAGGGCATACAGAACACAATTTCCCTTCCCAGCTGCCCAGAGAACAGGGGACATGCTTCAACGCCATTGCCTCAGCGATCTGGGAGGCAAAAACTTCGGAATATGGTTCATTGCCTGTATTGTCGGCGCCTCCTGTGGCACCTTTGTAAAGTTTGATCCTGCCTTGAAGTTTGCGCCATCCCTTAGGGAGCGTGCCGCCGGTGGTAAACTCAGGAGAGGGGATGAATTCTTTTCTGGGGAGACGGCCGTATCCGGAAAAGGCAATGAGAGAGAGTTCTTTGTGAAAAGGGTTTTCAAAGAGATTGCACTTGGCAAATGTACCTTTGAAATCTGCATCGGTGATCCAGTAGCAATCATTCAGCGAAAGCCCTTTCCCCAAACGGAGCATCCCGGGCGTATCACCGAAATCCAATCCGCAGGCGGCAAATATTTCTTCCTCAAACTGCCGGTCCTGCGGAATGGTTCTGTCCCTGAGCCATGCTGCAAGACCTTCATTGTCTGGAGTCATACCCGGAGGCAGCAAATGTTTTTGGGAGGTATTTATGCTGATGATTTGGCAAACTGCAGTTGTCTGCGGCTGCCCGGAAAGTTCAAAAGTAATCAGCTCTGTATCAAAAAATTTAAGAGTAAAAAGCATATTTCTGTACTTACTCCACTGGAAAACTCAAAAGCCATGTCTTGGAGCAAGCCGACACTGCCATCAGAGTCGATCTGGAACTTCAGACGTGATCCTACAATAACTTTTTCTTACAATACATCCGGATCTGAAAAATTGCAAGAAGATTATTTTATATCTGCACGATTTATGGTAAAAATTCTCTGCTCCCTGAAAAAAGAGCATCTTTCTGATTTTTATGCAGTACTCAAATTCAGTTGTTTGATACAGGGTATAACATTGGCTCCTTCAATTGCAACTCTCTGCCGCAAATGGCAGAAAGACCGGCTTGATGACAGGCAGTTCACCGGAAAGAGTCCGGCGGAACAGATCTTGGCAATCTTCAAAGGAACAGGTGTGGGTCTGGAAAAGTTCAGCAGGGATCATGCCGCTTTTGATCAGAGACAATGCCGCAGGAAAATTGAGCGCAGGCTCTGCAAAAGAGGGCTTCAGTGTGATCTTATTGAAAATACCGTAATTGACATCAAAGGGAATGATGTTTTCTCCGGGCTTGAAACTTAATCCAAGATAGATGAGACTCCCCCCGTAACGGAGCACTTTCAAACCGTCAGCAATGGAGCGGGGAGGGGAGGTGACGATCACACGATCGACTCCTCCCGGAACTGCAGCCAAAAGCTCCTTTTCCCACTCCGGAGCAGCAGTTGTGATGATTTGGGAACAGCCCAGCTTTTCAGCCAGAGCGATCCGTGCTTTTTGAGCCGGGGTGACACTTTGGCGGCACAGAAGCGCTGTGAAAGCTGCTCCTTTGAGCAGACAGAGTTTGGCGCAAAGTAAACCGATGGGCCCCGGGCCCACGATAGCCACAGAACTGCCGGGAGTGATCCCGGCGCTTTCCACGGCGTTATATGCCACAGCAAGAGGTTCTGTCAATGCCGCATGGATGGGAGAAAGTCTCTCAAAAGGAACGACAGATGCTTCATTGACCACCAGATATTCCCCCATGCCGGGAACTCCGTTCAAGGTGTACATATTGCGGCACAATTCAGGATGCCCTGACTTACAATCTTTGCATCTGCCGCACATGGTGCAGTCTTCGACAATGACCTGTGTGCCGGGAGAGATATGGGTGACACTGCTGCCGGCTTCAAGGACTTCTCCTGCGATTTCATGTCCAAGGGGCATGTGGTCGCCTTCCCAGTCTCTGATAAAATTCAGATCGGTCCCGCAGACGCCGCAGGCATTGACTTTGACCAGCAGCTCATTGCTCTGCAACGGAGGGAGTTCTATTTCTCTGATTTCTATGTCAAGACCTTTTCTTCCGAATAATGCACGGCTTTTCATGGTATTTTACTCCTTTAAGGCGGTATCAATGTTTGGGCAGTCAGGGAAAAGATAACGGATCGCCAAAGGCAGTGTCAGCTGAGAGGGGACACAATGGGTGGAGTCCAAACAGTCTCTGAAACTCATTTCAGGTGCAAAGAAAGTACCCCGGCTCTGATGGAGCGCCATGTGCCCTGCAAGAACTCTTGCGTGCTCTGTGTATTCCCCGTAATGGGCAAGTCCGCGCAGGTAATTGTAAAGGGGCCAGTCATCCAGACAGCGCTCTTTGCCGTAGAGCGAAGCGTTGCGGAAAAGGCGGAAGGCGGTCGCTCCGTAAAAGTCTCCGCCGTGGGCACGGCGCCATGAAATGATCTTGAGGATCGTTTCACGGGGCAGCAGACAGCTTGAGAGCATTTCAGGGTAGAAACGGTAGTTTGCGTATGAGGAAAGACTGTGGACTTCATTTTCCGGTGTGAACTCCACAAAATCATTCATATCAGTAAAAATACCGCACTCTTCCATGCAAGGGGGGATAAACTCCTCTCCTTCCGGAGTCAGTACTCCGGCTGCAGAACAGAGGGATGCGGTTTTTTCGGCAAAGCATCTGATCTCATCCGGCGGCAAGGTTGCGGGGGCAACAGCGCTGTATGCCAGAAGTCCCCTTGCGGTCCACAAATTGGACGAAAACCATTGGCGGTAGGGCATTGCCCGCAAATCATCCTCAGGACACCCTTTGATAAGTCCGTTTCCGGCACTCCGGATAAGCTGCAGCAATCTTCCTGCCACGGCATCCATATAAGGTGAATAACGTTTGAAAAAGTCTTCATTCTTTGTCAGATGCCAACAGTTGCAGAAAGTTTCAAGGAGCATACCGTGCTCAGAAACCGAAGCGCCGTTTCCCCGGTGCAGGATCTCTCCGTCAGAGCTTACAAAGTCCTCAGTAAAGCGCCCGAAGATCTGCAGCGCCTCTTGGGGAAGTCCGTAAAAAAGAGCGCTTTCCACTATGGTTATGACTGTAGGCGGGAATGATTCGGCACTTTTCCCCGTATCGCAATAGTAACGTGTAGCTCCGTAGCGTATGGCGCCGTCGTAACGGGTGATGAAACTTTTGACAAGTGCACTCAATATGCCCTTTTTCAACTGTTCATGGGGGAAATCCCAGGCGATAACGGGAGAAAGTTTATTTTCCCAATGGGATCGGAGCAGACTCAATGCGGCATTGAAAGATACCCGATCATCCGGAGTCGGTTCGGGATCGGCAAGTTCCAGCACTTCTGAAGGCTCCTGTGTGACAGGAGAAGTGACTTTGAAGTATTCCGTTACTCCATCAGCAGTGACCGCTGCCCGTAAATTTCCCTCTTCATCAGCAAAATACCGGGCTTCGACCTTTTCAAAGCGGTCGGTACGGAACTTGACCACTGACACCGGGAGCCAGCCGTCAAGGCAAGTGTGACTGATGAAAGATTTGAAAGCGCCGTACCCCGTCTTTTCAGGGGAAAAGAGTGACAGAAGCGTTCTTCTTACGGCACCGTAATAATCGGTAACAGCCTCATCCCCTTGAACATATTGGGTCTCAATGGTCACGTTACCTTTTTCATTGACGAGGAATTTCCAGCAGGATTCCTCAGTGCCGATAATGTCAAAGCTGTTGTTCTGAGGCACTGCGGCGCACGCATCACGGTAAAAGGCATCAAATTGCCCCAAATACTTTTTCACTTCAGAAGAGTTCATTGATACCTCAGATGACAGTGACTTTCAATTCTTTGACAACACCTGAAGCGGCATCCTTAACGTTCAGACGCCATGTTCCCTTTTCATTGAGGGCAGGGGAGAACTTGAAGGTGAATTTGCCGCCGGGAGCCAGACGGATCTTGCGGAGTTCCAGACTTTCGCTTCCGTCAGGCAGGAATGCCCGGAAAAGCAGAACATGATTTTCCGCTTTGGCATTTCCGGCTGTTTGAATTTGCGCCGTGACTGCCGCCGCAGTCCCCGCTTTGACAGTAGACGGCACTGTGACTTTCACTCCCGCAACTTTGTAAGGCAGAGCAGAAAGCAGCGTACCGACGCCCTGATGCAAGGTCAGATCAAAACTTTTGCCTTTGCCGAGGAATTTACCTTTTGTGGAGTCATAGAGGAATGCCCCTTTTTCAAGCTCAAGTTTGCCTTTGACTGTGTGCTGCAGAGCTTGGGCAAGGGTGGCATTTTCCCACGATCCGAAACGGGGCTGGGGCAGCAGTGCGATGTGTGCGGTCTTGCCGTTTGTGTAGGATCCGTGCATGACGGGCGTTTTTGAAGTAAACTTTGCGGGAACAGAAAGTTTCAGGAAAGAACCGATCAGATCACGGAACGCCACATCTCGCTGAGAATTGTAGAGAGGTTCAAAGTTCAGATAAAGGGTGTTGCCGTTGACAATGGCAAGGGGAGCTTTCCCCCTGCGGGTGACGGCACTTCCCAGAGCTTTGCCGGTCTTGCAGCGGATACCCGTTACGGCATTTTTGATGGAAATACCTTTAAGCGTGTGGCTTTCCACTTTGCGGAGTACCTGCCGCATGGAGGTGATACCGAAAAGGGCGTTGAGGGCAGGGGCAGAGCGGTTGACACAAAACTCATCCTGAATGGCGGCATCGTAGTCGGCAATGACCTTGCCTCCCTGTTTTACGAACTCTTTGATCATGGCGATCTCTTTGTCGCTCAAGGCGCTTGCTTCACAGAGGATCAGCACTTTAAGCTGTTTCAGGAGTGCAGGCGTAAGTTCCTCCTGAGCCACGAAGCGGTGGCAGATGCCTAAGTCTTCCAAAACTTTGGCAAAAGAGAAGAGTTTGCCGGGGAGATCAGCTTTGACCTGTTTCAGGAAGTTGGAAATAACGGAACGCTGAGAGAGGAGTATTCCTGCCTGAGAGGTGTTCTTTTTGGCGTGGAAGAGCAGATCTCCGGGACCGCTGCGCAGTTCCCAGATCAGCTTGCTGTAGTAGTCGCGCACAGGTGAAATGCTCAAGTCAGGCAAAAGATAGATGGGACTGTACCAGTGGTTGGTGTTTCTTTCTCCGGCAACAAGCCCCTCCCAGATGTCAAAGCGGATCCTGCCTTCAGGGCTGTCGTAGCCGTGATAGCTCATAACGAAGCGCTTTTCTCGGTTGAAACTCACCGGGATGCGGGCGTTGCCGTACATGCTGGCGCAGTCAAAGCGGCTCATGCGCCAGAAGTTCCAGTTGCCGCCGTAGGTGTTGGGCGTATTGCTGACACCCGTGGGACCTACCATAGCTTCGGGAAATTCTTTGCGGATATTGGCTGAAATACGCTCAAGAGAAGTGGCAAAGACATGATCCATGTAAAGCCTGTGGGCAACAAAGGCAGCCGGATTGGGCTGGAAGAGCGTTTCTTTATAGGTTTGGGGCATCACTTCGTCCCATGATTTATAAGAGGTCTTCCAGTGAGCGTTGAGTTTTGCAAGGGTATACCCCTGTTCTTTCTGGAGCCAGGCACGGAAACCTTTCAAACAGTGAGGACAGAAACAGAAATCAAAGGGATAATGGAAAAAGGTCATGCTCATTTCATCCCCCAGCTGGAACAGGTAGCGGGAGTAGAAGGGCGCAAAGGATTTGGCTACCGGCATCATGCTTGTGTTGAAGGCAGGATCATTGTAGCAGGGCTTTCGGACGATGAATTCTTTTTTTCCTGTTTTGTACCATTTCTCCAGAGTTTTATTCACATGGGCGTAGCTCTGGTGGTAGCCTCTGGCGCCCCCTGCGTGCCAGTTCATGCCGGTTTCCACATTGGCGTAGCGGAGCAGAACGGGGGCACCGTCGCCGAAGCTGCCGCCGTAGAGGAAATTGAATCCGAATCTGCGGAGCTGTTCATAGTGGTCCGGGTAAACATATTCAGGGTACATATCTGAGCCCACCCAGACAAGATGGCTGTACTCTTTGCGCAAGTCAAAGACGTCAGGCAGGAAAAACTCTTTTTCCATAGTGTCGATGACTCTCTTGCCTTTGCGGAGTGTGACACGCAGCACATGACGGTTGACAGCAGCGTTGCGGGCATCCCATTTGAAACTTTTGCCCTTGCCCTGCCACAGAATACGGTTCAAGTTATCGATGATCTCCAGTTCAGGAGTCAACCCTGCGGCGGCAGGTGAAAGTTCCACATTTCCTGAAACGGTCTCATTTGCTTTGAAGGAGTTTTTCATCTTCACAGCAGTGATCTGTTCAGGCGTTTTAAATTTCATGGCAAGAAAAGCAAAGTCTTTGCCGGGGGATTTGACATGGAGATAGTTGTTCCCATTCCGGAGCTGGGGCATGGAAATGGAGTGTTTCCCTTTTTTCAAAACAGCTGAGAACTTGGCATAAGAGTTGGAACGGGCGTTGAAAAGTTCAAACTCATATTTGCCGGGAGCGGCACATTCGATTTCCAGTTTGCCTGAAACTTGACGTTTCAAAGAAAGTATCTGCGGTGATTCTCCTCTCAGATAATTGATGACACGGGCGAGTATGGCAAACTGATACTCCTGAAAACGGTGCGTTTGAGAAAGTTTCTGAAAATATTTGTGCCGGTATCTCAACTTGGGGGCGATAAAGGCAGGCACTTTGAAGGTTATGGCGCAAACTCTGCCTTTGCCGTATGTTCCAAAGAGGAGTTTTGCTCCGGGGAAATAGGGGGCAGCACTGAGAGACATGGAGTTTGTCAGGAAGGCGGGAGCAGCTTTCAGAGATTTCAGGATTTTCGCCATTTCCACATCGGCATCCTGAGGATTGATGAGCAAAAGACCTGCGCCTTTTTTTACCTTGTCAAGGATCGCCTTTCTGCTCTTTTCAGGGTAAGCAGACCAGCAGGAGACCTTTCTGGCTTTGCGGTTGATCCGGACCGTCGTGTTACCGTCACCGATGACGATGACATCGTAAGATTTGGCGAGGTAGGGAGTCAGGCGTTCCACACCTGATTCACCCCCTGAGGCAGGGGCAAAGGGAACTTTGGTACGCCATGCCCGTGTCCAGCCCCGGGGAAAGAGCGTGGGAGCTTGAAAATCAAAGTTCATGCGCTGATGGAGTTCAACGATATCCCGGGCACCGGTGGCTTCGGTCAGGAAAAGAATGTTGAACCTTTTGTTATCCAGCCATTTGAA
>JAFTIE010000232.1 GCA_017457065.1 Lentisphaeria bacterium
ATCCGGGGATCGTAACAGGAAAGCTTCAGCTTGCCTATCCTGAAATGGAGTTTGAAAATTCCAACATGGGTATCAGCGGCAACAATATCTACGATCTTTACGCCCGCTGGAGAAGAAATACTCTTGAACTGGAGCCTGATATGCTCAGTATGCTCATCGGGGTCAATGACTCTTCTCTTGAAAGCCGTACCGCAGCTTTCGGCGAGGATCCTCTTTCATACGGAACCGTTTACCGGGCGCTTCTCGGATGGTGCCGCAAGATGAACCCCAATATCCGTTTTGTGCTCCTGGAGCCCTTTCTGCTTCCCCGCAACGAAGAACATCTGCAGTGGGCAGTTGTGTTGAAAAAACGCCAGGAAGAGTTGCGGCTGATAGCCAAAGAGTTCGATGCCCTCTTTATTGATCTGCAGCGTGTTTTTGACGAAGCCGTCAAAGTCAAACCCTCTGAGTTCTGGTCCGCAGACGGGGTGCATCCGTCATTGGCAGGACATCATTTGATCGCCAATGAATGGTTTGAAAAAGTGAAATTCTGAACGAAGAGTTCAGACACTTCAGGCACATCGGATCTTCTTCCGGTGTGCTTTTTTGCTGTATGCAGTATGGGGAATCGGCTTGTCTGTAAAAATTCTTCCGCCGGATCCTTTGGGATAAAGCCTGTCTTATGGAAGATCAGACAAATAAGTGTGCTGAATGGAAACGGGGGCAGGGGGCTGCTGCCACAAATCGAATGAAAAGCTGCTTTCCAGTTTATCTTCCAGGGAATCTTCCAATCCGCTGAAAAAGTCCAACCCGGTCACTTCTTCGACGTGATCCACCGTGACTGCAAATGCGGAAAGATTTTTTTTGCTGGTTTGATTGGGGATAACAAAGCCGATCATCTTCATGGGCGAAGTCATATCCAGCAACACTTTGTAAAAGGCGTAAGGGACAGGGACTTTGCCTTCTTTTATCCTCTTGTTGCGCTTTTTGAAGAGGGGACCGGTGACGATGCTAAGCCTGCGTTCCTTTTCAGCCCAGCGGCGTACCTGGGTTTCAAGGCGTTTCCAGATCCCTCTGTTGCATCCGGGGAGCTGCGGAGAAATATTCGTCATGTAAAAGGAGTTTTTCATGCTCTCAACCGAGTACGCCATATCTCCTGCCGGAGCCAGATGCCCCTTGTCAAATCCGGAACCCTTGTAATCTTTGGGATGCACCGGATCATAGCGGAGCGCCGGATCGACTTTGAAAGTATTTTTACGCCTTACCTTTTTTTCAGAACACTGTTCTGCTGTCAATATATAAGAGACCCAAAGCGCCTGTTTGCGTTTTTTGCTGTATCCGAGAGAAAAACCCCGGCGGCTGAGTATCAGATCACTTTCAGAAGGTATGCCGAAAACAAGGTGTTCCGGCAACCCCGGGGGAGGGGAGAAGGGCTCATTTTCAGGTATTCCAGCGGATAACAGATTCCGGAAAAAGAGAGCCGCCAGAAGGAAAATGATCGACAGTTTCAGAAAAGACATATATTTTTTTCCTGCAGGAATTTCAAAAGCGAAAGATAAAAAAAACATCCCGCCGTAAAACAGGATGTTTTTCAAAATCCCTTTCCCCGGAGAGTTTCTTCCGGGAAAAGAGATGTGCACACCGTTCTGAAAAATCAGAACTTGTTGTGCCGTTTGCGCACCTTGGCAGCGGCATTCTTGATACCTTCGATGGTATCTGCGATGTTCTGCTCGGTGAGTCTGGGATGCATGGGGATATTGAGTTCGCGTTTGTAGAAGAACTCGCTTGCCTTGGGGCACTGATCGGGATCATAGCCCATGCGTTTGAGTCCGGTGAAGTGGAATGTGGGCTGGTAGTGCAGGATGCCCTGGACGCCTTCTTCTTCATAGAGCACACGCATGAATTCGTCACGGCTGCCGCCCAGTTTCTTCTCATCCACACAGACGGTGTAGAGGTGGAAGCTGTGGTAGTAATCTTCGGGCTCGTAGACGGCTTCGATACCTTCGATATCCTGGATACCGGCAGTGATCTGGTGAGCGATGTCGCGGCGTTTTTCAATGAGCATATCCAGTTTGTCCAGCTGGCAGCAGCCGACGGCGGCCTGGATCTCGTTCATGCGGTAGTTGCTGCCCCAGTGTCCGTTCCACGGAATCACGTCAAAGTGGGCAGGCAGCCAGTATTCGATGGGATCGGTCTTTTTGCAGGTGATCTTGCCGAAGTTCCAGACAGGATTGTTGATGTCAGCGAGCTGATCGTTCCAGCTCTGGGGCTGGTTGCTCATGCAGCGCAGGTTCTGGATACCTTTGGCATATTCGTCATCGTTGGTGGTGATCATACCGCCTTCACCGCAGGTGGTGATGTTCTTCAGACTGTGGAAGCTGAAGGAACCGGCGTGACCGATGGAGCCAGCCATGCGGCCCTTGTAGGAAGAACCGGTGGCATGGGCGCAGTCTTCGAGGACCTTGAGACCGTATTTGTTGGCGATCTCCATGATGGGATCCATATCGACCATCAGACCGGCGTAGTGCACAACGTAGATGGCTTTGGTCTTTTTGGTGATCTTGCGTTCAACATCTTCAGGATCCAGGTTGAAGGTACGGGGATCGATATCAGCGAAAACGGGGATACCGCCTTCCTTCAGGATCACCAGACTGGTGGCAACGAAGGTGTTGGGGGTGACGATGACTTCATCGCCGGGTTTGATGTCAAAAAGCTGGGTGATGACATGCATACCGGTGGTGCAGTTGGAACAGGCATAAGCATACTTGGTGCCGTGTTTCTTTGCGAATTTGTTCTGGAATTCCTGAGTCTTGGGACCCATGGTCAGAGTGTCCTGCTTCATGGCGGCGAGAGCAGCCTGATATTCAGCATCGTCGTAGATACTGCCCATGAAGGAGTAGGGAACTTTGAGTTTCACGCCGTCATCGGTGGCGTAGCTGCTGGTAATACCGCCTTCGGTATTTCCGCCGGTATAATGTTTCTTGTCGATAGCCATAGTAAGCCTCCTTTATGTTGGGTTGAATCAAATGGCGTTGATTTTCATTTTCACGTTGTCAGCTTGAACGATGCGTTTGCCTGTTTTGCGTGCTTCGGCAGCGGCGGCGAGGGCCTGCTTGATGGCGGGCACTGCATTGTCCAGGAACTCTTTTTCGATCTGGGCGCCGAAAGCGGCATTGGCCTTTTCGGGGAATCCCATGACGCCGATCTTGACGTCGGCACGCTGAGAGGTCTGAACGACCTCCTGCTTCATTTCGGTGAAGCTTTCACGCAACTGATAGCTGTCGGGATCATCCCTGAGTCTTTCGGCGACCGCAGGTTCATCCAGCTGCATCTTATCCATGCGGACCACTTCGGGGCACCAGTGGAGCAGCAGAGAGGTCTCCGCCCATGCGGCGTGGTAGTCATGAAGAGCGAAAAGTTCGGTCCAGGAGGGGGAGAAATCCCACAGCTGGGTCAGCAAAATCAAAGTATCCTTGAGGGCAGGGTTGAGCCACTTGAGGATACGCAGGGACTCTTTGAGGTGAAGCAGACTTTCGCTGCCGCCGTGTCCGGGAACGATGATGAAGTTTTCAAATCCCTGCAGTGCGAGGGATTCGATGATCTCGCCCACCAAATTGGAAAAAGTGTTGGGCTTCACATTGATAGTTCCGGGGAGCATACCGCCGGAAAAGGTGTAGTTCAAAGTGGGGGCAGTGATACATCCCAGTTTTTCAGCCAGCTTGGCGGACATGAAGTCGCAGTTGCGGATATCCACATCCAAAGGCAGATGGGCACCGTGCTGTTCGCTCAAGGCGTAGGGGATGATGATGGTTTTGTTGGTCTTGAGATACTCCTTCACTTCGGGGAAGGTCATATCCTGCATACGGTAACTTTTCATCTTGACAAATCCTTATAATAGAAGTTGCTCTCGTATATTATAAAGCCGGAAAAAGAAAAAATCAATCACAATTGCTTAAAAAAGCGGAAAAAATCGCCTTTTATGAAACGGCAGCGTTTTACAACCAGAAATCCTGATTACAGTGATAAAGTTCAGAAACAGGAGCAGCCATCAGCCGGTCCCCCAGTATTTCTTTGAGTCGGAATCCGGAAAGGGGAAGGAAGGGCCCCAGAAATTTGAGAGCTTCTGCACCTTCTCCGCCGGAAAGATTGCTCCAGTAGGCGGCTTTGGTGTGGAAATTCTGCTTCCACGCAGGGACGAAGCGGGGGGCAGTATTGTTGAAACAGTCGATACAGCGATCTGCCATCTCCATGGTTTTTGCATCGGTTTTGACCAGCAGATCCGGGATGAAATTGTACGCCTGTGCAACTCCGGTCTGGTAAGCGTAGACTTCAACGGCAGGCTTGAAGTCAGGGTAGGAACCGGGGAGGATATTCAAAGTGGGACCCAGTGCGTGACGGGAGACTTTGGCAATGAGGCGATGGTCGGCATGGGTGTCACGGGGCCAGTGGATAAAGACGATCTCGGGGGAATATTCGGCGATGAAGCCTGCCATACGGTCGATGATCTCATGTTCATAACGGTCCACCTGAGCAACAGGATAGTCCCAGATGACCTTTTTGCATCCCAGTTGGGCAGCGGCGGCGGTGGCATCTGCGATGGTGCGTTCTCTGCCATTTTCGCCGAGACCGCGGATAAAGGTCCAGTTCCAGCCGCCCACGGGGTTGAGGATCGTTACATCGCATCCGGCAAGGGTGAGGGCTGCGGCGATGTTGGGACATTCTGCTTCGATTTCTTCATGATGGGCGCCGATAAAAAGTATTTTAGGTTTGTTTTCCATAAGACAGGGTTCCTTGATATTGGTGAATAATGCTTCTTTAAGATAACCCCGATCCTTTGTTTTTTCAAGTGAGGCAATTTCAAAACTCCTCAAAATTGTCAAAGCGCCCTCTTCTTCGATCTGATAAAGGGAGCGTTTTTCCGCCTTCGCATAAAGCTACGGCGGGACAAGCGCCTGTTACCTTACAGGTAGCAAGTGCAAACTACCC
>JAFTIE010000233.1 GCA_017457065.1 Lentisphaeria bacterium
GAGATAAAGCTCCAGATCATCAGAGTAGATGGGGTTATCATCGCCCTGGGAATCGAAACCGCAGAGCCACTGTGCCGAAAGAACTCCCCCTTTGATGTCAGGCGCTCTGAAATAGCGGGTGTAACAGTGCCATTTGCCGTGACACGCCGGGGTGAAAAGGATCCTCGCAGTGGTCACGGGAGCCCCCACGCTCCGGTTGTTGTGGTAGAAACGCACTGTGGCATTGCCCCGGCTCGCCGGAGAGACTTTGCCGTCGTGTCTGACCCATATCCTGAAACAATACCACGCTCCCGGTTTCAGGATCAGCTTTGCACGCCCCACAAAACAGGAGCTGCCTTCACTTGTGCCGATCATTCCGGAGTAATCCCCTGAGTGTCTGACCTTCTTTTCATGTTTGAAAACAGCATTGACAGCGGTCCAGGTACTGATGAAGGGAGCGGGGAATTTTTCCCAGTCAACAGCTCCTTTGCGATCCTTTTCCTTTGAAACGACCTTCAGCTCAAATCCGGGATTGGGGAGCATATTGACCTTTTTCACCTTTGGCATTTCAAGCTGACAACGGGCGGGGGGAAGCGTTTTGTATTTTTCAAAGAACTTTGCCGCTTTTTCTTTTCCGAGAGCACGGGCTATGCCGTTGAAGGCAACCAGACTGCCGTGGTCCAGAATGGGCTGCAGCAGACCGGGAATGTGGTACTCCTTGAAAGCTGCCAGCTGTGAGGGGTTGGCATTTTTCCGCTTGCGCCGGGGAGGAATGAAGATCTCTTTTTCGTCTTCAGGCGAAAGGGTGAAATTTTTGAGTTTTTCCAGAGCTTTGTACCCGGCGGCAACGTATGCGGCGATCTTTTCCGGATCCCCTTGCATCTTTTCCGCTTCACGCCCCCGGACGGCGACTTCGATGCAGAGCGCCGAAAGTTCAAAACTTTTGCGCAGCAGCTCCAGACGCCGGTGTTGGATGGGGGTGAGGGTGCGCTTCAGCCCACTGTCAAGAGCCCCTCTCAAAAAGGCGAGATCCTCAAGGGTGTAATTGTCGAACTGCACAGCTTTGCGCCGGTCATGGTAGTAGCTGGGGAACTTCTTCCGGCAGAAGATCTCTTCCAGACGGTCGTAGAAACGCTTTACATCGGCGGCGGCATCTTTGCCGAACATGGTCACATAGTAATCCTGCAGCACTTTTTCCACATCCACATTGAGGTTCCACCCCAGTTCATCCATCACATAGAGTCTGGGAGCGTCAATAATGGCAGAGTTGGTGTAGACTTCAAGGATGAGTGCCTTGAGTCCGTACTGTGCCGCCTTGCGCCAGTTGGCGGCAAGATCCCTGGGGTAGAAACGGGGGACCATGTAGCCCTGTCCGAAGGTGTAGTTGTAATCATAGATACCGATGTGTTCTGCTCCGGCATTTTTCCATGCTTCAAGTTCTGTGTCATAGATCCCCTCCCGTGCGCCGCAGATGACAGCCATGACATTGGGACCCAGCTTGATGTTCCGGGGAGCCTGATTGCTCCTGATTCCGTAGGCGATGAAGACCCCCAGTTTGCCGGGATACTTTTTCCCGATCTCATCGTTGCAAGCTTTGTAGAATTCAGCGTACTGGTTGCCGTATTTATTGAAGAGAGCCGTACAGTTTGCACACTGGCAGTCGCCGCCGCCGTCATTCACCGAAAGGGTCATGTTGTTGATGTGCTTTTTTTTCAATCCCCTTAAATAGAGGGAAAGGAGCTTTTTCATATCCGGGTTGGAAATACAGGGGTTCCACCCCATGGCACGGCTGTATTTGGTCACATCGATGCGCTTGCCGTTGCGGACAGGGTAGTACTCAGGATGGGTCTTGCCGTATTTGGCAGGGGGGACCACCTTGTCCATGGCGTGATTGGTGGCGTAGTAGATGAATCTGCCTTTGGTGCGGGAAAAGACAAAGTCCCGGCTGCCGCCGCTGGAGTTGTAGTGCAAGATGGTGGGGACTTCGCAGATGTCCAGCTTTCCGGGGAGCTCAAGTTTTTTCAGTTTGGGCAGGACTTCACCGGTTTTGCCGGGGTAGAAGTACCGCCACCCGGCAAAGCGTTTGAGAAAATCCCCGGCACCGAAAAGGGTCCCGGCGGCACTGGCGCCTGCGATGACCACATTTTTGCCGTCTTTGCTCCAGATGCGGTAGCCGTATTCACCCAGACGCTTTTTGCTCAAATCCAGATGTTTGCCGAAAGCGGTCCGTCCCACATAAAGGGTGAGGGAGCCTTTGGAAAAATCCTTCTGCCCCAGGATCTGCGTCAGTTTGGATCTGAGGAACGCTCCCGCCTCTTTGTCGGCGGAAATGATGCGGACTCCCTCACCGGAGAGGGCAGAGAGCAGACAAATAGTACAGATAATTGTAAGGGCTTTCATTTTTTTACCTCCATGAATTTCGTCCGTGGTACCAGTAATTCAAGTGCTGGATGTGGGAATTGGCACGCTTGACGCTTCTGCCGCTGCCGTCAAGGAAAGCGTAAGGTCCCGCCCCGTTGTGCAGAAAGGTCCGTTTATCCCATGTGGTCCCCACATAGATCCCATATTCGGCGTTGCTTGCGATATAGGGGACCTGAGAAGGGGAACAGCGCCAGCTGTTGAGTTTCTTGTTGGCGATCCAGATACTCAAGCCGTTGCTGGTGCCCAGACCGCTGCCGAGACCTGCCTTGTACCCCTTTTTTGAACCTGTCGCCTGAGCGGTGGGGCAGATGACCTTATTTTTCAGCAGGACCCATGACCTTGAAAGAGCCATCTTGGGCTGGATATTGTAGATATAGCCGTTCCAGATCAATTTGCCGATCCAGTAATCTTTCCAGTTGTCCTCCTCTTTCCGCCAGTGCTCGATGATCCTGTCATAGTGATCCTGAGAGTAGGCGGCAAGACCTTTCTGGATGTTCATGACATTGTTGAGGCAGTTGATCGCCCGTGCCGTTTCCCGTGAACGCTGCAGAGCAGGCAGAAGCATTGCAGCAAGAATAGCGATGATAGCTATTACGACCAGCAGTTCTATCAGGGTGAAATTCTTTTTTTTCATTTTTCAAAATTCCTTTTGTCAGAAGGTACAATAAACTCCATGGGGAGTTCCACAGGGGAAGAGTCTCTGTCTTCTTCCCCTCTGATCTGTGCCATAAGCATTTTGACTGCGAGGGCGCCCGCTTCAGGCTCCCTGCGGCGGAGAACCGGGTGCTCAGGGAGGACCTGGGATATGAGGTAGTCATCCATCAGCACCACAAAGGGAAAATCCTTTTTCCCCTTGAGTAAACTCTGCATGACGACTCTGAATTTTTCACTGCTGCAGAAGATCCCGTCACCGGGGAGTCCTTTGCGGAACTCAGGGTGGGAAGCAAGATTTTCCGGCTGGCAGTTGATGATCTTCCACTCTTTGATCCCCAGAGTGCGGCAGGACTCCTCAAAGATCCTGCAGCAATCTGCGTTGGTGCTTTCTTTCAGGAGCACCGGGCAGCGGCACCCCCGGGCGGCAAAGTATGCCGCCACCTGACGCACTCCGGGGTCCCAGCCGCAGTAGATGGATTTCAGAGCGGAAAAGCCCTTTTCATGGGTGACGACGACAGCTTTGCCGATCTGTTTCAATGCGGCGGCGATCTCAGGAGTCAGTTCGTTCCCGGTGTTGCCGAAGTAGATCACGCCGTCGGTTCTCCGCTCAGCGAGAGTCTGCAGTGAACGCAGGATCACCAGAGGGTCTGAATAGGTGTCAACGATGTAACTGACATAATCCGTGGGGAAAAGTTCGTGACCGATACGCCGGATCACCTCTCCGTTGAGACCGGGACGGGCAAAACAGGTCAATATCCCGATGCTCCGGGAGCGATCCCCCCGCAGGATCCTTGACATGAGATTGGGAACATGGGAATACCCCAGTTCCTCAGCGGCGGCAAGGACCTTTTTCCGGGTGTCAGGAGCGACGGGACCTGAGTTGTTCAGGACCCGGCTGACCGTCATGGCTGAGACATGTGCGATCCGGGCGATTTTCAACATGGAAGGTTGGGAAGAAGACATAAAAAGCTCCTTATGTTATGTAACATCGTAATAAAATACTCCATTTTCAGAAAAAAGTCAAGTCCGATATGAAAAATTCTTTCTGCCCCGCTGCAGCTTTTCCTGACGGGTTTGGAAGATGCGGAAAGAAAAAATGCTTTTTTTAGATGGGGGGAGCCCTTGAAAATACTTTGTTAAGATGGTATATTAAGTACCGCAAGTGTATTTATTTTACAAACCCCCGGTCCCCTTACCGGAGCGGCGGGTGAAATTTCAATGTCTCATTAAAAGGAGTCGTGCAATGAAAGTCGATCTGACAGGCAAGGTCGCAGTCGTCACCGGCGGCGGCGGAATTTTGTGCAGCGTCATGGCTGAAGCCCTGGCAAAAAGCGGAGCCAAAGTGGCTATTCTTGACCTTCGTGAAGAAAATGCCAAAAAGGTCGCAGAAAAAATCAATGCCGAAGGCGGCAAAGCCATCGGTCTTTCTGCCAACGTTCTGGAACTGGAAAGTCTCCAGAAAGCCAACGAGATCATCAAGGCTGAGCTGGGTGTTTGCGACATCCTTATCAACGGTGCCGGCGGCAACAACCCCAAGGGTACCACCAGCAAGGAATTTCTGACCAAAGAAGATATGATGCAGAAGATCGAAGGCGTCACCACCTTCTTTGATCTTGACCCCGCAGGCGTGGGTTTCGTTTTCAATCTGAACTTCCTGGGAACTCTGCTCCCCACTCAGGTTTTCGCCAAAGATATGGCTGCCGGCAACGGCGGTGCCATCATCAACATTTCCAGCATGAACGCTTTCTGCCCCCTGACCAAGATCCCCGCCTACTCCGGCGCCAAGGCTGCTATCAGCAACTTCACTCAGTGGCTGGCTGTGCACTTTTCCAAGGTGGGTATCCGTGTCAACGCCATTGCTCCCGGATTCTTCCTCACTGACCAGAACCGTGCTCTTCTGACCAACACCGACGGTTCTCTCACCGCCCGGGGCAACACCATTCTGACCCACACTCCCATGGGCAAATTCGGTACTCCCGATGACCTGACCGGCGCTCTGCTCTTCCTTCTTGACGAAGAGGCAGCCGGATTCGTCAACGGTATCGTTCTCCCCGTGGACGGCGGTTTCTCCGCCTTCAGCGGCGTCTGATCTTTGAAAATACCGCAACTCAAAAAATCAAATATCAAGGAATAAAAAAATGAAAAAAGCAGATATCGGTCTGATCGGTCTCGCAGTTATGGGCGAGAACCTGGTCCTCAATATGGAACGCAACGGCTTCACCTGTGCCGTTTACAACCGTACCGTGGAAAAGGTTGACAACTTCGTCAACGGCCGCGGTGCCGGTAAAAAATTCATCGGCTGCCACTCCATCCAGGAGCTGTGCGACAATCTTGAATCCCCCCGCCGTATCATGATGATGGTCAAAGCCGGCGCCGCTGTGGACGCTCTCATCGACCAGCTGGTCCCCTATCTGGATAAAGGCGACATCCTCATCGACGGCGGCAACAGCTTCTTCCCCGACACCATCCGCCGCACCAAAGCTCTGGCTGAAAAGGGCATCAACTTCATCGGCGCCGGTGTTTCCGGCGGTGAAGAAGGCGCTCTTCTGGGTCCCGCCATCATGCCTGGCGGCGCTCCCGAAGCCTGGCCCTATGTGAAACCCATCTTCCAGGCCATCGCCGCCAAGGTCTGCGGCGGTCTGCCCTGCTGCGAATGGGTGGGCAGCGACGGTGCCGGTCACTATGTCAAGATGGTCCACAACGGTATCGAGTACGGCAACATGCAGATGATCTGCGAAGCCTACTTCATCATGAAGCAGCTTCTGGGCCTCTCTGCCGCTGAACTCCACGAAGTCTTTGCCGAGTGGAACAAAGGCGATCTGGACAGCTACCTCATCGAGATCACCAACAACCTCGTCACCACGACCGATCCCGAAACCGGCAAACCCGTTGTGGATATCATCGTTGACGCCGACGGTCAGAAGGGCTCCGGTAAATGGACCAGCCAGAGCGCTCTGGATCTGGGCGTTGCCGCTCCCACCGTTGCCGAAGCTGTCTTTGCCCGCTGCCTTTCCGCCATCAAGGAAGAACGTGTGGCTGCCTCCAAGGTCATCGGCGGACTCCGCAACACCTTCAAGGGCGACAAAGCCGAATTCATCGAAAAGGTCCGCAAGGCTCTCTATGCCTCCAAGATCTGCTCCTACGCTCAGGGCTTCCAGCTCATGAAGCAGGCTGCCAAAGAGTACGACTGGGATCTCCACTTCGGCGAGATCGCTCTGCTGTGGCGCGGCGGATGTATCATCCGTGCCCGCTTCCTTGACAAGATCAAAGCTGCTTTCGACAAGGATCCCAAACTTGCCAACTTGCTCCTTGACGACTTCTTCAAGGCCGCTATCGCTGACTGCGAAGCCGCATGGCGTGAAGTCATCGCTCAGGCTGTTCTTGCCGGTATCCCCGTGCCTGCCTTCAGCAGCGCTCTGAGCTACTACGACGGCTACCGCAGCGAAGTTGTTCCCGCCAATTTGCTCCAGGCTCAGCGTGACTACTTCGGCGCCCACACCTACGAGCGCGTGGATGCCGAGCGCGGCAAGTTCTTCCACACCGAGTGGACCGAGAACAGCGGCAAGACCGTTGCCGGAACCTACACCGTCTAAAAGGAAAGATCACTCATGGGTATCTATGTACAGAAAGGCGGCGTTGATACCGCCATTTCCGACAGTGAACTCAAAGAGCTGGTGATCTCTACCATTGAGAAAAGCGGCAGGGAGATCAAGCGTCTCCTGCTGCTTCCTCCCGATCACACCCGTCTGAACTCTCAGGCGGGCAGGATCACCGAGATCATCTGGGAGCTTTACGGCGACAGGTGCCACATCGACATCATGCCCGCTCTGGGGACCCATGCCCCCATGGGCGAAAAAGAGCTGACATTGATGTTCGGCAATAAGATCCCCAAGAGCCTTTTCAAAGTTCACGACTGGCGGAACGATGTGAAGGAGCTTGGTGTTGCCTCTTCTGATTTTATCAAAGAGATTTCCGGGGGCAAGCTGGACTACGAAGTGAAGATCGGCGTCAACAAGCTGCTTTTTGAAGGAAACTATGACCTGATCCTGAGTATCGGACAGGTGGTCCCCCACGAAGTGGTGGGTATGGCTAACTACACCAAAAATCTGATGGTGGGTGTGGGCGGCTCCGATGTGATCAACAAATCACACTTTCTGGGCGCCGCCGCCGGACTTGAAAACATCATGGGCAGAGCCGACTCCCCCGTGCGGAAACTTTTCAACTACGGCGTTGACACCTATTTGAAGGATCTTCCCCTGGTTTATATGCTGACCGTCATGGCTAAAGATGAGGCAACTCAGAAAATGGCTATGCGCGGATTTTTCTCAGGCACCGGCAGTGATGCCTTCCTTGCCGCCTGCGAACTCAGTGTCGCAGCCAATTTGCAGCTTTTGGATGCTCCCTTGAAAAAGGTGGTGGTCTTCCTGGACCCCGAAGAGTTCAAGAGCACCTGGCTGGGCAACAAGGCTGTCTACCGCACCCGTATGGCTATTGCCGACGACGGTGATCTCATCGTCCTCGCTCCCGGACTCAAAGAGTTCGGCGAAGACAAGGAAAATGACCGCCTGATCCGCAAATACGGATACAAAGGTACTCCCGCCACGCTGAAGGCTGTGGAAGAAAATCAGGAGCTCCGGGACAACCTGGGTGCTGCTGCCCATTTGATCCACGGCTCAAGCGAAGGTCGTTTCAAGATCACCTACTGCCCCGGTCCCGGGGTGACTGAGGAAGAGATCCGCAGTGTGGGCTTTGAATACGGCGATCTGGCTGAGATGTCCGCCAAATACGATCCCGAAAAGCTGAAAGACGGTATCAATATCGTCGATGGCGAAGAGATCTTCTACATCAGCAACCCCGCTCTGGGGCTGTGGGCTTTGAAGAAGTCCTTCTACTGATCGGGAAAAGCCGATTTCAAAAAGCTGCCGCAGAGCTTCTGCGGCGGCTTTTTTACTCTGCTCACTATGGCGGGGAGCAAATTTTTTTCATTTTTTATCAGAAAATCTCTTGACATTTGCATTTCCTGAGTGTATATTAAGAAAACGAACGAGGCGTGGTAGCCAAACGGTCAGGCAGCGGTCTGCAAAATCGCATAAATCGGTTCGACTCCGATCCACGCCTCCATTTTTGTGCCCGGATTTCAAGAGCGCGGAAGTTTTTCAGTTACAGTCCCCCATCTGAAAAAGGAGTTTACAGCAATGTTTGAAATGGTAGATCCCCTTCCCGGAGCCCTCAGGCTCAAGATGCCCCGCTTTGTCATTGCGTGGAGCATTGTCGATCTGGTCTTATGTTCTTTGCGTGCTTTGGAGCTTCCCTTTCTTATTGCCGCTCTCATACTTATGGAAAGCTGCGGTTGTTCCGCTCCCGACAAATGTATCGTCACCCGTGGAGGGCTTTCTCTCATATTGTGGCTGGAACTCGGTTCTGCCTGTGCTGTTGCCGTCACCGGACTTGCCGGGAACATCGGCATGTTGTGCCGCCGTCACTGGGCGCAGTATTTCTGTTTCATTTCCCTGCTGTTCACACTGGCAAGCTACGGTATCATGGTATGGCAGACGCTTCTCTGCTTCAAAGGTTCTGCAACGCTTGTTTTTGTCATTGCCATCATTGCTGTGCTGCTTTTCATCATGCTCCGCACGGCGCTGCTGGTTTTCAACACCATTTCACTTTTCAAGGCAAAACATTTCTTCAAAGAGCGTGACGGCTATTGAGCTGCCGTCAACAGTTCCCCCCGTCCCTGCCGCATCAGAGGTGCTTCAGCTGAAGCACTTCTATTCCTTTTTTTTGACTTTTTTACTGCATTTTCCTTGTTTATTTGCACTTTGTGATGTACATTATAGACAAAGTATGCAAAAAAATAAAAAACAACGCAAGGAGCATTGATCGTGAGCAGTAAATACGATACCTACAACAATCCTCTTACCGGGCGTTACGCCGGAAAAGAGATGAGCCGTATCTGGTCCCCCCAGTACAAACACTCCACCTGGCGCCGTCTCTGGCTCGCCCTCGCCGAAAATGAAAAGGCTCTGGGATTGCCCATCACCGATCAGCAGATCGCTGAATTGAGTCAGCACCTTGAGGATATCGACTTTGACCGGGTCGCCGAAATCGAAAAAGAGCTCCGTCACGATGTCATGAGCCACATCCGGGCTCTGAGCGAAGTGGCTCCTGCCGCAGCTCCCATCATCCATCTGGGCGCCACCAGCTGCTATGTGACCGACAACACTGAGCTCATCCAGCAGCGGGAATCTCTCAAAGTCATCAAGGGCAAACTGCTGCTGCTTATCAAAAAACTTGCCGCTTTCTGTGACCAATACAAAGCTCTCCCCACTCTGGGATTCACCCATTTCCAGCCCGCTCAGCTGACCACCGTGGGCAAACGCTTCGCCCTCTATCTGCAGGACTTTGTTCTGGATCTTGAAAAGGTGGAACGCCAGATCGAAGATATCCCCTTCCGCAGTGTCAAAGGTACCACCGGTACCCAGGCAAGCTTTCTGGAACTCTTTGACGGCGACCACGCCAGGTGCCGCCTGCTGGAAAAGAATGTGGCAAAGACCATGGGCTTTGACAAGGTGGTCTTTCTTTCAGGACAGACCTACACCCGCAAGATCGACTACTTTGTGCTGAGCGTTCTTTCAGGCATCGCCCAGTCTGCAAGCAAGATGGCGACGGATGTGCGGCTTCTTGCCAGCATGAAAGAGATCGAAGAGCCCTTCGGCAAGAGCCAGGTGGGTTCCAGCGCCATGGCATACAAGCGCAACCCCATGCGCAGTGAACGGGTCTGTTCACTGGCACGCTACGTCATGAGTCTTCCCCCCAACGCCGCCATGACTGAAGCGACCCAGTGGTTTGAGCGCACCCTTGACGACTCCGCCAACCGCCGCCTTTCCCTGCCCGAAGCATTCCTTGCCACCGATGTGGTGCTGGCGGTGCTCATCGACATCGCCTCCGGATTCCAGGTGTGGCCCAAGGTCATTGAACGTCATGTGAAGGCGGAACTGCCCTTTATGGCAACTGAGAATCTGCTCATGGAAGCTGTGAAACGGGGCGGCGACCGCCAGCAGCTCCACGAAGTGATCCGCGAACACTCCATGGAAGCCGCCAGGGTGGTCAAAGCCGAAGGCAAAGACAACGATCTTCTGGAGCGTCTCAAGAATGATCCCGCTTTCGCCTCAGTCAAAGATGACTTTGACACCATCGTCGATCCCGCCAAATTTGTGGGACGCGCCCCCGAACGGGTGGCAGACTTCCTCGCAGAAGTGGTCAACCCCATCCTCGAAGAGAACGCAGAACTTCTCAACAGCGGCGTGGAAGTTGACAAGGTCAATGTCTGATCTTGAAGCAAAGTTTACCAAATCAAAGCTGAAAGGATATAAAAAATGGCTTTTCTTGATGACCGTTATCTCATTACCAACTGCCCCGGCATGAAGATCTTTGACTCTGTGAAAGATCTTCCCGTGGTGGACCCCCATAACCACGCCAATGTGAAAGAGATCGCTGACAACAACTGCTACAGCGATGCCTGGCAGCTTTTCGCCGCCACCGACCACTATGTGTGGGAGATCATGCGTAAACGGGGCGTGCCTGAATCTCTCATCACCGGCAAAAGTGCCTCCCCCAAAGAAAAATTCCTCGCTCTTGCCAAGGTCTTCCCCGAATTTGCCGGCAACGCCGTCTATGAGTGGATCCACCTTGATCTGAAGCGCTATTTCGGCATCGAAGAGCTTCTCAGCGAAGGTACCGGCGAAAAGATCTTCAACGCCGTCAACGAAAAACTTGCCACCGACGCCTATCGTCCTCAGGCACTTCTGACCGGTCCTCTCAACGTGGAAGCCATGTGCTCCACCGACGACCTTATCGACACCCTTGAAGACCATGACCGTGCCAATGCCGCTTTCGGCAAAGTGCTGGTCCGTCCCACCTGGCGCCCCGACAAGGGCATGAAGATCTTTGCCGCCGACTGGCGCAGCTACATGGGGAAGATCGAAGAGCGTTTCGGCGTGAAACTCAACTCCCTCAAAGATCTCTTTGATGTGGTGAAACGCTCCCACGACTACTTTGCTGAACGCAACTGTGTGGCAAGTGACCACGGTATCGAGATCCCCCTGCGGGGCGACTACGAATACGCCGATGCCAACAAGGTCTTCCAGAAGGCTATGGCTGGCGAAGGTCTCACCAGCGACGAGATGAACTGCTACATGGGCGCCTTCCTCACCGAGTGTGCCCGTCTCAACAGTGAGACCGGCTGGGTGACTCAGCTGCATCTGGGTGCTGTCCGCGACGTCCGCAAGAGCCTCTTTGACACCATGGGACCCGATGTGGGCGGCGACATCAGCAACCACTATCTGGATTATGCACCTGCTCTGTGCAACTTCCTGAACCGGTTCGATGATAAACTCAAAGTCGTCCTCTACTGTCTGGATCAGGGACATCAGGCAACTCTTGCCACCATTTCCAGAGCCTTCGGCGCCAAGCTCTCTCTGGGCTCCGCCTGGTGGCTCTGCGATACCCCCATCGGTATGCGCCGCCAGCTTGAATACATCGGCGCTGTGGATACGCTGATGAACTTTGCCGGAATGGTTTCCGACAGCCGCAAACTTCTGAGCTACGGCTCCCGCTTTGAAATGTTCCGCCGGGTCCTCTCTGACGTCCTGGGCGACATGGTCGGCAGGGGCCAGATGCCCGAGGAGATCGCCCTTAACATTGCCCGTTCCATCGCTTACGACGGGACCAAAAAATTCTGGAACTTCTGATCATGGCCAAAAGCGAACTTTACAAAAATGCCGGGGTGGATATCGACCTTGCCACCGATCTGCTCAAAGATGTGAAACCTCTTCTGGCTGCCACCCGCCGCCCTGAAATGCTGGCTCCCGTGGGGGGCTTCGGCGGACTCTTTCAGATCGATTTGAGCAAATACAAAGAGCCCGTTATGGTCTCAAGCATCGACGGCGTGGGAACCAAACTCATGGTTGCCATGATGATGGAAAAATATGACACCGTGGGATACGATATCGTCAACCACTGTATCAACGATATTGCCGTTCAGGGCGCTGAACCGGTCTATTTCATGGACTACATCGGCATCGGCAAGCTGCGTTCCCCCCTTTACGAACAGGTTCTTGCCGGTATCGCCAACGCCTGTAAAGCCGCCAACTGCGCCGTGCTGGGCGGTGAAACAGCTGAAATGCCCGGCATGTACGGCAATGACTTTGATCTGGTGGGAGTCATCACCGGTATCATTGAAAAGTCAAAGATCATCACCGGCGAAAAGATCGCCCCCGGACACGTTGCCGTGGGGATCAACTCCAACGGTCTCCATACCAACGGTTTCAGTCTGGCACGGAAGATCCTCTTTGACAAGGCGGGATTCACCGTCAACGACAAGCCCGCCGAACTCAAGGGCGAAAGCGTCGGCGAAGCGCTCCTCAAGCCTCACATCTGCTACTATCCCGCCATCAGAAGTGCTCTTGAAGCCGGTCTCAGTCTGGACGGTATCGCCCATATCACTGGCGGCGGTCTTTATGACAACGTCCCCCGCATCCTCCCCGAAGGCGTGGGTGTGGTCTTTGATGTGAAAGATATGCCTGTTCCCCCCATCTTCTCTTTGATGGTGGAAAAGGGCGAAGTTGGACACGAAGAAGCCTACCGGGTCTTCAACATGGGCGTGGGTATGGTCTGGTTCGTCCCCGCCGCAGAAGCAGATCAGGCGGTCAACCTTATCAACAACTGCGGATTCAAAGCCTGCCGGATCGGTGAAGTCGTTGCCGGTTCCGGTGTGGTCGTGAAGTAAATTGCACACTGCCATGAGTCTACTCAGGGATATCCGTAAAGGTCTCAGCGGACTGCGGCAGGGCGGCAGAAACGCCCTGTACGGTTCGCTGGCGACTGCTGCTTCATTTTTCCGCAGCAGGGAAAGCTCCGGAAACAGCTTCTGCCGCTTTATCAAGTACCTTTTTACGAAAGAAGGGGAACTGGATCACCGGGCAGAAAACCTTTTCTGCCGGGTCATGGATGAGTTTTCCCCTGATATCAATGCTGAGCAGATGTGGCAGGAAGTGGAGTCAGTTCCTCTTTGCAGCGAAGAAGAGATGGGGGCGATCTTCCGTAATGCCTCTCCTGAAAAGCGGGAGCGGTTCATCCACTTTGCCGCCGCCATGGTCTATCGCCCTGACGGGATCGCTGAAGCGGAAGAGAAACTTGCCGCCTGTGTCCGTTTCGCCGGAATGGATGAGGCAAAGTTTCAGGAGATCTGCGACGGGATCGCCAGCAGCACCGAGCGCCGCCGTCAACTGCTGCGCTCAGGAGCGGGGATCATAGCCGCATTGATCGTCATTGCAGTCTTCATACTGACTGCCACTTTGCTGAGATCGGTGATCTTCGGTTTGATCATCGCCTATCTGCTGCTGCCCGTGGAACAGTATCTGGAACGGAACTGGCGCCGGAAACAGGGACCGGGATTCTATCTGGGCAAGATCACCTCATGGTTCTGCTGGCTTCCCCGCAAGCTTGCATCGGCGCTGAAACGCCGTGAAAGTGACAATGCCCCCACCCCTGAACAACTGGCGCAAAAAGAGGAGCAGAAGATCATTGCCCGTGCCGTGGGACAGACCGCTTTTGCCGCATTGATCGCCATTGCTGTTTTTGCCGGCGGCGTTTACATGCTGAGTTCCTACTACCTCAGGGGCATCGGTGAAAAGTTCCGTCCGGCATCTCAGGTGATCCAAAAGGAGACCGGGAAGCTCAGCAAAACGCCTCAGCAGACGGTCAAAACCCCTGAAACGCCTCAGCAGACGACCGGGATCCCTGAGCCCCCTCCGGGGCTGATGAAGCTCAGGGAAAGGCTCATGGCTTTCCCCGGTGCCAAATACCTTATTGAAAAGGCGGAATCTTCTCTGCGCGATGAAAAGACCCGCAACGAACTTGCCTCTATGCTCTGGCGCCGTTCGGGAGGGGTATTTTCCTTCCTTTTCAATGTTATGGGCTCCATCGGGACTCTGGTCTGTGATATGCTGCTTGCGCTCTTTTTCGGTATGCTTTTCCTCATGAAGATGGCGGAGTTCAAAAGTTCCTCAAGCAGCAGTGAAGGGGGGAACTATGCTGTCAGGACCATACTGGTCAGCCGCTGGCTGCCCAATGTTTCCGAAAACACTCTGGCTGAAGCACAACGGATCCTGAGCGGCGTATTCAGCCGTCTGCGTATCTGGGTCCGGGGATATCTGACGCTGGTGGTCATCGACAGCACTGTCTACACCATCCTTTTCGGACTGCTGGATGTTCCCTATTTCCCCATACTGGGGATCGTCGCAGGATGCGGTCTGCTGCTGCCTTATGTGGGGCCCATCGTTTCATGCGGTCTTACTCTGCTGGTCACTTACCTTGCCGGAGATCCCGGTATCACCCAGCTGGTGCTGATCCTCTGCTGCTATCTGCTGTACAACGGCGTCGTTGAACAGTTCATTCTCTACCCCATGGTCATCGGGGAATCTCTGGGACTGACCACTCTTGAAACCATTATCGTGGTCCTGCTGGGGGCGATCCTCGCCGGTATTGCCGGTATGATCCTTGCGTTGCCTGCGGCTTCGGTCATCAAGTACCTCGTTCCCCAGATCTACCGCTGCTGGGATGTTGCCGTCAAAAGCAGACGTGAGGAGTCCTCAGGGGCATGAGTCTGCCCATAGAGCCTTACCTTGACGAGATCCGCCGCCGGGTGCGGGAAGAAGGGACCCTTCTTCTTTCCGCCGCTCCCGGGGCGGGCAAGACCACCTGTGTCCCCGCCGCTCTGGCTGAAGAGTTCCCCCGGGGCAGGATCATTATGATCGAACCCCGCCGGGTGGCAGCTTCTGCCGCCGCCTTGCGCATCAGCGCCATGCGGGGGGAACAGGTGGGGGAAACAGTGGGATATTCGGTGAAGAACGACCACTGTTTCAGTGAACGTACCCGCATTATGACCATGACCCCCGGCGTGCTGCTGCGGAAGATCCAGGAAGATCCCGGTCTTGAAGATACGGCGGTGGTCATTTTTGATGAGTTCCACGAAAGATCCGCCGAATGTGATCTGCTCTTTGCCTTTGTACTGGAAAGCTGCCGGGGATTCAGAGAGGATCTGAAGGTGGTGGTCATGTCCGCAACGCTGGAGTCCTCCCGGGCAGCTGAACTGCTGGGCTGTTCAGAGCCTCTTCAGGTGCCGGGGAGAGAGTTCCCCGTGGAACAGCTCTGGAGCCATGAAAACAGTGCAAGAGAAAATATTCCTGAAGATATGGCGAAGGCCGTGCTGCGTATGCTTCCTGAAACAGAGGGCAATCTTCTTGCCTTTTTCCCCGGCACAGGGGAGATCAGAAAATGTGCTGCGCTTCTTGAGGGGAATCTGGGGGAAAAGATCATTCTCGAAGAGCTCCATGGTATGCTCCCTCTGAAAGATCAGAGCCGTGTCCTTGCTCCGGCGCCCCCCGGCTGCCGTAAAGTGGTCCTTGCCACCAATGTGGCGGAAAGCAGTCTCACCATCGACAATGTCCGCTGTGTCATCGACTGCGGCTATGAAAGACTCCCCCGTACCGACATCAGAAGCGGATTGACCTTTCTGGAAACTGTTATGATCTCCCGTGCTTCCGCCGCCCAGCGTTCAGGACGTGCCGGAAGGACCGCCCCCGGTAAAGCCCTGCGGCTCTGGACCATGAGCTCTCACGAGGGCAGAAAGCCCTTCCGGATGCCGGAGATCCTTGATTGCGATTTGAGTTCTCTCATGCTGGAACTGGCACTCTGGGGGGCAACTCCTGAGGATATGAACTGGCTGGATGCGCCTCCTGAAAAGGGGTGTCAGGAGTCCTTACGTCTGCTCACAACTCTGGGCGCCCTTGACGGTCAGGGACGTCCCACTCTTTACGGCAGAGAGATCGCCCGTTACCCTGTACACCCCAGAGTGGGAGCCATCATCGCCGAAGGAGTCAGGCGGCACCTTGGGCCCCTTGCCATTGAGATCGCCGCACTTCTGGAAAACCGTGCCGACTCCACTTTCCCCGACTCTGCCGATCTGGAGCTCCACATCGAACATCTGCGGCGCCATATCAACTCTTACCGCAGCTGCCGCATGACCATGGAGCAGCTCAGGCGCATCACCCGCACTCAGAATGTATTTCAGGATACCGGGCACTGCGGGGAGCTGCTGCTGGCAGGATTCCCCGAAAGAGCCGCCGGAATAAGGGGAAAGAAAAGGGGCGTTTATACCCTTCTCAACGGCAGAGGCGGCAAAGTCGATGAACACGACCCCCTTGGGGCAAACGAATTCATCGTTGCGGCGGAACTGGGGGGGAAGAGTTCCGGGGACGGAACCATCTTCAAAGGGGCGGCTCTTTCTTCTGAGTTTCTCCTGGCACGCTTCCGTGATCAGATCACGGAACGCCGCCGCTGTTACTTTGATGAGAGTACAGCAAAGCTTCTCTGCCGCAAGGAAACGCTTCTGGGCGCCATGGTTCTTTCTGAAACACCGGCACAGCCTGAACCGGGGGAATTGGCTCAGGGCATATTCGATGCCGCTCTGAAACGGGGGATACCGCTGATCCCTGCCGGAGACAAGGCGGGACGTGCCCTTTGGGAAAGACTCCATTTTGCCCACAGGAACGATCCCGACACCTTCCCCGGATGGAGCGAAAAAGAGCTTGCCGGACTGAGCTGGAGTTACTTCCCCGAACTCAACTCTCTGAGCCGTCTGGAACGTCTGGAGTGGGCAAATGTTCTGCGTTCACTTCTTGATAACGGCGTTTTTGAAAAACTCAACTCCCTTTACCCTGAAAAGTTCCGCACTCCCGCAGGCGCGGAACACCGTATCGACTATTCAGGGGAAGAACCCCTTCTTTCGGTCAAACTTCAGGAGATGCTGGGGGTGAAGCGTCACCCCGCTGTGGGTTCACGCAAACTGCCTTTGCGTATCGAACTGCTCTCTCCCGCCATGCGTCCGGTCCAGACCACTTCGGATCTTCCCGGCTTCTGGCAGGGCAGCTACGCTCTGGTCCGCAAAGAGATGAAAGCACGCTACCCGAAACACGAATGGCCTGAAGATCCCGCCGAAGCTCCTGCCATGCTCCGCAGTGTCAAAAAAACATCTGCAAAGTAAGTTCCGCGGCAAAGGCGCGTGATGAAAATGCTCTGAAACACCCCTCTTTTGCCGCAGAGTGTCAAAGTTTCACAAAGGAAGGAGTCTGTGCCTCTTTGATGATATGGAGATCCTCTCTGGCGGAACTCATTTGATATCGCTCCACCAGCAGCATGGCAGTGCGGAGCAGATCGTGATGTGCCTGACAGGTCATCAGGTTGCGCAATCCCAGACAGGAGGCGACGTTTTCACGGGTATCGAAGTTCTCAGGCTTCTGACGATCGAAAAGAGCTGAAACATAACCGCTTGAACTGCACCAGGCATTGAAGATCTTCTGCAGTTCCTTCTCATCTGCAATGGGGGCGCAGAGTTTATCCAGATAGGCGAAAAATTCAGCACTCTCCTGCTCATCAGGGAGCCGGAATCCCTGTTTGAAGTTGAAGTAGGGCAGCAGCTCCATGGCAAAAGCCCCCTCACTGTCAAAGAAGAATTTGGGAACATATCCGATGTACCAGCAGGGCAGAGAGGTGGGACGGTTGGGGAAATAGAAGTTCCCGGGGGAGTAGACGATAGGCACACCGTTGTAGATCTCATAACCCAGCGGACAGTGGGTGTGGCAGTTGAAGACCGCATCCGCTCCGCAGTCGGCGAAGAACCGGAACCAGGAACGCATACGGGGGGAAGGGTAGGGCAGATGTTCGTGTCCGCCGTGAAGGGTGACGATCACCAGATCGTTCTTTGCCTTTTCCGCCTTGATCTGGGCGGCAAGGCGGACGGGGTCAAGAGCGTTGGCGCCCGGCTTGTCGCCGTATGCTACACCGAACTCATATTCCGCAGCGTTGAGAAGGGCTGCCTTGAGTCCGTTGTATTCCACATAGAGGGGCTTTGCCGCTTCAGCTTCATTCATACCCGCGCCCACGGTGCGGATACCCATGCCGCTGAAGATATCAAGAGTCTCCTTCACCCCCGGATCACCGAAGTCACCGGTGTGGTTGTTGGCAAGAAGAACGGTATCGATCTTCAAAGCCTCGGCGAAAACCGTGCACTCCGGATAGCACCTGTGGTTGGGACCGCTCTTGTCGATGGGGGTATCCTGACGGGTCACGGTACACTCCCACTGGAGCATTTTCATATCAGCACTTTCAAAAAAGGGCTTCACAGGAGCAGTGATCTCCTGAACTCTTGCAACCAGATCGGCGCAATTTTCCTCACGGGGACAGAAATCCCCGGCGATTGCCGCTGAAAACTGTTTATCGCCTCTCTGGCGCCATTGGATCATACGGGTATTCATCTTATTGACTCCTGATGTTTGGAATTTATAACACCCTCTTAATTTACACGCCCACAGCGCCGATTGCAAATGGGACCCCGGGAATTTCTCATTAAAAAACTCCCAGCCTTCTTTTTTTCCTTGCAATTATGCTTCAAGGAAGCTATATTACCCCAAAATCCAAATCAACACTGAAAGAGCCGGAGCCCTGTTATGGAAAAACAACCTTTGAAGATCTACTTTGCCGGAGACCTCTTTGATGCCAAAGATCTGGGAGGCAACCTTCTTCTTGCCGATGCCATAGAAAAGTGTTCCTCCCACCGTTACCGGATACTGCTCCCTCAGGAGGGAGAGTGCGAAGTCGGTGTCAGAAGCGCCGAAAATATCCGGGATGCCGACTTTGAACTGCTCTTTGAGTCCGATCTGATCCTTGCCAACTTTGACGGTCCCGATCTGGATTCCGGTACCGTGGCGGAGTTCTGTTTTGCCAAGATGGTGGATATGCCCGCACTGCTGCTGCGGACCGATTTCCGGGACACAGGCGACAGCACCCTGCCCGACGGAGATCCCTGGAACCTGATGTGTTCGTGCTATCCCAGGACCTCTGTGCTCTTTCTCAACGCCATGGAGCGTTACCACCAGTGCAAACAGCCCGACCGGATGGCTTTTCTCAACGGATTTTACTCATCCATTGCCAAAGATATCATCAGAGAACTGGATAAACTTGTGACCCGGAAGTCATGGCTGGGCTCTGAAAGAGTTTACGACCAGCTTGCTGCGGCACTCCAAAGCATCGGCGGCTCTCTTCACAAACGCTTTGACGCCCTCCGGCTCAAAGCTCTTGCCGACGCCAAAAAAAATTCCGGACTCTACTGAGGCAATTTCAAAACTCCTCAAAATTGTCAAAGCGCCCTCTTCTTCGATCTGATGAAGGGAGCGTTTTTCCGCTTTCGCATAAAGCTGCGGCGGGACAAGCGCCTGTTACCTTTCCCCCTCCGCATAAAGCTACGGCGGGACAAGCCAGGCAGCAGCCCTTGTCACGGCATAGCCTTGGCGACGCCGGATCAAACTCCCCTTTACAGCTCTTTGCGAATGACATCTTTGCATTTTTTGAATGACTTTTGAAATTACCTCTCAAAAAGAAAATATTTCAGATCTGCTATTGACAATGTCAGTTTTCGGATATATATTATTAAAAAGAAGTTGTAAAGATCAATTTCCATCAATCATTGGAGCAGACTATGAAAAATAAACTATTCCTTCTGTTGTTCCTGTTCCCTTTGCTTCTTGCCGGGACAGAGATTTCCTTTACTGTGGACAATCCCGGAAAGATCAAAGGGAAACGTATCATCCGGGTCGCCGTTCCTTTTCCCAAAGGGAAATTCACCGGGACCGGTGATTTCGGTGTTTTCAGTGGGAGCACACAGTACCCTTCAGAGATGACCGTTCTGAACCGCTGGCCCCAGGATCGCTCTCTGCGCTGGGCGGCAGCTGTTTTTGAAGCAGAGCTTGCCGGAACGCTGCGCCAGAAGTTCACCCTTAAAACGGGCATTGTCCCTCTGCGTGCCCGCCCGGGGAAGTTTTTCAAAGGCGTTCCTTACAAACCCTACTTTGTGACAGCAGACGGAGTCCGCTATGAGGCGGGAGAACCGGAGTGCTCCACCGTGGTGGAGTCAAACGCCCTGCGGCGCATGATAAAAACAGAAGGGTGGTTCCGCAGCAAGGAAAACAAAAAATTCTGCCGCTGGATCATCCGGCAGGAATTTCTTGCCAATCAGAGCGAAAGCAAACTCTATTACACTTTCGTCATTACAGGGGATGAAAAACAGTCCAGATTTCAGGATATCGGCATTGAATTTCCCGGAAAATTCACTAAAGGCGCTTTCGGCGGCTTTAAAGGCGATGCCATGAACAAATATCTGCTCCAGTATGATTATGACAAATACCTTGTCAGCTCACGGCAAAACCCGAAACCATGGCAGAAAAAAGGGGACGGCAAACACGCCCCCGGCTGGGCGGCAGCAGATGATCTGCGTATTTCCGTTGAAGATTTTTCTGAAACCTTCCCCAATGAACTTGAGATCCGCCCCGATGCTCTGGTTTACCACTTCTGGCCTGCCCACGGGGTCAAAGATCCCACCTTCAAAGTCACTGATGCCAACCGCCAGTATCTCCGGTACTGCCACGAGGGGAAGATCCTCGACTTCGCCCCGCCCCGGGCATACTGGGATGTGGGGGATAAATATATCCACCGCTACTTCAAAGAAGGAGCTATCGAATCCCCCATGGGAGTTGCCAAAACGGCAGTTCTGAAAATCGATCCCAAAGGGGGGAACCGCTCTGTGGAAAACGATCTCACAGCGCTGGTGGATCCGGTCTGGCTCTGTGCTTCAGGCATATTGAGAAAGGTCCACCACTACGATCCTGTGCAATTCCCCAAAGAGGAAAACTATCTTTACGGCTATTACGCTCTGGAACGCCGCCTTTCAAAAACAGTGACCGGCGGCGACTTCGGCAAATGGAACTACGGCGACTCCCACACCTGGTGGAATCCTGAACTGAAACGGTGGGACGACTTCTACCGCACCTGGAAGGGGTATCACCACTCCTCAGGCTCTTTCCCCTGGCTCCTTGCCCTGCGGAAGGGAGACTTTGAACTTTGCCGCTGGGCGACAGCTGTCTCGCGGCACCTGATGGATGTGGATATGTGCAACTGGTCCACCAAAGAATCTGAAGCCCCCGTCAAAGATCCCAAACTCCAGTGGCGGCGCAAGATCAAAGGAGCCCTCAACGACTACAAAGGACTTTCACACTGGCACGCCGGGACCAGAAATCCCGACTATAACAGCCAGACCGAATTTGCTTTGCTCTACTATTACATCACAGGAGACATCCGGGGGCTGGATGTGGCAAAAATGTGGGGAGAAACGGCACTGAAATGCACCACCTGGTCCCTTTACGGACGCGGCGCCACAGGGACCATCTCTGCCTTGACCGACTTGTACCTTGCCACCGGAGACAAGCGTTATCTGGATCTTGCCGAAAAGCAGATCAAAAGCCTTGAAAGAGTCCAGATCAGCAGAAAACAGCCCCTTTCGGCAAAAGTTCATGCAGGGGGATTCCTCAACTGGGCCAGCTATCAGCCGGGGATCCAGAAATATTATGAAGCCACCAACTCTGCCACGGCAGCAGCGATCCTCAAAAAGTGGGCAAAAAATATTGAGAGCGGCTTTACCTTCCGCACCGATCCCATGATGCTTGACGTGCCCATTTACGGATGGCTCCTTACGGGCAACACCCGTTATCTGCGTTACAGTCAATGGTTCAAAGAGTCCGGCATGGCTCTCGAGTATGCTCCCCGGGGCAGAACATACGATCTCAACTCATTCCATCACTTCTTCCTGGAGCGTCTGCCAGTCTGGATGTGGATGAAGAACAAGTACAAAAAAGAGCTCATGCCCCTTGCCGTGGGGAACGGCTGCAGCCAGTTCCCCTATGCCATGGCGCGGGGGAGTTATCCCAAAGAAGGAGTGATGACCATTTACCTGAAAAGCAGCGGCAGACCTTTCATGCTGAAATGCGGGCTGACTGCAGGCAAAACCAAAAGCGTTCAGGCAAAACTTCTGGGACCTGACGGTAAAGTGCTTTGGCAGAAAAGCTTCACCCCCTCAAAAAAGAAAACGGTGGACTTTGCACAAAAGTTCACCAAACTCCCCGCAGGAGTCCTGACACTCCAATTGGGACCTGCGGTCTGCGCCCTTGCCATGGAGTGTCCTCTGCCCCGTGTCGCAGTTCCGCAGGTACACTACAACAACAAATTTTCAGCTTCGACCTGGGCTTTCAGAGTCAGGGAGCCGGGAACTCTTGTCATTGAAGCCGAAAGAGTCATGAATGTTTCCGCCAATCTTCAACTGGAGTCCCCTCAGGGAAAATCGGCAGGGGTCTTCCGATTCCTCATCCCCAACCGCCCCCGGAAAAGTGACCCCAAAAAGATGAAGGCGTCCTTCAAAGTCACCCCCGGTATATGGGAGTTGAGGGGACATTTCGGAACATCCAAATTCACCCTGACCGTCAACGGCAAAAAGATCCCATACGTTTCACCGGGAAAAGCCTGGTGGTTCGATAAAGAGTAAAAGGAAGATAAAACAATGATAAACTCCAACGATATCCAGCGTTACATCCTCTCTCTGGTGGAGCAAGAGGGCAAACCCGGTGTGAAACTGCCGGGGGCGCGGCAGATCGCAGACACCCTGGGCTGCAGTCTGCTCTATGTGCAGGGGGTGCTGAGGACTTTGACTCAGTGCGGCGTGCTGGAGTCCCTGCCCCGCTCCGGGACATATATCCGGCAGGACTGGGAGAAGCGGATCTTGATGAACAATCTTGTGGTCTACTACCGGGATCTCCCCCATTTCCCGGCACTGAAAGCTCTCTTTGAAAAAGAGTTCCCTGAGTTTTACTGTTCAGAGTATTTTCAAAACGGCAACATCGAGTTGAAAGTCACCCACCGCGTACTGGCAAACCGGGATGAATATGCCGATCTGAAAGGGGTTTTTGACCAGTGCTTCCCGGATAAAAGCATTTTTTATCAGGAGGTGATGCAGAATTTTTATCACAACGGCAAATTGATCGGTATTCCGGTGATCTTTTCTCCCGCAGTCATCTGCTGCAATAAAGAACTTTTTGCTGCTGCCGGTGTAGAGCTCCCTTCCCCCGACTGGACCTTTGATGAATTTTACGACACCGTCTGCCGTTTGCGCAAAGCATTGCCGGAAGAGTGCGGAGCGATCAATCTGAAAGCCATTCACAACTGGTGGTTTTACTGTATCACCGCTTCAGGAGGAGAGATCCTGAACCGCGGCGCCCAAGACCCCGTCGCCTTTGATGAGCCCCCGGCGGTGCGGGGATTGTGCGCGTTGCGGAAACTCAAGGAAGCACTTATTTCTGATGAAGGAAAGTTTCTCAATGACAGAGAGTGTTTTGCCCGAAAGAAACTTGCCATGTTTATGGGATACCGCCAGAGTGTCGTCCACTTCAGGGAGTTTGAAAGCTGCCTGCTGCCGCCCCCTGCCATGGGTGGTCCCCGGACCAATATGATGGGGGGCGATCTGCTGGTGTTCCGCAAAGAGTGTACGGACACGCTCCTGATGAAAAAGGTGATAAAATTCATGTTTTCACCCAAAGTACAGCAGCTTTTCGGAAAAACTTACGGTGGGATCCCCCTGCTGAAAAAAGCGGCACAGGAGTGTCTTGATGAAAAAGTTGACCGCATATATCTTGACGCCATGCCCTTCATGCGGAGCGACTACTACTATTACGGCGCCGAACCCACCCGTTTTTTACGGCAGGGGATGCTCCGCCTCCTCGCGCTGTCCCCTGAAAAGATCCCTCAGGGGGCAAAGGAACTTGCCGCCGCATTCAGAACCTATCTTGAGATCTATTTTTTCAATAAACAGAGGTAATTTCAAAAGTCATTCAAAAAATGGCAAAGATGCCATTCGCAAAGAGCTGCAAAGGGTAGTTTGCACTTGCTACCTGGCTTGTCCCGCCGTAGCTTTATGCGGAGGGGGAAAGGTAACAGCCGCTTGTCCCGCC
>JAFTIE010000234.1 GCA_017457065.1 Lentisphaeria bacterium
AGGGAGCGTTTTTCCGCCTTCGCATAAAGCTACGGCGGGACAAGCGCCTGTTACCTTACAGGTAGCAGCCTCAAACTACCCTTTACAGCTCTTTGCGAATGACATCTTTGCCATTTTTTGAATGACTTTTGAAATTACCTCCTCAATAAAAAAATTTTTTCAAGAGACTTGACTTTTTATATTTTGTGTGGTATTGTAAACAGTACCACTCGAAAACGTACAGGTATTTAAAGGAGGTCCTATGAAACGAATTCTACTTGCGGCACTCTTTGCTGCTGCAACGGCTCTTCCCGGAGCCGCGAAACTGCCGGTGTTCGGTTATACCTTCACCGCAAAAACCCTCGGAGAAGAGGGGAAAGATCCCGGCTTCAAGAAGTTGGCTGACGGCAAGATCAATGCCGACGGCAAAAAAGAGCGTTACGGCAGAGTGCTTTTCCGCCATATCGACAACCGCCGTGCCCCTGTGCGGATCACCTTCAACTTTAAGAATGAAATCAAACTTACAGAGGTCAAAGCCCACTATTTCCGCTGGCACAACAGTTATGGGATCAAAGCGATCAAGCTGATGGGCATCAAATCTGACGGCTCCCAGATCCCCATGGGTTCCGTCACCTTGAATCATCCCTACAAGAAACCCAAAACCGATCCCTACAACATGGCCGCTGTCATCAAATCCGAAGACAGCACCCCTGTCAAATCTGTTCAGGTGATCTTCACCGCCACCGGCGGCTATCTGAGCTTGAACGAGATCGAATTTTTCGGAACCGAAATCAAAAAAGCCCCCCCGAACTTCAGCGGCAATCCCCTTGACAAGTTTGCTGCTCAGGCAAAGCCCGGGCTCCGGATGTATCAGGCAGACGGACAGTATATCCTCGAAAACGATCATGTGATCTACGGTATCGATCCCCGTTACTCCGGCGCTGTCAACTATGCTTACGACAAATCCGGCAAGTGCAATCTGATCATGTATTCCGCTCCCGGCAGCGGTTACGGTCCTCTTTTCAACGACCGTTTCTGGCCCGGAGGATATGACATCCGTGACATGTACCGTTACATCAGCTACATCCCGACCGTCATTTCCGACACCCCCGAAAAGAAGCAGATCAAGATGACCGGCGTGGGCAAAAGCGGCATCTACGCCAATGTCAAGATCGAAAAGATCTTCACCCTTGAGAAAAATTCCTCTCTGCTCCGGGTGGATTTTTCCATTACCAACGGCATGGATAACGTCGCTCCGCTGAAAAAAGGATATTGGACCTACGGCGGCGTGCAGGTTCAGGAGGGATACAGACGTATCGTTCCCGGTCTCAACGGGGTGGAAGTTTCACCTGCTTTCAAACAGCTTGCCACCCGTGACATCTCCGCCGGCTGGTACGGTGTGGAAGCCGCAGGCCGCGGGCTTGCCATCCTCGTCCCCTGGGAACGGCTGAAAGAGGTCTATTACTGGGCGGAAAATACCTATACCGGTACGGTTGAATGTAAATTGGGCATCTATCCCATCGCCGCCGGAACCACTTTCTCCTTCACCATGAGCCTTGCGCCCTTTGACAAAGTCGGCATCCCCGACAAGGTCAATGAATTTGCCGCAGGCGGTTTCAACCTTGAGCCTGAGTATCCCAAGACTCCGGCAACACTTTCTTTTAAGGCCCGTCTGAATACCCCCGGCAGCTGCGATGTGCGTATTTCCGCAGGTATCCTCAGAAAAGGCAAACTCACCTTCAAACAGATCGCCAAAGGCAAGATCAGCGGCACCCACGGCGAAATCAAGTTCAAGCCCCTGGGCGGCAGAGGGACCATCGTATACCGTGCAGAGCTCCTTCAGGACGGCAAGGTCAAATTCTTTGCCGACTCCTCAGCGGCTTTCAACAACTACAACAGCGGTCTTTACGCTCAGGTGCTGCCCGGCGAAAAGATCAAGGACAGCAGTCCTGAAACTGCAAAACTCAATCTGAATTTCAACTCCACTGCCATTGCGACCCCTCATATCAAATGGGCAAAGCCCTATGCCGGCGGCAAGATCAAGGTCCTTGCCATCAACTCCGTCACAGGCGGTATCCGTGATATGATCGAAATGGCGCAGCGTTTTGATATCGACCTCACCACCAACTACATCGCAGGTCTCCACAGTCTCAGCGGTCACACCATGAGCCTCAACATCAAAAGCTGTGTCAATGAGTTGACCAAAAAGCTGAAAAAAGAGTATGACCTTTTCGTCGTCTCTTCCAACGCCTGGGATATCATCGGCAAAGGTAACGCTGCCGCCATTCTGGAACAGGTTTCCCGCGGCGCAGGTCTCATTATGACCGAGCCTGTCGCTTTCCCCTCTGAGTTTGCCAAGTACCTGAAGCTCAATCCCCGCCGGGGTGTCACCAATGATGCCGCCGTCTGGAACGGTGATTTCAAAGGCATCGACAGCAAACTTCTTCCTGCCACCCGGGTCAGAAACTATCTGGCTCCCAATGCCAAAGAGGGTGTCAAGGTCGCAGCTTTCGCCAAACACGCCAAAGGAAACACCCCCCTTGCCCTTTCCTTCAACTATGGAAAAGGCAAAGTTTACGCCCTCGCTTACATTGCCTCCAACCCCGCAGGACGCAGAGGTCTGTACAACACCAAGGCACTTTTCTTCCTGCCCCAGATGTCCTACGGTCCTGCCGACGTGATACCCCAGTATGATTATCACGAGTATCAGATGGCATGGTTCGGTAAACTTTTCTTTGATGCCGCAGGCAAAAAGAGCTGCATCACCGACGGAAAAGCTGCCGTCCGTGCCGGGAAACTGACTCTTGACCTCAAGGCTTCTGCCGCAGCTCAAGTCGAAGTGGCTGTGACCGTCAGAGATAAATTCTCAGCTCCTGTGCAGACTCTCACCGTCAAAAAGTCTCTGAAACAGGGAGCCAACAAACTCAATATCCCCCTTGCCCCCCTTGCTCTTTCAGGATTGCACATCGCTGATGTCATCGTTAAAAATGCCAAGGGCAGCTGCTGGTGGGGTGCCGCTTCTTTTGAAAACATTTCCGCAGCCAGGATCACCGGCGTCAAGATCGCTGACAAGATTTACAAGAAGAGCGAAAAGCTCCCTGTGGAAGTCTCCTTCAGCGGCAAAGCCAGGGTCCGTTACTCTCTCTTTGACACCACCGGAAACGAAGTTGCAAGAGCTGAAGGCGCTAAAGCTGCCATTGCCCTTGCCGACTGCCGGACCCCTGTTGCCAATCTGGTGATCGAACTTGTCAGCGGCAAGAAGGTCCTTGACCGCTCCAGGCACCGTATCGAACTTTATCAGGCTCCTGCTCCTCACCGGCTGAACATCGCACAGGGATGGCCCGGCGTGGGCGGCAAAGGACAGCTTTATCTGCTGCCGACCTATCTGAAACAGCTCCGCAAATTCGGTATCACCTGTACCAGCGGCAGCCGTTCCTCCAGAGACGTGCCCATTGTCGAACGCGCCATCCGTGACAGCGGCATCACCTTCCTCTCAGCTGAGATCAACACCAAAGCGGGTATCGGCGGCAAACGGCCCTTCGATGTCACCAAAAAGCCCAAGACCAAATTCGATCTGATCCGCAAGCCCTGCCTCAGCACTCCCGGTGCCAAGGAACAGCTGGCACAGGTTTCTTACATCAGTTATCACTTCAAATACGGTGTCATGGTGCTGCCCGGTCCTGATGAAGCCAACATGTTCAGCGAATGGGACGGCTGTTTCTCAGAACACTGCCAGAAAGAGTTCCGCAACTGGCTGAAAAAGGTCTACCCCTCACTTGACGCCCTGAACAAATCCTGGGACTGCTCTTTCAAAAGCTGGGATGAGGTCATCGCACTCACTGCTTCTGAAGTCCGTCAGAAAAAATCTTTCGCCGGATGGCTCGACCACCGTACCTTCAACGACTGGAACCGTGCCGACAGCTTCAGGATCATGCTCAAAGCCATGGATAAAGCCACCGGAAACATCCCTTACTCTCTCTCAGGGACCTCTGAAACCAACCCCTGGAACGCCTGGGACTGGTATCAGCTGATGCCTTATCTGCGTACTCTTGCCAGTTACTCCGGCGAACAGACCATCCAGCACCGCAGCTTTGCGCCCCACCGTCTTTCCTCCATGCCCTGGATCGGCTACGACGGTGACAGAGACGGTCAGCATCAGAGGATCCTTTTCAATCTGATGAATGGCTCCACCGGCTTCAACATCTACGGCAACTACAATATCCAGACCGACTATCAGATTTCCCCCAGAGGTAAGGAACTGATCGAGGTTCTGAATATCTACCGCAACGGCCCCGGAGAAGCCATTATGCGTATGGATATCAAGACCTATCCCATCGCCTTCCTCTACTCTCCTGCCTCCATCAAGGTCAACTGGATCACCGGTTTCGCCAACCAGCGGGTCGCTTCCACCGGCGGATTCAGCCAGATGGTGAAAGATGCAAGTCTGGTTTACGACTACATCGCCTACGGACAGCTGGAAAAAGGCGGCGTCCCCTCCAAGTACAAGGTGGTATTCCTGCCCATGGCCTCTGCCATTTCCGACAAAGAAGCTGCCGCTCTTGAAGCCTTTGTGAAACGGGGCGGCGTTCTGATCGCCGATTTCCGCACCGGAACCTTTGACGAGCACGGCAAGCCCCGTATGACACCTGCTCTGAACAAACTTTTCGGTATCCGTTCCAAAGGTGAGGTCAAGAAGGAAGATTCCGTCGTCATCGGCACGGGAGTTTTGAAAGGGCTCAAGGTCAATGCCTCTCACATTGAAACCAACATCACTCCTGCAGGAGCCAAAGTTATCGGAACTGCCAACGGCAAGCCTGTGATCTTTGAAAACAGCTACGGCAAAGGTAAAGCCGTCTACTTCGGAGCTTCCGTCATCGTCACCTTCGGCGACTGGAAAGAGATGCGCTATGCCAAAAACAACGCTTCCTCGACCAAGGCTCTCAACGATTACATCAACTCTTTCTTCAAGAGCCGGGGCATCAAGCCCGTTGCCACAGCCCCCACGCTGCAGGGAACGACACTTGTCATGCGTGAATCAGGGGTGGCAACTATCCTTGCGACCCTCAGGGATATCAGTCAGACTGCCCAGTTGAGCAAGGAGACCGCCAACCACCAGATCAATCTGGACAAGAAATATCACATCTACGATCTGCTCAAAGGCGCCTATATCGGCTACGGCAACAAATTCAGCTACAAGTACACTCCCGTCACCCAGGGTGTCTTCGTCCTCCTGCCCTACAAGGGGAAAGGTATCGACGTGAAATTCACCTCTGACGGTGCGGTGCTGACTCTGGTCGCTGACACCAAAAAGTTTGCCGACCACACCTTCCATGTGGAATTGCTCAATGAAAAAGGCGAGATCGTCTCTGCCTTCAACGATGTGATCCCCGGCAAAGGCAGCAAGGGCTTCTACAAGTTCCGCAAGCCTTTCAATGCCAAAGGAGAGTGGAAACTGCAAGTCCGTGAGGTCCTGACCGGTCTCAAAAAGACAGTGGCTCTGCCCTGATCTAGAACTTTTACCCCGGGGGGCGTTTGCGAAACTCAAAATCGCAACGCCCCTTTTTTGGGGGCTCTGTTCCCTGCATAGGCAGGCAAGGTATCTTACTTACCCATCCTGGAAACAGAGTTCAGTGGAAAAACAGCGCAAAAGAGCCCCACCGGCAAAGGGGGGGGCGAGTTGAAATTATTTGTAAGAATCACGGTTTTGCTCTTGACTAATCCCTTTGTGCGATGTATCTTATAATCAGTTGCACATTTTACAAGAGGAAAGTGTTATGTTTTCAAATTCATTCTGGGTCGGTTTGTGTGCTTTTGCCGCTGTGACCCTTGCCATGCTGGGGCTGATCGAGTTCGGCATCTATGTGGCAGTGCGTTACCGGGAACGCTATCTGGAAGAAGCCAAAACTGAACTTGACGATATCCTTATCCAGCTGCCTGCCAGCAGACTTCTGGATCTTTCCATCACCCTGAGTGCTATCGGAGCTATCGTGACTGTGGTGCTTGTTTCCACCAAGTCGGAACAGATGAATTGGAGTATCGGCGTTCTTGCGGCACTGGTGGTCGGGGGGATGCTTTTTCCCGTTCCCCGTGTGGTATTGCGCATATTGAGAAAGCAGCGCCTTATAAAGTTCAATGTCCAGCTTGAGGATGCGCTGGGGATGATGTCGAGCTCTCTCAAGGCAGGATTCAGTATCAATCAGGCTCTTGAAAAGGTTTCGGAGCAGGATATGCACCCCATTGCTCTGGAGTTCAGACTTCTCATTCAGGAGCTCCAGCTGGGGGTTCCTCTGGATCAGGCTCTTGATAACATGGCACGCCGTATCGGCTCCGAGGACTTTGAACTGGTCGCCACCGCCATTATCACCGCCCGGCAGACCGGCGGTGAGCTGACGGAAACTCTGGAACGTGTTGCAGCGCTGATCCGTGAAAGAGGGCGCATCGGTGCCAAGGTGCGTGCCCTCACTGCCATGGGGCGGTTGCAGGCGCTCATGATCGGAGCCATGCCCTTTCTGCTGCTTTTCGGCATGTATCATATCAGCCCCGGAATGATGGATTCCTTTGTGGGCAGCTTTGCCGGGGTGGTTTCCATCGGGGCTGTGGTAGTGCTTGTTATCCTCGGATTTCTTTCGATCCGCAAAATCACCAACGTTGAGGTTTGAGTCCTATGGAAGGTATACTTGAATTTGCAACAGCTCTCTGCGGCGGCATCAGTATCGGCTGTATAGCTTATTATATTATCTGCGCCATTTCATCTGTAGGCTTTGAACGCAAAGTTTCATTTGAAAAGCCCATCCCCATTCTTTTCAAACTGTTTTATCCCTTTATGCCTCTGGGCAGACGCATCGGGGAAGGAAAAGGGTTTGACACATGGCACAAGTCAGCTGAGGCAAAGCTTGCCATGAGCGGTTACTCCAATGTTATGACCCCTGCGGACTTTACCGGGCTGCGGATCATTTTCATCATCGGGGCACTCCTTCTTGCCTTGTTCGGCGTTTTTACAAAACATACAGGAGCTTGTTTGCTGGTGGCAGCTTTGCTCTCTTTTTATCCCAGTGTCTGGATCAACACCACCATCAAAAAGCGTCATACAGAGATCATGCGGGCTCTGCCCAATGTGCTGGATTTGCTGACCTTGTCTGTTGAGTCAGGAAAAGATCTGGTCTCAGCCCTGAGAGATATCCTCGACCGCCGCCCCATGGATGCTTTGGGGGAAGAACTGCTTTTCACCTTTCAGGAGATCCAGCTGGGGCGCAAGCGCAGTGAGGCGCTGCGAGCTATGGCTCAACGGGTGCGGCAGGTGGATCTGACCGCTACTTTGAACTCCATCGTTCAGGCGGAAGAGCTGGGTGTGGGGATCGCTCAGCTGTTGCGTATACAGGGGGATACCCAGCGTGCCAAGCGTTTTTCACAGGCAGAGAAACTTGCCAACGAAGCTCCTGTCAAGATCATCATACCAGTAGTGCTTTTCATCTTGCCTGCGGTGTTTATTATCCTTATAGGTCCCCTGATCAAGACAACTATAGATCAGCTGAACTGAAAATGCTCCGCAACATCACCCGCAACACCCTTCTGTCACGGAGTCCTGCCCGTGCGGCAGGTTTCTGGCAGCGTTTTATGGGACTTATGGGAAAGAAAGATTTTCCGGAGCATTACGATTGCCTTGTTTTTGAAAAATGCAATTCCATCCACTGTTTTTTCATGCGTATGACCATAGATGTTATTTTTACGGACAAAGAAAATAAAGTGGTCAAATGTATCTCTGAACTCAAGCCGTGGCATCTGGCATTCGGCACTTTGAGATCCTGCAATTGTATTGAACTGCCTTCCGGAACTCTGAAAAAAAGCGGAACTCTTCCGGGGGATCGACTTGGTATCAACTTCACTGAAAAAGAGGAAAAATATCAATGAGAAAATTGTTTCTCCTGACTTTGTTTGCTCTGACTCTGCCTTTGGCGGCAGATGTGGAACTGCGTTCCAAAAGTGTTCCCGAATGTTGGACAGAGCTTTTGCAGAAAGCCGCCGCCCAAGACTCTGTTGTCAGGATCCCAAAGGGGAAATATGTTTTTACCAGGCCCCTCATCATCACCCGTGATACCCGGTTGATTTTTGCTGAAGGTGCTCATTTTTTCTTTAACGTTGCTCCGGGGATCATTGTCAAAGGGGGCAAACTGCGTATGGAAAGCTCCGGTGACGGCGCCCTCATTACCAGCAGCGGCAAGTTTACCGGTTTCGGAACCAATCAGCGGGGAGCCATCATCGACTTGAACTGCAGCGGACATGACCCCAAACTGAAAGAGGCTTCTTTGTACATGAACAATATTGAAATGCGGGGAGCCTTTTGTGTGGACGGCTCCAACCGCCGCCATCTTCCGGTGAAGCTTGGTCCCATCGAATTACATAAATGCCGTATGACCGTCACCCAGAGGGGCGTTTATATCGTTTCTTCGAAAGTGGAGTCAGTGAAGGTGACGGAGTGCCTTTTCAAAGGGGGTGTTTTCGGTCTGCAAATTGATGCCGCTATCCCGGGAGGCGCTTATGTCTGCGGCAATATTTTCCGCAATGTGGGGCGCAGCGCCCTCATGCTGGGGAAAGCCGGTCAGGTGGCTGAAGGATGTACCAAACATCTGCCCAATGCCATTATCCACGACAATCAGATATTGGAAGGCGGACACATGGCGACTTCAAAAAATCTTTACATCCACGGTATGCTGATCTACGGACACAATGTTTCCGTGCAGGGAAATATCGTCCGCAACTTCAACCGTGGCGTTCCTGTTCCCGGCGCCCGGTGCGGACATCACATCGTGGAAAAGGAGAGGACTTACCGCAGCCGCACCAACATGGTCAACGGCAAAAAGCTGATTATTTCCGGTTCTGCCATTTATCTGAAAGCCAATCGTGCCATTGTTCACGGCAACATCTGCACCAACTCCGGGTGGCGTTCTGTCATTGAGATCAAAACGGGAGGCAAGGAGTATTTTTCATCTGTGGTCAACAATGTTGTTGACGGAAAATCCCTTGCCATTGACGAAAGTTACGCTTTTGAATGCAACAGCGGCCGTTCACTGTGGGCGAACAACATCGTCTACGATGTCCCCCAGCAGGCGTTTGTGGTCCGCAGCGGCTTTGAAAATACCTTTATGAACAATCTTATCGTCAACGCCCGTGTGGGCTTCGGACTTTCCGGAACCACTCCCGGACAGCACGAACTCATCAGCGGCAACCGCTTTATTGATGTGGAGTATCCTGTGGCTGTGGGACTGCAGAAGGTCAAGGCGGCAGGGGGGCTTGATGTGCACTCCATGCCGCCTTCACACATTGATGGTGATGCGGAACTGCCTTCTCCTTCAAAGGAACATGCCGGGCGCATGATCTTCAAAGGGAAAGCCCTTTTCTGCTGTGTCAACACAGGCAAAGGATACGCCTGGCTTGAGCTTTCAGGGAAACTTGTGCCTCAGAAGAAGTGGCGTGTCACCGGCGTCGAACTCTTCCGGGATTCCGACCAGTCGGGCAGAGAAAAATTTGACCCTCCCTTGAATGATCCTCTTTACCCCGGATGGAGCTGTATCATGCGGAACGCAGGGACAAAGATCCTTGATCCCAAAGCAGGGCACATCGCCTTTGATACAAAAGATTTTGTTACAGGAAACCGCTCATTGAGAGTCCGATTCAAGGGGACCGCCGGACAGTTTGCCCTTTACCGCACCCTTGATCTGGAACCTGGGAAACGTTACCGTGCCACGGCTGTGGTCAAAGGGGAAGAACCCCGCAATGTCCGGCTGGAAATCGCTTTGCCGGGGGGGAGATCTGAACAGATCCGTGCTGCTGAAGATAAAAAGTGGCAGCGTCTGAGCGTTGATTTCACTTTGCCTGCCAGACAGGGCAGATGTACTCTTTATATCAGAGGATACAAGACCTCCGAGGGTAAAGGAACCTGGCTGGACTCTGTTTCAGTGCGGGAACTTGAAGACGCTTCTCTGCCGCCCCCAAAGGTGCGTAAAACCGTCGGTAAAGAGCTGCTGAAGCCTTTTGTTTCTTCCAAAACAGGAGTCCTGCCCGGCGGATGGAAAAGTTTTTTTCTGGGGAAGGTCACTGTCAGCAATGACAGGGAGAATGCTGTCGTTTTTTCTGCGCAGGGCAAAAAAAGCCGCATTTTTGTCTCTACGATGATGAAGCTCCTCCCGGGGAAGAGTTACCGCTTTGCTTACGAAATACAAATCGATGCTCCCGGAACTGTGACGCCCAGTGTCAAAGTCGGAAAAACGACTCTGACAGGGAAGTTGCAGAAAACTTCCCAGTGGCAGAAAGGGCAGATCGATTTCTCATTGCCGCAGGCGCAATCCCGTGCAGTGCTGTGGCTCTGGGCGGGGGAATTGGTGCCGGGGAAATTTTTCAAAGTCCGCAATCTTTCTTTGAAAGAACTGGAAAAGTAAGGAGACCTGAAAAGTGCCTTCTGGGGGAGATTCCTACTGGGAGTATTACAGGAGCTTACCGGAGTCCCTGCGTTCAGTCGAGCTGCCTTTGAAACTTGTCCGCTGCGGCTATGTAAAAAGCGATCATACCGTATTTGAACGCTCAGCATATCCTTTTGAAGTGTGGGAAGAGGTGGTTGCAGGTGCCGGATTTGTCACTGTCAACCATGTCAACTTTGCCGTTAAAGCAGGAGATGTCTACCGCCTTCCCATGGGGGCAGATCACCGTCTGGCAGGGGACAGACATCAGCTTTGGGGGAAGAAGTTTTTTCTTCTTGAGGGGAGTATGGTGCCCATGCTTATTGAGCAGTTCGGATTCAAAGAACAGTATCATTTCCCCGGTGGAGCAAAAGAGAGCAGAGGCATATTTGACATTCTCAATGATTCCTGGCGATCACACTCTTTTGACATGCACCTGACAGCTGCAGAGCAATTTATGAAATTCTTGTGGCGTTTGCGTTTTGCAGGGGAGGTTTTCCGGGGAAACGGCATTTCTCCCAAAGTGCAGCAGCTGATGGTGTCTATCGACCAACATTTTCAGCTGCATCTTGATTTGGACCATCTGGCAAAGGTGTTCAATATCTCCCGCTCCCATTTGCAGACACTTTTCAAAAAAGAACTGGGGATAACCCCTTACGAATATCATCTGCGCCGCAAATTTGAAAAGGCGAAAGAGCTTCTGCTTCAGTCCTCTCTTTCAATCAGCGAGATCTCACAGCAGCTTGCTTTTCATGACCGCTTTCACTTTTCCCGTGAATTTTCCCGGCGTTTCGGCATTTCTCCTGCCGCATTCCGTAAAAAAAGCTCCTCCCGGTAGGGGGAGGAGCAAGTCAGGAGAGGTGCGTTTTATTTTTTCCTGATAACAAGAGTTGCTTTTTCAACGATGATCTCGCCGCCGGAGGTGTTGAGAAAGATATTGTTGTAATATCTTCTGCCGCCTTTCTGGGCGATTTCAGGGATGAGAGTGACAACATTGGTGATGGTTTGAGGTTTGTCACTCAGGACGAAACCTTTGCTGCCGCCGCCATTGGCGACAAATTTTCCTGCGGCGTTGGTCCATCCGGCACCCAGTGACCCTCTGCCTTTACCCCGGAGCGTCACGGTGAAGACGCCTTCTTCATCGGACTGCAGATCGATCATGCGTGCGCAGCGCAAGGCTCCCCATGATAAATTGGTGTATCCGAATTTGATTGCATCTTTACCGTTGGATCTGATGTGTTCCATTTTGACCTTGGATGAGGAGACATACCAGACCCCTTTGTCCTTAAAGTTGCTGATGTCATGAGTTGTAGTGACAGACCGTTTGCCGAAGCGGATGGCTCCGAAGCCTGAGACATCGGCAAAGCTTCCGGAAAGGGGAATGTTCCAGGAGTAGAGCTTCCGTGCGCCTGCGGTGGAAAAGGCTCCCTGCATATACCAGTTTTCGCCCTGACGGGGAACTCTACCCATGATCCCTTTGAAAGGCAGAGTCACTTCAGAACGCCAGACACCATCTTTGACCGTGTCTTTGTGGGACCAGCTGCCATGCCATCTTCTTTCCCCTTTGCCGCCGGGAGTGTGCCAGCAGTCAAAACGGGAGTTGGGACGGGCACTGAAGACCAGCTGGCAGCTGCCGTAGCCTGCGGTGAAGAAAAACTCCCAGACGGCATCATTCCAGAGCTTCTGACTGTCCCGGGGGAGGGGCTTGGGATCGGGGGCGTTTTTCAAAGGAGCGGTGCAGACAAGCAGTATGGCTTTATCAGTGTATGCCACCTTGAATGAGGCTGTGGTCGCCGGGTATAAGGGTTTCAGGGGAGTCAGGGGTTGAGCGGGGATCTTTGCCCATGCGGGATCGGCAAAGCCTGTGACTTTCACAAGGGCAGCGCTTTTGGAATCCTGACGCAGGACTTTGGGATCGCTGTTGAAGGCTCCCTGAAAAAGTCCCCCCATGGAGCCCCCGGCACGCAGGTTCGCCATATTGGGGAATCTGAAAATGCCCCAAATCAATCCCTGTTTACGCTCCAGACCGTTGAGGAAGGCGTTACGCTTTTCAATGGCATCTGCCAGAGCAAGGCGGTTGGCTCTTGAATCGCTCTTCTGGAGCGCTTTGGAAGCATTGTTCACATGGGCAGTCAGCACCAGATAGGCGAACTCTTTTTTCAGCCGTTCAGTGAACTCTGATTTTGTCCACACCTTTTCCGCCTGAGCAAGAAGCTTTTCCAGCTTGGCAACGATGGTTTCAGGATAGCGCTGTTCCCAGAGGACGTCGGCGGTCAGGCGCTTCAACTGGAAATTGTTGAAATCCTCGTTTTTCTTGTTGGGGAAAAGTCTGGAACGCTCATTGAGGAGCAAAAAGAACTTTTCCATGTAAGGAGCCGCTTTGGCTCCGTAGGTGAAAAGGCAATACTCCTTGAGCATCCGGCGCCAGTCGGTATCGGGATCGCCGCAGAATTTGCCGTAAGCGTAGACCCAGGGACCGTTCAGGGCAGGGGAGAAACCGATGCCGCAGTTGTAAAGGTAGGTGACAGGGGTGGTGCGCATCCACTTCAGCTCTTTCTGCAGATAGTCGAAGTCCGCGGAAGGAGCGTAGCTTGAGGCAAGGTAGGAGCCGAAATAATAGGTCCACGCCGCCATGCCGGTGATGTTGAACTTTTTCCACCCTTCAAGAAGTTCTTTTGTGGCGGGTGCCACATCGATGATCATTCTTTTGGTGGGGAACTTTTTGATGGTCTTGGGGATCATGTGAGTGACACCGTAGCAGGCAATGGCAGGGGTGACCCCGGGACGCTCTTTTTCAAGCCTTGCCGCCATGTCAACGTGGAGTCTCCACACCTTTTCACCCCAGTCTGAGGTGTTGTACATCTTTTTGCAAGGTGTGCACTGGCAGGGGATAAAGCCGTCGGTCTGTCCGAACTCCACCACCTTGTAGCCCAGATCAGCCCGTTCAACGGCGTTTTTGTAGATCAGTTCCTGCACCTTTTTGTTGGAAAGGCAGTACTGGGGACGGGGTTCGTAAATGGGAGTCCTTGCATGATAGAAGCGTTTGCCGTTCAGGAGCGCAAAGTATTCGGGGTTGGTCTTGAAATATTTATCCTGAGGAATGGCTTTCACATGGTAGTGGACATGGTAGGCTTCCCCGGGGGCAAAGTAAAAGTTGTTGGCGATACTGTAGAGGATCCCCCCCATGTCAGACATCTGGGCAAAGCGTGCCTTTTGGCGGTAAGAGAACTTTTCAGGGACCGTCACTTTGGCAAGGGGAAGGGTACGGACACCCTCATGGAGTCCGTAGTTGTTGTAAGAAGGGATCACAAAACGGGTGTTGAGGAACTTTTCAGCAAAGGTACAGGCGGCTTTCAATGAACCGTTGGTGTAATGGACGAAATAATGGGGGTACTTGAGAGCGGCAAACATATCGCTTTTTTTGAAGGGATTCCCCGCATCCATGCCGTAGCAGTAAATATCCTTGCCCCTGACTGCGATGGCGTGTTCCCAGGGCGCAAAGTTTTTGGAAGAAAGCCCCAGGTTTGCGGCGGCTTTGGTGTTGCCAACATAAATGGCAGGTTTACCGGGGATCTTTTTGCTTTCAGTGACAAGGGGCACCTTGACACCTGAGGCTTTGAAAAGAGCCGACCGGATAAGTTCGCCCCCCAAAGTAATATACTTGTCAAGAGTCTTGTTGCCGCAGCTTTCAGGTACGACGATCTGATAGGCAGATTTTTTTCCTTCCGCAATGGTCAGATCTGCTGACCGGAGGGGAAGACAGAGGCCTGCCGCAAGCAGGAGAAAGAGAGTTTTTTTCATAGATTTATGATTCCTTATCTATTTTTATGTTGGGCTCAGAGGTATTTATGCTCATAGCCCGACATGGGCCAGGGAGTGTACACTACACCGTAGTCAGCTGAATTTCCTGTTGACCAGACACCGGGAACTGTGTGTTTTTTCCGCAGTTCGACGTGGAAGTCTCCGAAAAACATGGTGGCGCCCCCTGAGTGACGGTAAGCCGCCCCATTGACCACCCGGACTCCGGGGAAGTTTTCTTCATTGGTGCGATACCACGCCTGTGCGTCGGGAGAGGTGTTTTCAGCTTCAATGTAGGGGCACCAGGCAGAGGGACGGCGCAATCTGGTTGCTTTGATCTTCCTGTTTTTCTGGTTTTGATCCTGGTCCCGGGTCATGGCAATACCCACACGGTGTGTCTTGGTTTCTCCCGGGATAGAGGCTGGCTGCAGTTTGGGACAGGCAAATTCACAAAGGATTTTCCTGGAAGAATCCTGGTAGTAACTGAAAATGTAACCATTATGGTTGCAGCCCAGATAGGGGCTGATGTTACCGTAGTCTCCGGAGCTTTCTCCCCGGTGGATCGCCGCAAAAAAAGGGTTTTTGCGGGGGCTGTCGGTGTTTTTTCCGGTATTCCAGTATCCGGGCCAAAACTCATTGTTGTCCTGCACATAGAAAGAAAAGCTCCCGGCAAGGTTTTTCATGTTGTTGCTGCATTTGCTTGCCATGGCACGATCCCGTGCCTGCTGCAGCGCCGGCAGCAGCATGGCGGCAAGAATGGCGATAATTGCAATTACGACCAATAGCTCGATCAGCGTGAACGCTGATCGAATGAAGCACGGCTCCGCCGTATGAAGCATTTTCCTGCGGAAAATATGAAGCGCCCCGTTGGGGCATGAAGCGCTTTCTTCGCA
>JAFTIE010000028.1 GCA_017457065.1 Lentisphaeria bacterium
AATGGCAAAGATGTCATTCGCAAAGAGCTGTAAAGGGTAGTTTGAGGCTGCTACCTGCAAGGTAACAGCCGAAAACGCTCCCTTTATCAGATCGAAGCGAGGGCGCTTTGACAATTTTGAGGAGTTTTGAAATTGCCTCTTATACAAATACAATTTTTCCAAAAGGGAGTTATTTTACCATGAGCGAAAATCTGGACTTTATCAGAGAAATCGTCGATACCGACGTTAAAAACGGCAAACACGGGGGCAAAGTCATCACCCGCTTCCCCCCTGAACCCAACGGCTATATCCACATCGGTCACTCCAAGGCGATCTGCCTGGACTTCGGGGTTGCCAAAGAGTACAACGGCATCTGCAACTTGCGCTTTGACGACACCAACCCCACCAAGGAAAGCACTGAGTACATGGAGTCCATCATCAACGACATCAAATGGCTCGGCTTCGATCCCGGCGACCGTATCTACTACGCCAGCGACTACTTTGAAAAGATGTATGAGTGTGCCGTCGAACTTATCAGGAAAGGTCTTGCCTACGTCTGCGACCTCAGCGCCGATGAGTGGGAAAAATACCGCGGAGACTCCACCCGTCCCGGCATCGAGCCCCCCGGCAGAAAGCGCACCATCGAGGAAAACCTTGACCTTTTCACCCGTATGCGCAACGGAGAGTTTGAGGATGGCGCCATGGTCTTGCGTGCCCGCATCGACCTGAGTTCCCCAAACATCCACTTGCGCGACCCTGCCATCTACCGTATCCGCCGTGCCCATCACTTCCGCCACGGGGACAAGTGGTGCATCTACCCCATGTATGACTACGCCCACCCCCTTGAGGACGCCTTTGAAGGTGTGACCCACTCTTTGTGCACGCTGGAATTTGAAGTGCACCGTCCCCTTTATGACTGGGTCCTTGATTCTCTGGGCTACGAGGTGAACAACCGCCCCCGGCAGATCGAATTTTCCCGCTTGAACATCACCGACACGGTCATGAGCAAGCGGAAATTGCTGCAGCTGGTTACAGAAAAACATGTTTCCAACTGGGACGATCCCCGTATGCCCACCATCTGCGGACTCCGCCGCCGGGGCGTACCCGCTGAGGCGATCCGCAACTTCTGCGCCATGGTGGGCATCACCAAGGTGGACGGCATCACCGACTCCGCCGTGCTGGACTACTGCACCAGAGAGGTGCTCAACGCCAAATGCCGCCGTTACCTTGGGGTCCTTGATCCTCTGAAAGTGACCATCACCAACTACCCCGAAGAGGGAGTGGCGGATCTTGATGCCGTGAACAACCCCGAAGATCCCTCTGCCGGTTCCCGCAAGATCCCCTTCGGCAAAACCTTGTATATCGAGAAAAGCGACTTCATGGTGGAGCCCCCCAAAGGATACTTCCGCCTTGCCCCCGGCAAAGAGGTGCGCCTGCGTTACGGTTACTTCATCAAGTGCGAAGAGTACGTCACCGATGAAAAAGGCGAAGTCGTTGAACTTAAATGTACCTTCGATCCTGAGACCCGCGGGGGCAACGCTCCCGACGGACGCAAGGTCAAAGGAACGATCCACTGGGTTTCCGTGGATTCAGCCGTTGAAGCAGAGATCCGTCTTTACGACAAACTCTTCACCGTTCAAGCCCCCGGCGCTGACGGTGCGGACTTCCTCACTCAGCTCAATCCTGACTCTCTCAAGATCATCAAGGGCTACCTTGAACCGGCTTTGGGCGGCATCAAGCCCGGTGAATCGGTGCAGTTTGAGCGTATCGGTTATTTCTGCTGCGATCAGGACTCCACAGCAGAAAAACAGGTCTTCAACAGGACTGTTACTTTGAAAGACTCCTGGAAGCCCGGAAAATAAAGGATTTTCACCATGAAAAAGCTGTTCCTGTTTTTTGTACTGGTCTGCACGGTTGTTTTGAGTGCCGGGGAAAAGCTCCCCAAGTACATCATTCTTTTCATCGGTGACGGTATGTCAACTCCCCAGCGGATGATGGCTGAGGAGTTCTCACGGAAAACCGGCAAAGGTGAACTTGTTATCAACCACTTCCCCTTCCACGCCTCCACCCGGACTGTGTCAACCAGTTCACTTGTGACCGATTCGGCAGCAGCGGGAACGGCTATTGCCTGCGGTACCAAGACTGCCAACGGCAGGATCGGTGTCACTCCTGACGGCAGGACCCGTTTTGAATCTGTGGCGGAACTTGCCAAAAAGAAAAACTACAAAGTGGGGATCGTGACCACTGTGACCATCAACCACGCCACCCCTGCCAGTTTCTATGGACACCGTATTTCCCGCAGTCAGTACTATGAACTGGGGCTTGATCTGGTGAACTCCAACTTTGACTACTTCGCAGGTGGCGGCGTTGCCTTCCCCACCGGAAAGCCTGCCAAAAAAGGTGCTCCCCTCCCCAATTTGCCCAATATCTATGACCTTGCCGCAAAAAAAGGATACAAGGTCCTGAAAGACAAAAAAGCCTTCATGGCTTTGAAACCCGGAAGCGGCAAGATCCTCTACTCCGGCGCTCCCGGCAGGATCCCCGCCGCTATTGATGCCGGCAAAGAAGATATAACTCTGGCTGAACTCACCGCAAAAGGTCTGGAACTGCTGAAAAACGACAAGGGCTTTTTCCTCATGGTTGAGGGGGGCACCATCGACAGTTACGGTCACGGCAATGAAGCTGCCTCCAATCTGAGGGAAGTGCTGGCTCTTGATGATGCGGTAAAAGTGGCTGTCAAGTTCATGGAAAAACACCCTCAGGATACTTTGATCGTGGTCACAGGCGACCATGAAACAGGAGGCATGTCCATGGGCTTTGCCGGTTCCGGATACGCCATGCACATGGAGCGTCTTGCACTTCAGAAAGTTTCCATCGGCAAGTTTGCAAGTTTGCTCAAAGATGCCCGTCAGGCAAAAAAGGATTTCTCATACGCTGACGCTCAGAAGATGATAACAAAATATTTCGGACTTCAGTTTGCAGGGAATCCTAAAAAAGAGCCTATGGCACTTTCTGCTGAGCAAAAGAAAGCTCTTGAGGCAGCCTATAAGAAGAACCGTCTTCCCGGCGCGCTCAAGACCGTCATGAACCAGAAAGCCGGTATCGGCTGGACCACCGGCGCCCACACCGCGCTCCCGGTGCTGACCACAGCCACGGGCGTTCAGGCGAAGCGTTTTTCCGGATTCATTGACAATACCGACATTGCCAGGACTCTCAAATCTCTTTTGAAATGAAGAAAGAGTTTTCCCGCCACCTTATTGCAATAGCAGTGACCTGCCTTTTTTCGGCAGCACTGCTTTTTTTGCCTGATCCCCCCGCCATGAACAAGGGGGAGTTTTCTGTCTGCCGTGCCCGGGTCATAAGCGTTGATGACAGTGCTGTGGAACTTCACGGGCTTTTGAAATTCGGCTCCCAGAGGCTTGAAGTTGAAATTCTTTCAGGCAAACATAAGGGGAGAAAATTCCGTGCCAACAACGAACTGCGCGCCCAGATGGAACTGGATAAGGAGTTCAAAGTCAACGATATCATCACCGTAAACATGCCCGGAACCGATCCGGAGCCTGACACTGTGCTGCAGGCAAGGGATCACCACCGTTCCTTCTGGATCTGGTGTCTTGGTGCAGTCTTTTGCGTCTTTCTCATCCTCTTCGGTTCCTGGGTGGGCATCAAAGCCATCTTGAGTTTTGTTTTCAGCTTTATCGTTATCTGGAAAGCCCTCATCCCCGCAAGCCTTGCCGGATGGGCTCCTGAAGCGGTCATCGCCTTGACCACAGCGATCCTCACCTTTGCCATCATCTTTCTTGTGGCAGGTTTCACCCGCAAGGGAGCAGCGGCATTTGCCGGGGCGATGGCAGGAGTCCTCACCGGATTGGTGCTGAGTTCCCTTTTCACCCATCTCATCAAAATCAACGGCGCCGTCATGCCCTATTGCCAGACCCTTTACTATTCAGGATATGATTTTCTCAATCTCCAGCGCCTCTTTGCCGGGACTTTGATACTGGGCGCCTCAGGGGCAGTTATGGATCTTGCCATGGATATCGCCTCAGGCATTGAAGAAGTCGTGCACCACAATCCCACCCTCCCCCGCAGAGAACTTATACGCTCCGGAATGCGTATGGGCAGGAGCGTTGTGGGAACCATGACCACAACACTGCTTCTCGCCTATTCCGCAGGATTCCTCACTTTGCTTATGATGTTCCGGGTGGAGGGGCACTCCCCACTGATCCTTTTAGACAACCCTCTGGTCGCCTCTGAAGCGGTCAAGACTCTTATCGGCAGTTTCGCCCTTGTGCTGACCGCTCCTCTGACGGCGGTCATTTCAGGGATCATTTACAGCAAGTTTCGCCCGTAAAACTTTGGGAAAAACATTAAAAAGGAAGACTTACCATGAAAGTGCTCTGGAACCCCTCTGAGACTCCTCAGGAGCTCCATTCCATATTGCAGACCATTGCAGAAGAATATCCTGTTGAAAGTTCCGCTCAAAATGCCAATGTGAAGTTCCGCTTGCTTCCGGATGCTCCTGATGGGCTGAAGGTCAGCTGCAGCGGAAAAGAGTGGCTCATCCAATACGGCAGAAAAACTCTCGCCGCCCGGGGGGTGGCACATGTCCTTGCGGGACAGAGCTGCCATGAAGAAACTTTCTTCACCACCTTCGGGATCCTTCTGGACTGTACCCGGGGCAATGTGGTGACGGTCGCCCGTTTCAAAGTGTGGCTCCGCCGTCTTGCCATGATGGGATACAATATGGCAATGATCTATGTCAAAGATGCCTATCAGCTCCCCGGTGAACCCTATTTCGGCTACATGCGGGGCGCCTACTCCATGGAGGAGATCCGGGAGATCGACGCCTACGCGCAAAAGCTGGGCATTGAGATGATCGCCTCCATTCAGGCGCTGGGGCATGTGGAGCCCGTACTGCGCTGGAACGCCTACAACCATGTCAAAGATACTGCAGATGTCATGCTGGTGGATGAACCAAAAACCTACGAGCTCATTGAAAAGATGCTTCAATTCTGGAGCGATGCCCTTTCTTCACGGCGTATCCATCTGGGCATGGACGAAACGCAAACTCTGGGACGGGGTAAATTTCTGGACAAAAACGGCTACGAAAATCCCTATTTCACCTACAAGCGCCACTTGGAAAAGGTGTGTGCCATTTGCGACAAGTTCCAATTGAAGCCCACCATCTGGTCAGATATGTATATCCACTACGCTCAGAAAGAGATGGGTTACAAGGACATTTGGCAGCCGGTGCCTGAAGAGATCCGCAAAGAGACTCCTGGTAATGTGCAGTTTTCCTACTGGAACTACTACAACCGTGACATCGACACCTATGAGGTCTACCTCAAACGCAGCGGCGAACTCAACGGCACAGCCCCCATGATGGCATCCGGGATCTGGACATGGTACCGCAACTGGACCGACTATGAGTACAGCTTCAACACTGTGCGTCCCTGCGTGGAGGGATGCCGCAGAAGCAACACAAAAGAGTTGATCCTCACCCTCTGGGGCGATGACGGCGGCTACTGCGAATTCAACTCTGCACTGGCAGGGCTCGCCTGGGCAGCGGATCTGGCTTACACCAATGAGGAAGATGAAGAGCGCACCGCACAGATTTTTGAAGCGGTTTGCGGCACCTCTTACAAGCTCCAGCTTCTCTGCGAAAAACTGACCTATACAGGCTTTGATGAGGAAGGAAAAGTCATTGACAAAGTCTCCTCTGCTTCTATGCTCTGGGATGACCCCATTATGGGTATCGTCTGGAACGAACTCCCGGCAACCAAACTCAAAGACCCCATTGAAAATATGCTTGCCAACTATCAGACCGTCCGGGACAATACGGCGGAACACAGAGAAGATCACGCCGCCGGAGATCTCAATTACGCCTGGACCCTTGCCGATCTGCTCTGCCGCAAGATCGAACTCAGAAAGAATCTGCTCAAAGCCTACTCTGAAAAAAACATGAAAGCCCTCGACCGTATCGCCGAATTTGAGATCCCCGGCGTCCTTGAGGCGATCGAGAATTTCAGCGATGCCTTCCGCACTCAGTGGAAACGGAGCTTCAAACCCTACGGACTTGAACTGATGCAGATCCGTCTGGGGGGCTTGAATGAGCGTTACTACGAACTTTCACGGCTGATCGAAGAGTTCCGGAACGGCGAAATCGATGCCATTCCTGAACTGGAGATCAAACATACCCCCTCAGGCCCTGTTCCCCATCAATATTTCCGCTGTGTCACAGGGTGTTTCTTTGTTTGACCGGGAACCATTATTGAACTTTTTTATTTGGAGAAAACATGCGTTTTGCTGAATTTTTTCCTGAGAGATCAGGAGATATAAAAATCAATATCCATTCCCCGGAGTCTCTGGCGCTTCTGCCTTACGAAGAGGAGTTGGAACTGAAAAACAAAGCATTGAAAGCTCTTTTGAAAGAAGAAAAACTCAAAGCCCCCCTTGAAAGGATCGTTCCTTCTCCTCTTCCCCGCAATTACCGTACCACAGGAAAAAGAAGAGTCACATACACCGATGGAAAACTCTTTTTCCATTGGGGCAAAAGCCACGACAAGACCCCGGTCCGCGATTCCGTGCTGGAAGCTCCGGGGCATCAGGCTGTTTATGACTTCTGCCATAAAAAACTTTCCCATCCCCGCAACAGAGAGACCGCCGCTGCCCTCAATTATCTGATCCTCAGGGGCAGTTATACGGAATTTGCTCTTATTTTCAACGTAAAACGGCTCAACGGCAACATTGTCCGCACACTCCGGGCAGTTGCCGACGAAGGGGTGGCAAAGATCGCTTCCCTGAAAAGCGCCTTCATCTATGTGGATGAAAGTTCCTCGGACTATTACCTTGAGGCGGAGCGCCCCGAAAAGGGGGTGGCGTTCAAAAAACTTTGCGGTCCGGAATTTCTGGCTTTGAAGCTGGGGAGTAAAAAAATCCTTTACCCGGCAACAGTTTTCTCTCAGATCAACGAATCCATTATCCCCGTTTTTTTGCAGGAGCTGGAAAAATATCTGCTCCCCAATAATGAAATTTCTCTTGTGGACCTTTACTGCGGTTACGGTCTGTGGTCACTGGCGCTGGGAGAGAAATTGAATTCCGTCTGGGGGGCTGAACTTTCAGGAGAAGCTGTAAAGGCGGCAAAATCCAATGCTCTCTTTCACTATCCGGAAAAACTCCTTCACTACGAAGCGTTATCCATCACAGCCGACGGCTTGAAGGGCAAACTGCCGCCTCCCAAAGGTAAAAAGGAGTGTATTCTTCTTGACCCGCCACGCAAAGGGTGTGCCCCCGGCGTCCTGGAAACCATCATTTCCCGCCGTCCGGGGAAGATACTGCACCTTTTCTGCGGTGCCGACGAAATCGTGCCTGCGCTGCAGCTCTATCAGGCTCACAGATGCACCATTGAAAAGCTGACCCCCTTTGACTTTTTCCCCGGCAGTACCAACGTGGAAGTACTTGCCGTTATCAGCAAAAAATAATAAAGGTTTTATCGATGCTCAAAAAAATACAAAAAAAACTCTCTTCTTTTTTTACCTTGGAATGCAGCTGTAAATTATGGATCGGAACCGTTCTTTCCATTACATTTGCCATCATCGGCGGTGTTGCACTCCTGGTCTATATCGTTGATCCCTTTTACCGTTACCGGATGCCCCTCTGGTACGACACAGTCTACTATGAGGTGTATGCCACCGCTCCGGCGCTTCTGAAACATGAAAAATTCGACCTTTTCATGCTTGGGACCTCCATGACCCGGAACTTTTTTCTGGAGGACATAGATAAAACGTTCAACTGCCGCTCCATAAAATTTGCCGCTTCCGGCGGTACGATGATCGACCTGAAAAAAATGGCTGATACCGCTATCAAAAACAAAGGTAAAAAGCTCAAACGTATCATTTTCTCTCTTGATATCTACCCGTTGAATAAAACCAAACCGCATTACAAACAATTTGCCCACCTCTACCGGGAAAGCTTTTCTGAAGACTACCGGTATCTGTTTTCGCGCAAGACATTTTCCAGTATGATCTATCTGGTAAAACGCAAGATGCGTCCCCGGCGCAACCGCAAATACCAGACGGACCGCAACCGGATGTTCTCAACGGAATATGACGGGAAACCTTACGGATTCAAAGCAGTGATGGAAGATGCTGTTCATAATGTCCGGCTCCACCACACACAGACCCCCTTTTCTCCACAGGCGCATGAAAGAAATCTGAAGCATGAACTGCTGCCTTTGTTTGATGATAATCCCGGGATCGATTTCACAGTCTACCTTGCCCCCTATCACATTTACACCTACTGCCAGAGTGAACAGTTCAAAGAGGCTGACGCTCTGATCAAACAGAGAACACAAGTCATGTTGGAACTGCTCAAACGTCCCAATGTCAAACTCTACGATTTTCAGGCAGACAGCAGTATTGTCACCTGCCACGATTACTTCAGCGACGTCCAGCACTTCAGCAGGAAGGCGGCTCAGATCGTTCTGAAAAAGCTTGCTGCTGACCAAAACCGCATCACGACCCCGGCAGAGGTCCGCGCCAACGAAGCACGACTCCGGCGGTTGATCGCCGATCACATGCCTGTCTACTATCAAAATCTGAAAAAATTCAAATAAGGGACAAATATGCTGTTTCCAACGTTTACTTTTATGCTGTTTTTTCTGCCGCTGACGGCAGTGGTTTATTTTCTTCTGGGCAAAAAAAGCGTTACTTTGTCACGTTTGTGGCTGGTTGCTGCCTCTTTTGTCTTTTACTCCTGGTTCCACTGGAGTTACTCTCTGCTGCTGGCAGGCTCCATACTGGGCAACCATCTCTTTGCCCAATGGCTGTACAGGAACCGTTCAAAAATCGTTCTTACCATTGGTATCCTCTGTAATGTACTGGTGCTGGGATATTTTAAATACTATGATTTTTTTATTGAAAATATCAATGCTGCATTGGGGACTTCGCTGCTTTTGAAGCACATACTGCTGCCCCTGGGGATCAGTTTTTTCACCTTCCAGCAAATATCATTTCTGCATCTGGTCTACACAAGACAGCTGGCAAAACGCTATGATCTTCTGACTTATTCCCTCTTTGTCTGCTTCTTTCCGCAGCTGATTGCGGGCCCCATCGTTCTGCCCGATGAAATGATGAGCCAGTTTGACCAAAAGGAGATCTGCATTCCCAAAGCAGCCAACATCGCCGCCGGTCTCTATACTTTTGCTCTGGGGTTGGGGAAAAAGATCCTTCTTGCAGACTTTTTTGCAGAGATCGCCGATGCCGGTTTCGCTCAAATTTCCGGAAACGTTTTCGATGCCTGGGGAACAGCCCTTGCCTACACCTTCCAAATCTACTTTGATTTCAGCGGTTACTGCGACATGGCGATCGGTATCGGATTGATTTTCAACATCCTTCTGCCTCAGAACTTTTCTGCCCCCTACCGGGCAGACAATATTGCTGATTTCTGGCGCAAATGGCACATCACTTTGGGGCGTTTTCTGATGACAACGATCTACATTCCCCTGGGCGGCAATCGCAAGGGGACTTTCAGGACCTGTATCAATTTGCTGATCACCTTTTTCATCAGCGGACTGTGGCACGGAGCCAGCTGGCTCTTTGTTCTGTGGGGTATGCTTCACGGCGGAGCACTGGTCCTGCACCGGCTGTGGAGCAAAGTGCTCAATTTCAAGATGCCCCTGCTGCCGGCACGGCTGTTGACATTTCTGTTTGTTTTGCTTGCCTGGGTCCCATTCCGTGCGGCCAACTGGGAGCAGGCACGGGAGCTCTACCGGGCAATGTTCCTTCCCACCTCCTGGCAGTTGCCCCATCTCTTTTGTTTCAACAGCGGATTGTTTCTGGCAGGAGCATTTATTGTGATCTTTCTGACGCCTGCAGCAGAGATGTCCAGACGTTTCCGTCCGACCTGGATCAACGTACTGCTGACAGCGGCACTGCTGACAGTTTCGATGTTTTTCTTCGTCAAGATCTCTCCATTCATCTATTTCAACTTTTAAGTTCCTTTTTCAAAGCGGAAGAACGGCATAAAAAAAGCGCTCCCGTACTGCGGGAGCGTCTTTGGCGTGCTGAAGATCCGCTTATTTGCCGAGGATATACTTTTTGAAGTCCACCTTGGCAGGGAGCTTTTTCGCATTCTTATGGTTGGGGACCGCCTCAGCGGAGTGCCCCCCGGCAAGGATGATGCCGCCGTTGTTCATAAATTCAGTAAGAACTTTTTTGCTGTAAGGCATGGTCATATATTTCTTGACCACCGCCCGGTCAGCCTGGGGCATGACAAGAAAATCCAGATGCCTGAGCATACCTTTGTTGATTTCGGTCATCATTATATAGTGGACGTCGATATCAGGATGACGTTCAAGATCGATCATGGTCCGGATGGGACCGTGACCGTTGAGCCCGGTGGCAAGAACGCCGACCCGCACAGGACGGAAATTCTTTTTGGGGTACACAGGGGTCATTTTGACACCACTCACAGCGTAAAAGCATCCCAGCATGATATCGTGGTTGACCTCCTCATATTCGGGGTGGAAACTTGTGGCAATCACTTTGCCCTTCCCGAAAGTACCGTAAACAGCAGCCACACTGCCGATGAATTTATCCACATGTTTGGGATTCTTTGCAACGCCGGACTTGAAGGTGGCAAGAGAGAAGCCTTTGCCCTCAAGTTTGGGGTCATTCACAGGATAAGCCACGGGACCGCCTGAGTAACGCACCACACGGCGTCCGGGTTTGATACCCAGAACTTTGGCGCCCTGCTCAGAAATGTCAATGGTAACGCTGGAAGTTGAACCGCCAGCACCGGCATAACGGTTGAAAGGCAGAAGATGCAACCGTCTGGGGATCTGAAGCACATTGAACATACCGGCACAAGTCCCCACATAGCCGCCCCCCTGACGGATGAAATTCTTGATTTTGTCGTGGTGATCAAGTCCGATGGTAAGACACTGGGTGGTGGAACCCCCTCCGGGCATGACCAGAACGTCAAGTCCTTTGAGTTTTCCGTCACGGATATCCTGAGCCATCAAAGTCACAAGTTCCGCCTCAGGGGAGTGGGCGATCAAACTTGCCAGATGGAAAACACCGCAGCCGCTGGCGCCTTTGTCGATGTAAAGTCCCACCTTGATTTTGGGAGTTTGAGGAGAGGGAACGCATTTGGATCCAGGAGTTGTTGAAGCACAGGAACATAACAGACTGCCTGCAAAAACTGCTGCCAACACTTTGGGAAAAAGCTGTTTCATGACGGATCTCCTTTATAAATAGCTTACGTTCAAGCTTCTTCCGCAGCAGTCGCAGCGTTGCGGCGACGGCGGCGTTCAAGTTCAGTCAGATAGAGTTTCCGCAGACGGATATTCTGGGGAGTGACCTCCACAAGTTCATCGTCTTCGATATATTCCAGAGCCTGTTCCAGAGAGAGACGGCGGGGCGGAGCGATCTTCAAGCTCCGGTCGGAACCGGCGGCGCGCATATTGGTAAGCTGTTTTGCTTTCTGGACATTTACCACCAGATCACCTTCTTTGCAGTGTTCGCCGACGATCATACCTTCGTAGCAATCCACGCCGGGATCGATGAAAAATTCCCCCCGCTGCTGGAGTCCGTCAATGGCAAAAGCCACAGCTTTACCCCCTGCCATGCTGACCATAGTTCCGTTGAGACGGGAGGGAATACTGCCCCGGAAGGGTTCATAGTGATCAAAAACATGTGCAACCACAGCTTCCCCTTGAGAGGCAGTCAAAGCCCGGCTCCGCAGACCGATGAGTCCCCGGGTGGGGATAAAGAAGTCGATGACCTGACGGGGACCGCGGGCTTCCATTTCGATCATTTCGCCCCGGCGCAGACCGACCATTTCGATGATTTTTCCGGCAAAGTCGTTAGGAACGTCGATGGTCAGGCGTTCAATAGGTTCGCACTTGACGCCGTCGATCTCCTTGCAGATGACCTGCGGTTTGGCAACGGCAAGTTCGTAACCTTCCCGGCGCATGGTTTCAATCAGGATGGCAAGGTGCAGCACGCCGCGTCCGGAAACCTTGAAGGAATCTCCTGAAGAAGTTTCTTCAACTCTCAGCGCCACATCACGTTCTGTTTCGTTGAAAAGTCTTTCCCGGAGCTGACGGCTGGAAACATATTTGCCTTCACGTCCGAAGAAGGGGGAGTCATTGATTCGGAACATCATAGAGATGGTGGGTTCATCAATAGCGATCTGGGGCATCTGTTCAGGATGCTCTGCATCGCAGATGGTATCAGAAATATCGATCCCAGCCATACCCACGATGGCGCACAAATCGCCGCACTGGACATTACGCACCTCACGGCGTCCCAGACCTTCAAAGACGAAAAGCTGTTTCACCTGAGCGGGGGTGGTGGTACCGTCACGTTTGATAAGGGAAAGGGGTCTGCTCAGATCCAATTCGCCCCGGTAGACGCGTCCGATACCGATACGGCCCACAAAGTTGGAGTAGTCCAAAGTGGCGATCTGCACCTGAACAGGACCTTCCCGGTGGACAGGCGCAGGAACGTACTTGATAATGGCATCCAGCAGAGGGGTCATATCGACCCGTTCATCATCCACATTGTTGATAGCCCATCCGTCCCGGCCGCTGGCGTAGAGGGTGGGAAAATCCAGCTGTTCATCGGTGGCGTTGAGTTCGCAGAAAAGGTCAAAGACCTTGTTGTGGATCTCATCGGGGCGGGCATCGGGCTTATCCAGTTTGTTGATGACCACCACAGGGCGCAAATTCAGTGCCAGTGCCTTTTCAAGGA
>JAFTIE010000235.1 GCA_017457065.1 Lentisphaeria bacterium
CAAAGCGCCCTCGCTTCGATCTGACAAAGGGAGCGTTTTCGGCTGTTACCTTACAGGTAGCAACCTCAAACTACCCTTTGCAGCTCTTTGCGAATGGCATCTTTGCCATTTTTTGAATGACTTTTGAAATTACCTCCTTTGTGTAATATAGCATTTGTTTTGCGAAAAAACAAGGCGTAAAATTTCCGGGATCCTCTTGAAATGGGAAAACTCTTGTATTATTTTATGTTGCAGTTCAAAAACAAGGAGAACTCTGTACCATGAAATACGAAAATAAATACCATCTCGACATCCATGTTCACTGCGACAGCGGAGATCCCGCAAAGCTGGATTTTCTCGCAGAAACCTGCCGCTCCCGCCACACCATCATTTGCCTGTCAGGAGGTCTGCGTTACGGGGGACACGATTTTCTGCCCAATGACGAAGTCATCGCTATCTGCAAAAGATACCCTGACTGCTTTCTGCCCCTTGCCAAGCTGGATCTCTGGGAAACTGCCGATCCTGCAGAAGTCTATCACTATGCCGAAAAGGGGGTGAAGGGCTTCAAGTGCATCTACCCCTACTACGAATACGATCACGACATCTACATGCCGGTCTATGAAGCCGCCGCCAAATGCAATCTGCCTCTGCTCTTCCACACCGGCAACTACCGTCCCAATCCGGCGGATGAGCTTTACCGCCGCCCCGTGCTTAAAAATATGCACCCCATCAATCTTGACCGCATTGCCCGCTCCTTCCAGAGTTTGAAGCTGGTCATGGCACACATGGGGACACGGATCTTTCAGGCAGAAGCCAGCCAGTATCTGAAAATGCTCCCCAATCTCTACGCTGATCTGGGGGGCTGCGGCCAGTGGCTCAGGATGCAGCCTGCCGATCTTGCTGAAATGTTCAAGCCCGATACATTGGAGTGCGACTGCACCATGAAAAATTACAGGAAACTTGTTCTGGGCTCCGACGCATACGTCACCTATCCGCAGATCATCGGCGAAGGCGCCGACCATTATTTGCGCCTTCTCAGACGCATCGGCGTTCCCCAAGATGTTATCGGCGACATCATGGGCAAAACCGTCGCCTCATGGATGGGAGTCGAACTGGATACGCCTGAATAAAAATCCCTGAAACTCCCTTTTACAGGTGTTTCCCCCTGAGAACTGTGTTTTTTGGGGAGACTGCTTTATTTTTCCGGAACGGCAGAAGTTTCCTCTCCCGGAGAGGAAACTCCTTCTGCCTGACAGATGGGGGCTTTTGACCAGTCGATGAGCTTTTTTTTGCCCTCTTCATCAACGGCGACAAAGGTGCACTCCGCCTGAAAACGGATCTCACTGCCCACCACCACCAGCACTTTGAATGAGAAACTGGTCTTGCCTTTCCGGGGCTCCACGCAGTTGAAAACAAGGAGTTCGCCCGCATGGATGGGTTTGTTGAAAAAGGCTTCTGAAATGCGCCTTGTGACGACCCTTTTTTCTCCTGTCGCCCAGATGGCGTAGACTGAAGCCGCTTCATCCAGCCAGTACATGAGCTGTCCGCCGAAAAGGTTGCCGCTGACTCCCAGATCAAGGGTTTTGCAGATGTGGGTGGTGATCTTCATGAAAGTTCATCCTTTTTTTGTAAAAGCTCCGGCGCTTTGTAGGACTTGTAGTTTTTCAGCATATCAATGAGGAAATGCACTCCCAGAAGCCACGCCCCTGCGGGACCGATCCAGAAGATATAGTTCCAGACATGGATTTCGTTGACCCCCCGGTCCAGAAGCGCAATGGGGGAAATGAGGATCTCAGATAAACTTATATCATTATTTGCGGCAGCAATAAGGGGAAGTATGCCCAAAAGCACGGCAACGATCAAGGTCCATGCCCAGCCGGGGATGGAGGGCGTACAGCGGCTCAGGAGTATGCCGATCCCGGTGTAAAAGAGAATGTAGCCTGAGATCCCGAATGCCAATATGGTGTAATACTCCTTATTGAAACACCCCGCGATCAGCAGTTCTGCTCCCAGTATCAAAAGCATCAGCAAGCTCAGAAGCATCCCCCCTGTGCGGTTGCTGGAAAAAAGATAGTGCAGAAATCTTCCCACCTGATTTTCAGGAACCTTTGCCAGCACTCTGCCGCCGGGAATATCCCGGTCACATGCCGCCAGAAGGGCGAAAAAGAAGATGATCCCCAGAGGGAAGAGCATAAAAACGATTTGTATTTCTTTTTTGAATCCTGCCGAAAAGGGGAGCACTGCCAGCACCGGGATCATCATTGCTGTGAGCATGGCACGCAAGGGCAGCATACGGTTGGCGTAAGGGGGCGTGATCAGGGCAATGGTCGATGCCAGAAGCAGCACAAAAAGAGTAAGTCCGCCTCCATGCACCATCCAGAAGATGTGCCATGCCGTTGCGTTTTGTGCACCATGGTCCAGAAAAGGAGCAATGGAAAGGATCGCCATAGGCACGATGACCTGGAATCCGAAATAAACGAAGACGCCGTAGAGCCATTTTTTGCCGAAGGCGCCGCAGAGCAAAGCTCCCTGTATCAGTATCAGAGCAGGAACAATTCCTGAGCCGAAGATCAGGAGTATATCCTGAAAACTCACATTGCGGAAAAAGTAGGCGACCGTCATAAAGGGCAGACACAATGCGGCGATAAGAACCCAGATCACCAGTGAACTTGCCAGTTTCCCTGCGATGATCTGCCAGGGCGTCAGCAATGTGATATTGGTGAAATCCAGCTCCTTTGAACTGCGCTCCTGAGTGAAACGCTGCATAGCGCCCCAGATGGAGGTGCTCAAAACGCAGACATACATGAGGATCGTTTCAATAACAATAAAAATCTTGCCTGCTTCTGAACCGTCTTTCCACTCTGAAAAGCTCAAACTGAAGATCAGAAGCACCACCAGCTGTACGCCCAGCAATCCCGCCACAATGGAAAGAAAAAGTTTATTGTGGAAGAACTGCCGTATTTCCTTGACCAGAACAGGATTGAGAAAATCATCATAGTATTTCAATTTTCCGTTCATTTTTTATTGTACCTTTCCCTCAGTGACCCGCATGAAAAGCTCTTCAAGGCTCATCTGTTCCCGGCTGAATCCCTTGATGGGGAGTCCGGCGTTGAAAAGCTGTGCCATGAGAGGGGTCAGATTTTTTTCTTCATCTGCCAAAGTGAAATGGAGTTTCCCGTCGGCATATTCGCACACATCCGACACGGCGGGATGTTCAAGGAGCTTGAGTTTCAGCGCCTCCAGTTGTGAAGGACATTCAATGATGATGACCTCTCCTTTTTTTTCCTCCCGGGCTGCTTCAGCTTCAACGGTTTTGGTCATCTCCTGAATTGAGCCTGCTGAAAGGACTTTTCCCTTTTCGATAATGACAGCGCCGTTGCAGATATCCTGCAGCTCAGAGAGGATGTGGCTGCTCAGCAGGATCGCCTTTTTCTGACCGGCAAGGATCTTGAGCAGATTCCGCAGCTCCAGACGGGCTCTGGGGTCGAGACCTGCGGCGGGTTCGTCCATAATAAGCACCTGAGGATCGTGGATCAGCGCCCGTGCCAGACTGACCCGCTGTTTCATGCCTTTTGAAAGAGAACACAGGAATTTTTCCCGCATCTCTCCCAGTTCCGTGAACTCCTCCACCTCTGCCAGACGGCGTTTCCGCAAAGCCCCTTTGAGACCGAATCCCCGGGCGCAGAAATCCAGATACTCCCAGACGGCAACATCTTTGTAGTCCGGCAGGGAGTCGGGCATATAGCCCACGATGCGCCGTGCTTCTTCAGGGTAGAGCACCGCTGAAATACCGTCGTAAAAGACATCCCCTTCTGAGGGAAGATCCAAAGTCGTCATGACCCGGATCGTAGTGGTCTTTCCGGCGCCGTTGGGGCCGATGAATCCGAAAATATCTCCTGAGCCGAAGGAAAAACTCACATTGTCCACGGCGGTGACAAATCCGAAACGGCGGGTCATATTTTGAACTTTTATTTCCATTTTATCACCTCCACCGTCCCAGAAGGGTTTGGGTGTGTTTATATTTGCTGGGGAGGAGCCCCGGCTTGATGAAAAGGGGCTCCGAAAGCACTGCACGGTAGCAGTTGATGCCGATACTTTCTTCAATGGCTGGGAGTTTTGCAACAGGGAGCAGCTGCGCCCGGGCGCCGGGGAGAAGGGGGGCATTCAGCTTGAAATACTGCCCTTTGCTGTTCCGCAGATAAAGGGAGTCCACTTTGACTCCCAGTCCGTTGACGATCTCAACAGAGCCTTCTTTTTCTGTGACGGCGATTTTTTCACTGCGCAGCTCAGAGCGGCTGACGGCGTAACCGAATCCCATACGGGCGCGCACAAGGGCTCCTGAATAAATGTAATCGTTCCCCTCTGCCGTGCCGTTGACTTTGCCGGGAGCATAAAAGCAGAGCCGGTCGTCGGCAGTGAATTTGAAATCCCCCACAGACAGGGGGGAATAGATGCCGAATCCCCCTCTTGAAGCGGCAAGACCTGAGGTCTGGTCAAGGAGCGTTTTCACACTGCCTGTCCCCTGGGAATATATGCCTTCATTGAAAAAGACCGTCGCAACGACCGCTCCCGAAAAAAGAAGGGAAAGAGCCGGGATCGTCACCAGTGACCATATCTCTGCACGGCGTTTTTTCAGCACCATATAATTGACAGGCCCGATGATGATGACAAAAAAGATCATGGTAAATGTCAATCCCGTCATGGGAATGGGGGGAGCGGCAATAGTGCTGTTTTTTGCCAAATTTTCCAGATCATTTCCCGTTCGCAGATAAGGGGCCAGATTTTCCCTCCACCTGATTGTTTTGTATGCGCGGGAATAACTGCCGTTTTTGGCAGCCTCATGTTTGCGTTTGACAAAGTTTTTCCATGCCGGGTTGGAGTCAACTGCCTGAGAGCGCATGACGGTCCAAGTGCCGAAACCGATCTTTTCGGTAAAAGGTCTGCCCCGGATCTCTTTGCCTGCGTATGAGGGCCATTCATTTTTCCCCATGACCAGCACCAGAACACGCGTTCCCTGTGCCGCGGCAAGGCGCAGCGCCTGAAGCACATCGGCACTCAGCGTATCGGTGGAGTCCAGCACGATACTGTCGAGTCCGGCATAGACACGGGGATCCCCGGGCCACTCTTTTACAGGGAGAGGGCTTTTTTGAAAATAGGGGAAAAGATACTCTTTGATATCCGGTTTGAAAGCAGGTGAGAGCACAGCACGATGAACGTTCCACGGGTGATGGGCATTGTTGAATTTGAGGGAAGAACCATTGAGTGACCGGGTTTCGATTTGAAAGAGAGTACTGTTTGCGTTCACGGCAGGCGTCAGAATGGAAATTTTACGCTTTGCAAGGGGGGGGAGCTGTACGACCTGAAGGATCTTGATATCGGCTCGGTATCTTGGACTGAGCATAATTTCGATTTCCTGAGATACCGCCGTATGGTTGGTACAGTTGAATGTGAAAAGGTTTGTTTCAGTGGTTCTTGCGGAGCTGAAGAGGGGCAACTCTGTGACAGTCACTTCTGCACGGGGGGCTCCCGGAGTGACCACTGCCGCCCCTTTTGCGGCAAGCTCCGTCCCGCAAAGCAGCAAGGAAAGGAGAGCCGGAAGGAAAAATACTTTTTTCATTATTGTTTTACTCCTTTTCAAAGGTAAGCCCCTCAGGGAGTCCTGAGTCGGCACAGGGAACATGTTTCACGATCTCCTCAACGAGAAATGCGGCACTTTTCTTTTCCAGTTTGGCATTGTAGTTGAGGACAAGTCTGTGGTTGAGCACGGCAGGAGCCACACGCTTCACATCTTCAAAGCTCACCGCCCCTCTGCCATTGAGCAGCGCCGCCGCTCTGGCGGACTCCGCCATGGCAATGGCGGCACGGGGGGAGGGACCGTAAGAGACAAAACGGGTCACTGCTTTGACCTCTTCCGGATTGCCCGGATGTGCCGCCCCCACCAGACGGGCGATGTAGGAGGCAACAGGACGGCTCAGGTGGATCTTTTCCATAAGTTCAAAGCACTCTGTCAGATCCTCTTTGCTCAAGGAGAATTCCGCCTTCTGCGCCACCCCCCGGCGCCGGGTGGCGATGATTTCAGTAAGGGTGTCCACATCCACACTTGTCACATTGAGTTTGAACATGAAACGGTCAAGCTGTGCCTCAGGGATGGGGTAGGTCCCTTCCAGTTCAATGGGATTCTGGGAGGCAAGGACGAAAAAGGGATCGGGGAGAGGGTAGGTGGCATTGCCGCAAGTCACCTGACGCTCCTGCATGGCTTCGAGCATGGCGGATTGGGTTTTGGGGGAGGCGCGGTTGATCTCATCTGCCAGAAGGATGTTGGTGAAGATGGGACCTGCTTTGAACTCAAGAGTCCGGGAGCCGTCGGGGGCACTTTGCAGTATGGTTCCCCCTGTAATATCTCCCGGCAGCAGATCGGGGGTGAACTGGACACGGGAAAACTGGAGACACAAAAGCTCCCCCAGAGCCTTGACCAGAGCGGTTTTTCCCACCCCGGGGAGTCCTTCAAGGAGGATGTGTCCCCGGCTTAATATGCCGATGAGCACCAGTTCATGAAGTTCATGCTGTCCCAGCAGGATCTTATCCAGCTGTTCCACGGCTTTCAAAAGTTTCTGCTGCCCCTTTTGAAGGAGCTCTCTTTGTGCCATTTCCTGTGTCATTTTTCCTTCTTCCCCTTTTCAAAGTATTCTCTGACCGCTCTGCGGTGGGCGGGATGGATATTGGATCCCTGAAATCCGGCAAAGCTTTCCCCGCTCCGCAGAGAACCTCCTTTTACGGTATATTTTTCCTCTTTCTGCTCCATGTCAACAGCAAAGCGTCCCAGAACAGATGACTCTTTTTTATTCCCCGGCAGATGGGATTTGACCTTTTTATCCACTCTTTTTGCCCCGTATTCGGGGGTGAAACCTGAGAACTCCAGCACCGCATCTCCTCTGCCCCGTCCCACGCCGCCGGAGCCGGGCGTGCCGGAACCGCCGGTTCCCTGACCGCCGCAATTCTGCATCCCCGGTTCGCCGTTGTTGTCACGGTTGGTCAGAGATTCGATCAAATCATCGCATCCGGGGACATTTTCTTTGATAAAGTTTTCAAGTTCCTCCTGTGCCGCCTGAAGATCTGCGGCACTGCCGGGGGAGGATGTTTCCAGATATTTGCTCATATCCTCAAGATTTTTCTTGAGCTTTGCGGCATCTTTTCCCAGTGTGTCCGCAAGGCGTTTCAGCTCTCCGGCAGTTAAATTTGCCCCCTCAAATCCCCCTTTCTGCAAAGCAGCGGCAAGGTGAGGATTTTTCTTCGCCATCTCTTTGAGCACCTTTGAAAAACTTTGAGCGTGCTCTTTGGTTTTTCCCCGGGACTCCAAAACAGAAAGAGCCTTCTGCAAAGCTGCCACCTGCCGGAATATCCGGGCGCTGCGTTCATGCTCCCGTGCCAGCTCATTGCGGAGTCTTTTGTTGAGTTCGTGGAGCAATTCATAACTGCGCCCGGGGGCGGCAGGATCAGCTTTCTGCAATGTTTCCTCCAGCTCCTTCTGCAAAGGCAGAGCTCTTTTTTCCCCTTCAGAACCGCTGCGGCGCAGGATATTGAGAGCTTCGGAAAACTTTTCTGCTTCATCATTCAGGTCCAGTTTTTGAAAAGGGCGCATTGACCGGGGATTTTCCAAAGGCACATAGAGTGCTCCTGCGGCAAAAAGAAATCCTGCCAGAAGAGCACCGGAAAGGAGGAACTTTTTTTCAAAACGGATCTTCGGCAGATCCGGCAGGGGAGGGCTTTCACCCAAAGATGTGCCGCATTCGGCAGATGAAAGCACCACTCCGCCCCCCGGCACAAGAGAACTCATAAAAACGGTCAATGTTTTTTCATCGGGCAGAGTGTGCCGGGCCCGCAAAAAAGAAAAAAGCACCGCTGCGGCAAAACATATCGCAGCACCGATGATAAAGCTCCGGTCACCGGTGACCTTACAGAGCCGCAATGTCAGAAAAACTGCTCCTGAGGCAAAAAAAGCACCACTCCACCAGCGGCACAGTTCCATGAACAATATGCTCATGAAAATGCGGCGACGGTAAAGTGCAATACCGCTTTGCCATGGATTTTTCAGTTTTTCATTCTCCTTTTGCGGGTGTTTTTAAGCAGTTCGTTCTTAAATGTTTCAAAGCCTTCATCGGCATCGAATGTTCCCCAAACCGCTCCTGAACGGAAGAGGATCACTTTGCCGTTTCTGCTCCCGGCAATGCCCAGATCGGCATCCCGTGCTTCGCCGGGACCATTGACGGGGCATCCCATGACAGCGATCTTTTTCAAGTGGAGTTCAAGCCCCTGCCGTTCAAACTCTCTGAGAAGCTGATCCACCTTTCCGGTCATGCCGAAAAGGTCGAATTCCGTTCTGCCGCAGCTGGGGCATGACACCAGTTCAGGCGCCGCATTACGGAGTCCGCAGGCTTCAAGAATACCTTTGGCGGCAGTGATCTCCTCTTCAGGATCTGCAGTCAAACTGACACGTATCGTATCTCCGATGCCCTCCATCAGCAGTACACTCAGAACGGCGGCGGATTTGATGATCCCCCTTGAAGGGGGACCCGATTCCGTCAGACCCAGATGAAGAGGATAATCGGTCACAGAAGCAAATCTGCGGTAACTTGCAAGTGTCACAGGAATACTGGAACTTTTGAGGGCGACCTTGATGTTGCGGACTCCGTATGATTCAAGGGCTTCACACTGTCTCAGAACACTGCGGCAGAGAAGATCTGCCATTGCTTCTTCAAAGGTGGGGAATTTTTTCAGAGTCTCTTCCAGTTCAGCGGGGTTCACACTGCCGCCGTTGGCGCCCACCCGGATACAGGTGTTGTACTCTTTTGCAAGCTCTGCAATGGGGCGGAGCTTGCTTTCATCCCGGATCAGTCCCGGATTGAGCCTGACACCTGCGATACCGGCTCTTATTGCCGCCAGAGCTGACTCCCAGTGGAACTGGATGTCGGCGATCAAAGGCAGAGGGGAGTTTTTGATGACCTCAGGCAGAGCTTTTTCGGCTCTTTCATCGTCAACGGCGGCGCGGATCAAATCGCACCCCAGAGCGCCGCAGCGTTCGATCTGGGCAAGTGTTCCTTTGATATCCCCCAGAGGGATATTGGTCATGGTCTGGATCGTCACCGGAAAGGCGGAGCCGATGCCGACGAAACCGGCTTTAACGCTTCTGGTCTGCCTTCTTGACATCCTGAATGCCCTTTTGTTTTTCTGCCGGAGCAGTTTTTTTGCCTTCGGCACTTTCCTGCTTTGCCGGAATGAATCCACGGACAAGACGTCTGCCGTCGGCAAAGGTCACAAAAACCATCAAGCCGATGAGCAAGGTCACAAAGACCACTGAAAGTCCCTTGATGATGACTGTGGGAAGAGGACGGCGGAAAATGATCTCAATGACACCGAAAACGATGTGTCCGCCATCCAGCACCGGGAAGGGGAGCAGATTGAAGATCGCCAGCGCAAAGGAAACCACCACCATAAAGTAGATCCCGGTCATGAGAGAGGAACGGTAGACCGAGTTGAAAAGGGTGGTGCCGATACCCAGGGGCCCTGACATGTGGCTGGGCTTGAGGGAGCTTTGACGTTCTGTCCACCCCAGTTTCTGACCGATGCCCACGCAAATGCCCCTGAGGGATTTCCAGCTCATGTCAATGGTGGAAACGAAAAGTTCCCAGGGACTTGGATAGTCATAGACAGCCACGCTGACGCCGATGGTGCGGGGCACAACTTTGAGTGAGGTGACGCTTGTCTGCAATTTTTTGCCGTTCCGCTCAAAATAGATGATAAAGGGCTTATCCTTGAAAGAACGGATCTTCTTGATGAACTCTGCGACGTCTCTGATCTCTTTCGGAGCTTTTTCTCCGGGAAGAGCGGCAGAGAGCAGCTTATCCCCGTTTGTCAGCCCTGCTTTGTGGGCAGGGGAAGAGAAGACCGCACTGTCGACCACCACACCGCCGGGAGTCTGGGCAAGGTTGGCTCCGATCATAAAACGTGTGAAATCTTCAGACAGCCCGGGGATGATTTGTGAACGCAGCTTGACAGTGAACTCTTTTTCGTTCCGGACCATGGTCAACACCAATTCCGTGTCGCCTGCGATGTCCAGCAAATGCTGGAACTCTGAAGGGCTCTGCAGGGGAATGCCGTTGACAGCAGCGATGATGTCCCCACGTTTGATCCCCGCTCTGGAGGCGATGGAATTTTTCTCTGGGATCACCTGCACAGGGATCCTGACTGTGAAGTAGGGCCATGCCAACCCTTCAGCCTTCAAAGATCCGGGCGCGGCGGGATTGACTTTGGGGATATAAGTGATCTCCATTTTCTTTCCGTCACGGATCACCTCAAGGTGCACCGGGTCCACGGTAAAGAGGATCTCTTTTACAAAGTGCGCCCAGCTCAAATTGAAACTTTTGCCGTTGAGCTTGACGATCTTGTCACCTTTGCGGAGTCCGGCGGCATATTCAGGGCCTTTTTCATCCACATGGTTGACGGTCATTTCCCGCATCTTGGCTGTGTCAGAAGGCATTCCAATAAAGTAGATGAGCGTTCCCACGAGAAAGCCGAAGATGATATTGAAAATGGGACCCGCCGCCGCCGTGATGACCCGGTCTATGGCTTTGGCACGGGGCAGTTCTCTGCCGTCGGCGCTTTTGGGGATCCCATCAGTGGCATCCACCTGCGGAAGCTCCACATAACCGCCGAAAGGCAGATACCCCAGACGGTATTCCACGCCGTTGATTTTCTTGCGCCAGAAGGGCTTGAAGCCCAATGAAAAGGCGTCGATATGCAATTTTCTCCACTTACCGGCAAGGAAGTGTCCCAATTCATGTGAAAAGATACAAAGACCGATTGCAACAAAAACAAACACCAGCGAACCGATGATACTCAGGATATTTAACAATGATTCCATAAATTACAAATATTTCCTTTTTTTGTCAAATGTTTCTTCAGAGTATATAACATAACACGCCAGCCGGTGTTTTTCAAGGAAAAATTCATTTTCCCTGCAAAACGGCAGAGATCCTGGCACTCCCTTTGCGGTTGGGGGCGCCGCCGTGGTTCCCGGTGGGGAAGACAGCCAGATCCTTTTTCTTTGAAACAATGTTCTTGTAGACCAGATAAACACCGGCAGGGGAACAGCTCATATCCATCAGTCCGGTGGTGAGATAGATCTCGCACTTGATCCTTTTGGCAAAGAAGATGTTGTCAAAGTATGCTGTGGCATCGACCACCTTCTGATCTGGTTTACTGCGGCGGGCATCGTAGAATTTGGGCCAGCCGGGACGGCGGGGGAACTCGGCAAGAGATCCGGCATGGTCGCCGATAGCGGGGACTCCGGCAACACACAGTGTGACCTGAGGATCAAGCGCCGCTGCGGCAATGGCTTGTCCGCCTCCCTGACTGCCCCCTGAGACGACAAGGACTTTACCGTTCCACTCTGCTCTGCTTTTTACATAGTCAAGAGCCCGCATCACCCGCAGGAACATCCCTTTGAAATAGACCGTTTCTCTATTCTCCATTCCGGCAAAGCGGTAGCCTTTGAGAGTGGTTTTGCTGAGATTGTCATAGAAACTTTGGGGCTTGCCGTTGGGGATCCCGTGGGCGTTGACATCCAGATGGATGGCGTTCCCGCAAGGGTACATCAAAGAACTGCGGACACCCGCACCGTGATAGGTCACAATGGCTGGGAGTGTTTTGGGCTTGGCATCAACAGGGATACAGAGATATCCCGAAACCGGCTTGCCCCCTGCACAATCGATCTGGACATCCCAGAAATTGAAGCCCTTGTATCTGGCAGGAGCAGGGACAGAGGTCAACTTTGCTTTGAGGGGCACTTTGTCAAGAAGTTTTCTCTGCGCCTTCCAGAACGCATCGAAATCTTTGGGTTCAGGCTGCCCGGGCCGGATCTTATCAGGATCATACAGAACGCCGATACCTTTTTGCAGCATCACCTTTTTTTTGCCCTGTGTGACGAATGTGGGTTTGCCATTGGCTTCACGGACGATAAAGTTGATGCAAAGCCACCCGGGACCGTTGATGGAGCTGGTGACAGTAAAGGGCTTATCTCCGGTCAAAAACTGCTTTTTGACATTTTTCATGCCGCCGTCGCCCATGATCTCGTAGGTGACTTTGCGGTTTTTGACCACAGTGAAGGGAGACTTTTTGTTCTCTCTGGAACGCAGCACAAAGGAAAAAGTGACCTTTTCCCCTGCTTTCAGCGCCCAATGTTTTTTGTCTGTCTTGACTTCAAGATCATATTCAACAGCTCCGGCACAGACTCCCAGAAGCACGATTGCAGAAATAAGAAGATTTTTCATTTTTATTTTTTCCCTGAAAGAAGCTGATTGATCCGTTTCTGCCCCTTGGTGGTGGGACCGCCGCTGTGTTCGCCGCAGGGGAATACATGAAGATCTTTTTTGGCGCTCTTGAGATTTTTATAGTACAAATAAACACTTGTGGGGGGGCAGGTTCGGTCGATGAGTCCTGTGGTGAGGAAGACTTCACACTTGACCCTGCGGGCAAAGAAGATGTTATCGTAGTAGCTGGTCGCCTTGACAACCTCAGGCTTGGCAGTTTTAGCATTGTAATACTGAGGCCACCCGGGACGGCGGGGATTTTTGGCAATGTTGCCGCCGTGGTCGCCGATGGCAGGAACTCCTGCTACAACAAGGGTCACTTGAGAATCAAGAGCTGCAGCGGCAATGGATTGTCCGCCCCCCATGCTGCCACCTGTGACGATGAGGGTCTTGCCGTTCCATTCGGGGCGTGACTTGACATATTCAAGGGTACGGAGCATACGCAAAAACATACCTCTGAAATAGACGGTATCACGGTTTTCTTTGCCTCTGTGAGCATAGCCTTTGAGTTCTGTATCCCGCATCTTGTTGTAGTACTCTTTGGGCTGTCCGTTGAGGATGCCGTGGGCGTTGACATTGAACATGATCGCCTGTCTGCCGGTAGTAATGGCGGAACTGCGGACTCCGGCAGCATGATAGTAGACGATGATGGGCAGAGATTTGGGTTTTGCATTGACAGGGATACTCATGTATGCCAAAACAGGGTTTGTTCCGGGACAGTTGATCTTCACCTCTTGAATGTTGTATCTTTTTGCCAGAGCGGCGGAAACCTTGACAGGAGTCAGAACAACCTTCATGGGATCCTTTTTAAGGAGAACTTTCTGAGCGTTCCAGAAGGCATCAAAATCCTTGGGTTCCTCAACGCCGGGGAGAAGTTTATCAGGCTCAACCAATGCACCGATCCCACCAACGATTTGTATGACAGTTCCGTAACGGTTCTTGTAAGTCGCCGGTTTTTTGCCTGCATCGTCATACAGATTGACTCTGAACTGGATCCATCCCGGGCGGTCCATTTTGACCTTCACAGTAAAGGGTTTGTCAGAGGTGGTGAAAAATCCGCTCTTTTCCGTCACATCATTTTTGGAAATAAGGTAGCGGACCTTTTTTCCGGAAAGAACTTTGAAGGGATCTTTCTTATTCTCTCTTGATAGAAGCTGAACAGAAAATTCAGCTGTCTCGCCGATTTTCAATTTCCAGTTTTTATTGCTTTTCGCTTCAAATTTATACTCTGCGGCGCTGAGAGACAGAAACAGTGCGCAGAAAATCGGGATCAATATTTTTTTCATGGTGCAATTTTCTTTGGTTTATTGTCCATTCAGCAAAACTGCTGCTTTTCGTGGGAAAGCAGCAGTTTGGGTGAAATAGAGCAGATGATCACTTGCCCAGAATGATTTCATTGGAGCGGGCATGAGCTTTTCTTGCAGGTGCTCCGCTGTGGCTCCCTGTGGGAACGATGTCAATGAATTTCTTTTTAGCGGCAAGGTTGTTGAAAACGGTGTAGACTCCGGCAGGAGCACAGGTGGTATCAAAAAGTCCTGTAGTCAGCCAGGTTTCGCATTTGATACGGCGTGCGAAGAAGACATTGTCGTAATAGTCGGCTGCGGCAACGACTTTCGGGTCAGCCTTTTTCTGGGCAGTGTTCCTGTAGAACTGGGGCCATCCGGGCTGGCGGTTGGCAAAGGAACCTGAGTGATCGCTCAAGGCAGGGACAGCTGCGATACACATTGTGACCTGAGGATCCAGAGCCGCAGCAGCGATAGCCTGTCCGCCGCCCTGGCTGGAGCCTGTGACGATGAGCACTTTACCGTTCCATTCGGGGCGGCTCTTGATGTAATCAAGGGAACGCATTACCCGCAGATACATGCCGTGGAAATAGATTTTTTCACGATCGTTTTTGCCTTTGTGGTAATAGGCTTTGAGGGTTGTCTGGGAAAGCTTCTGATAGAACGCTCTCTCTTTGCCGTTGGGGATGCCGTGAGCATTTATATTCATGTAAATGGCACCGTTCCGGGCACCTGCCCAGCTGGAACTGACGCCGGCACCCTGATAGCTGACCACAGCTGCCAGAGATTTGGGTTTGGCATTGACAGGCACGGAGAGATAACCTGAGAGGGGCATTCCTCCGGCGCAGTCAAGCTGCACATCATAAAGTTTGAATCCCCGGGGCGCCTTTTGGGGGAGCTCAGTGACCTTGGCGTTGAAGGGCACTTTATTGAGCATGGCACGGCGGGATTTCCAGAAGGCATCAAAGTCCTCGGGCTCTGCTTTGGCGGCTATGAGTTTTTCAGGTTCATACAAAGCGCCGATACCGCCGTAGACAGAACTTTTTCTGCCTTTGATCACAGTCTGAACCATTTTTTTGCCCTGAGCATCCATAAGGGCGAACCGGACATAGACCCATCCGGGAGTGGTCCGTTTGGCGCTGACAGTGACGGGTTTGTCTCCGGAGATATGATTTTTGACAACAGTACTGACCCCATCTACCACGAGGCGGCTCTGCAGCGTGGCGCCTTTGACGACGGTAAAGGGAGCTTCAGCATTCTCTCTGGAAAGAAGTTTGCATGAGAAGGCAACTTCTTCGCCGCATTCCAGTTTCCATGCCTTGTTGCTTGTTATTTCAAATTTGTATTCAACAGCACCGGCGCAAAAGGCAAGGACCAGTACTGACAGCACGATCAAATTTTTCATTTTTCTGTTTCCTCAAAAGAGATGGGGATTTCAAGCAAATGCTTCAAAAAGTTTACTCAAACCAGTGGATCTTGGTGGGACCATGCTCACCCATTTCGAAGTCTCTGGTCACAAAGGGAATAAAGCAAATCACCCAGTTGGTATTGATGGACTGGCTGATCACAGGTCCCACAATGCGTGCCTGTTTGTTGGTTTTTGCTTCAAGGATCTCCACGCCCAGTTTACAGACGCCGTAACGGTTGATGCGCTTGTAAAGGGGGAGTTCGGGAATAACGATGCTCAAACTCATATCAGGAATAGGCACAGGGAGCTGGGGGGTACCGAACATGACCTTGGTATCTTCGGTGGCAAGAGTTCCGCATACCGGACGCAGAACAAACTTTGCTTCCTCGGGCTTGAGAGCGATGATGGCTCCTGCTGCCGCAACTTTGGCTTCGAGGGCAGCCTGGATATAATTTTTTTCGACCTGAGGAGTCAGATTGCTGTAATCGATCCTGATTTTTTCGCCGGAAAGCATACGGAAATCCATCTTGCTTACGGAACGGTCTACGGCAGTCGTCAGCAGCAGCTGTTCAATAGCATTCCGCCCGGTATTGGTGATTCTCGGGTCAGCACAACCGCTGAGGAACAATGCTGCGGCAGCGGCACAACAGATAATGGAGGCAAATACTTTTTTCATTTTCAGATCCTTTTCTACTTTATTTGTGTGTTTGAGGTTGCTGTTCAACTTTCAGACTGTGTTTTCTTCAATCGCTCAACATCGGCAGCGGCATAATTGATGACATCGTTGAAGCGTTCAGCATTGGCATCATCTGCTTCAACGAGTTTGCGGTGTGCCTCTTCAACGGTTTCAGCAGTCGTAAGCATATCTGCTTTTCCGCCTGCAGCGCAGCCGGATTCCCCCGGAAATCCTTCGTGGTATGAGAAAAGCTCATCAACGCCCAGATCGACAAGAAGTCTCTTCAATGAATCTGAAGCGTTATAGATTTCAAAGGAGGAACCGTTGTCTTCCGCCTTCAACGCTCCCATGGAAAGGACCCCCATAAAGGTGCTGTCCATGGCTGTACACTCTTTGAGATCCAGACGGATGGACTTTTTACCTTCGTTGCTGTTGACCAGTTCACGGATGGGTACAGCATACTCAAAGTTGGCACGTCCCACTGCCGTGATGACAAATGCGGAGTCGTTTTCACCTATTTTCAGATCGTTGGCGTTCATGATACCATTCCTCTGCTTCCGGGGCGTTACTTGTTTTCAATGACCGCCTTGATCCGGCGGACGCCCTGACTGGAACTCTCTTCTTTAAGGATACGGAAATGCCCCAGTTCAGAGGTCCTTGCCGCATGGGGACCGCCGCAGATCTCGCAGCTCACATCGCCCATGGTGTAGACCTTGACTCTTTCACCGTACTTGTCTCCGAAAAGTCCCATGGCGCCTTTCTGCCGTGCGGATTCAAGGTCCATCTCTTCGCAAACGATCTCGATATCTCTTGAAATAGCTTCGTTGACGAGATCCTCCACGACCTTGAGTTGTTCGGGGGTGACCTTTTCGGGATGAGAGAAGTCAAAGCGCAGCCGTTCTGCGGTGATATTTGATCCTCTCTGACAGACATGTTCGCCCAGAGTTTTGCGGAGCGCCGCCTGGAGCAGATGTGTTGCGCTGTGGAGTCTGGCGGTCTGTTCAGAAGCATCGGCGAGACCGCCTTTGAACTTCTGTTCGGCCCCGGCGCGTGAGAGTTCCTGATGTTTCTTGAAGGCAGCTTCGTAACCGGGCATATCGACTTCAAAGTTCTGTTCTTTTGCCATTTCGACAGTAAGTTCGATGGGGAAGCCGTAAGTTTCAAAAAGGTTGAAGGCATTTTTGCCGGAGATCACCTTTTTGGCAATATGGGGGGGCACCCGGTCGATGAGCTTCTGGAACTCTTTAGTACCTTTTTCCAAAGCGGAAGCAAACTGTTTCTCTTCTTTTTCAAGGGCACTGAGGATCACATCGCGCCGCTGGGTGAGTTCGGGATAGATCTCCTTGAACATGGTAATAACAGCATCGGCGACCTGAGCGCAGAAATTCTGTTCGATGCCCAGCTTTTTGCCCTCACGGACAGCCCGGCGGATGAGACGGCGGAGAACGTAAGCCTGATCGGTCCGTCCGGGAGTGATACCGTCACCGATGATGAAGCATGAAGCTCTCAGATGGTCAGCGATGATGCGTTCGGAAGCGCAACGTTCAGCAGGATCGGTCCACTCCACGCCCCGGACTGCATCCAGAGCGGCGAAGATGGGGGCGAAGATTTCCGTTTCGTAGCAGCTTTTCTTGCCCTGGAGCACCGCTGTGATGCGTTCAAGTCCCATGCCGGTATCGACATTGCGTTGAGAGAGGGGTTCATACTTGCCTTCAGCGTTCTTATTATATTGCATAAAGACATCGTTCCAGATTTCGACCCAGCGTTTATCTTCGGGGTCGAAAGTTTCGGGAGCGGGCAGGGGACCGGTCCAATAGAACATTTCGGTATCGGGACCGCAGGGACCTGTAACGCCTGCGGGCCCCCACCAGTTGTCCTTCTTGGGGAGCTTTGCAATGCGTGCTTCGGGGACGCCCAGTGAGCGCCAGAGTTGGAACGCTTCATCGTCGAAGGGGCAGTCCTCATCACCGGCAAAGACGGTAAATCCGAGCATATTGATGGGAAGATTGAGATTATTTTCTCCGGTGAGGAATTCAAAGCTGAAGCGGATAGCTTCTTCTTTAAAATAGTCACCGAGGGACCAGTTTCCGAGCATTTCAAAGAATGTCAGATGCACGGGATCACCGACTTCATCGATATCGCCGGTGCGGACGCACTTCTGATAATCGGTAAGGCGTGTACCGGCGGGATGCTTTGCTCCCTGAAGATAAGGTACCAGGGGATGCATCCCTGCTGTAGTAAAGAGGCAAGTGGGATCATTTTCCGGAATCAGGGAAGCGCTGCGTATTTCAGCATGTCCTTTGCTTTTAAAAAACTCAATATACCTGCGGCGAATTTCTTCAGCCTTCATTTTGTAACCTCCTGGAAAAAAAAGAATAAGATTTCGATTTATATAAGATACACCCAAAGCTTTCTTTTTACAAGAAGCTGAGAAATAAAATAAGAAAAAAAACTCTGTGTGCGCGAACTTTACTGGAGTTGTGCAACTGCATTTTGAGTCCGGTAAGTGCAGTATTTGCGGAAAAATCACAGATATCCGAGGCAATTTCAAAACTCCTCAAAATTGTCAAAGCGCCCTCTTCTTCGATCTGATAAAGGGAGTGTTTTTCCGCCTTCGCATCAAGCTGCGGCGGGACAAGCGGCTGTTACCTTTCCCCCTCCGCATAAAGCTACGGCGGGACAAGCCAGGTAGCAAGTGCAAACTACCCTTTACAGCTCTTTGCGAATGGCATCTTTGCCATTTTTTGAATGACTTTTGAAATTACCTCGCTTTATCAAAAACAACTATTTCTCCGGTTCTAATTGGTGCGCAGACCTCCCATGCCATTTTCGGATCGGAGTCTTTTGCCCGGTTGACGATTGCAAAATTGGGAAAAAAAGAGTTCAAGTCTAAATCCAAATGCATTTTTGCAGCAGCTTTTTGCTCCCGATGTTTTGCCCGATCCAAACACTTGGCAATTAACTTTATTGTTGTAGAATCAACTATGTGGATTGCTCTCTTGAATCGCCACGGCAATCCCGGATAATGGCATCCACTGGTTATAAAATCTGGATATTTTTGCTTGATTTCTGAAAGGACTGTCCAAAACAGTTCCTCGGCCATAGCGGAATCTCTGGTCCGGATATTCGTAACTTTACACCCGAATTCAGTATTTTTCTTCATGAGACGTCTGTTAAGACTAAAGGCACCACCGCCATTTTGGGTGGTGCGTTTACTTTTACAATCGTCAAAATCGTAAAAAACTTAAAAAAAAGTAAAAAAAAAGGCAAAAACGGCTTGACAAATGCAAAAAGTTGGTATATATTAAGAACATGGTCAGCCAACCAAGGTGATGACCGGACAAAGTGGCAGGTTAGCTCAGTCGGTAGAGCAGGGGACTGAAAATCCCCGTGTCCCCAGTTCGATTCTGGGACCGGCCACCATTTTTTTTGCCTTTTTTCTGAAGGCAAAAAAATAACGAAGCCGCAAGGCTTCATTTCACAGAGCCGTCAGGCTCAACTTCACATCTTCACGCGGCGACAGCCGCTCTTCACTCAATCGCCGTCACGCCTTGCTTGTGAAGTCGCTCCTTGCAGTCACTTGTGAAGAGGTCGGCTTTGCTGCCCGTGAAGCTGCTCCCTTCCTCCTTTGCCAAGGCTACGGAGGACAAGTCGGGAGTAATGATGTGCAAATATTATAAAGAATACGCCAGTCAAACCAACTGGCTTTTTTGTTTTCTGCCCCACAAATTACCCTCAAAAACCGCCCCACAGAGTGTCCGGAAAGCTATCGTCCACACCAAAATCGTGTAAAGTTGCTCAGTTGCTCAGATTTTTCGGAAAGTACCTGTGTCACCTTCGATTTTAGACACAGTGCGTAACATATTGCAAATCAACGCTTGTTTATTACAATATTTTCTACATTTTGTCCCGCCCCACAATCCACACCAGCCGAGATGCGAACTATAGACGAAGTTTTTTTGTAAAAATCATTTGAAAGCTTATTGCATCTATGATATATTATAACTTTATTAAGCCATATCACAAGGAGAAAATTTACTATGTTAATATCTCAAGCGGATTCACTGCTTTATCAAAGCGTATCAATGTGTATGTTATTAGCAGAATTGTCTCATAAAAAATTTCTTGAGTCCGATTTTTATAAAGATCATTGTTTCCAAAAAGAGAATTCAGCAGTCAAAGAAATATTATCTAACTCTGGAGGAATTGGAAATCCTGCGACATTACAAACTATGCTGTATCTTTTATTGGTTTGCCCGCGGGAATCTCTGAGCGAAACAGAAAAACAAGAACTTGATCAAACTGTTAATGATTTTTGCAAGAAATTAAATCCTTCTAACTATAACTCGAGCTATTCCAGTGATCGAAAATCAGTCGATTTTAGTCGGCACTTAAGAAATGCTATAGCTCATTCTTTGTGTGAATATCCCAGTGCAGGTAAAATGATTTTCAGAGATACAAATCCCCTAAAAGCAAAAGAAACTTTCGAAATAAAAATAGATTCAAATAATATCAAGCAACTTTTAGAATTACTTCAAGTGAAAATTATCAGTTTTTTAACCAAACGTAATTGTTCTAAAAAATAAAGCTTTGGTAAAAACAATAAAGATATTATCCATACTTTTACTCCATCCCAAACATCTTCCGCTGCTCGGTCCAGTCTTCGGGGAAGCCTTTGCGGAGTTTGGATAACGTGAGTGCGGCTGGTTCTTTGCCGTTGAGGATGGCTTCGATGATGTCCGGGGCGAGGTTGACCAGACTTAATGCCCGGAAGAGGAAAGCGCGTTCCTGTTTAACTTTCTGTGCCAGTTCGGAAACAGTTGCCACTTTGCCCGATTCCAGCATATCCCGGTACTGAA
>JAFTIE010000236.1 GCA_017457065.1 Lentisphaeria bacterium
GGAGTGAAAAAGCGGAAAAAAGTGTAAATTATTGCAAAAAAACTTGATATTTCAGTGAATCGGTGGTATATTTTCAATCATGTATACTTACGGAACAACTTTGCCTGATGAGCGGCTGCTTCTGCTCAGTCTCCGACTGTGCGGCGCGGCCGTGTCGTCATTGAGATGATGGTCCTGTCTGCGGGACATCGGTTATGGAGTTTCCGATATACGGCCGCGGTGAACAATAAAAACTGCCGGATGTTTTTTCACTTTGTTTCAGTTTATATACCATAAAGGAATGTGTTCAAGATGAACCCCAAATATACTTATCCTGCCGCTGTGGCAATTGAAAACCGCCAGTGGCCTGACCGTGTTTTTACCGAGCCCCCTGTCTGGACCTCCGTGGACTTGCGTGACGGTAATCAGGCGTTACCTGAACCTATGAATCCCGACCAGAAACTTGAGTATTTCAATATGCTCAAAAAGATCGGCTTCAAGGAAATCGAAGTTTCCTTCCCTTCCGCCAGTGAAGATGACTTCAACTTTGTCCGCCGCCTTATTGAGGAAGGTCATATTCCTGAAGATGTGCGTATCTCTGTTCTGACTCAGGCGCGCAAGCACCTGATCGACCGGACCCTTGAATCACTCAAGGGCGTCCGCCGTGCCATTGCCCACTGCTATGTGGCGACCAGCGATCTGCACAACCGCTTTGTTTTCGGCGGCGACCGTAAAAAGGCGCTCCAAATGGCTGTTGACGGCACAAAGATGGTCTGCGATGCCATCGTTGCCAACGGTCTTGAAGGACGCATCGGCTACGAATTTTCGCCCGAAGAGTTCACCGACAGCGATCTTGATTATGTGGTGGAGCTCTGCTGCGCTGTCAGGGATGAATGGGCAAAGATGGGGCCCATTTCCAAGGACAACTTCATCCTCAATCTGCCTGCGACTGTGGAACGGCGTCCGCCGAACCATTATGCGGATATGATCGAACTTTTCTGCCGCAAATATCCTGACTGTGCCAACACACGCATAAGTCTGCACTCCCACAACGATCAGGGATGTGCCGTTGCCGCTTCTGAACTGGCGATCCTTGCCGGTGCCGACCGGGTCGAAGGAACAGTTTTCGGTCACGGCGAGCGGACCGGCAACCTCGATATTTCCGTTTTGGCTTTGAACCTTGAATCCATGGGCATCGACACCGGACTTGATTTCAGCAACATGCCTGAGATCGTCCGTACTGTTGAACGTAACTCCGGCATTGAGGTCCACCCCCGTCATCCCTATGCAGGGGATTTGGTCTTTACCGCTTTTTCCGGTTCCCATCAGGATGCCATCCGCAAAGGGTTTGAACGGCGCGGCGATATTACTGAGTTCTTCAATCAGGGATGGAAGATGCCTTATTTGCACATCGATCCCGCTGATTTGGGGCGTCAATATGAGAGATTGATCCGCATCAACAGTCAGTCCGGCAAGGGCGGTGTCGTTTATGTGCTTGAAAAAGAATTCGGTATTTGCCCGCCCAAATCCATGCACCCTGCCATTGGCGCTGCTGTCCAGCATTATGTGGACTCCACCGGTGGTGAGATCGACTCCAAAAAGCTCCGTGAGATCTTCTACGAAAGTTTTGTCAACTGTGAAGGCATCTACCGCATGGAAAGTTACAACCGCTCTTCTGCCGGTGAGCGCTCAGGTGCTTACTTTGACTGGTATATCGGAGATGAAAAGCTTCAGCTTTCCGGACAGGGCAACGGTTTGCTTTCCGCTGTGGTGAGAGCTCTCAAGGGTTCCGGCAGGATGCCTTTCTTCAAGGTTGAAGATTACGCCGAGCACACTCTTGGCACAGATGCGGATGCCCGGGCTATCGCATTTGTCGGTTTGCGGGTCTCAGAAGAATCCTCTGATCTGGTCTACGGTGCCGGTGAAGACACCAATATCGATAAAGCGGTCATCCACGCTTTGATCTGTGCTCTCAACCGTGCCGCCGCCGCCGGAAGACTCGGCGAGCCGATGATGCAGTAAAATCTTGAGAGGAAGAAAAATGGACGAAATTACAAAGACCAGGATCAAGGTACTCACCGGACTGGCGATCATTGTGGTCATCGTGCATGTGATCCTGATCAAGGTCTTTGTTTTCAGCGGTCAGGGCGGGACTGCAGATAAAAAAACTGTGGATCAGGCTCCGAAGGTTGCTGAACCTGAAGTCCGCCGGGTCGTCTACCGGAATTTCGTTCCATCCAAAAATCCCCGTTTCGGGCAGGCGCTGGATTATACAGGAACCATCCGGGGCAACTTGCCTTCATCCGCTGTTTCCGGAAGTTCCGGTGCCCGCAGCGGCATTATCGTTGATATGCAGACCCGCAGAGTGCTGTGGGAAAAGAACTCTGCCCGCCCGGTTCCCATTGCCAGCATGGCAAAAATGATGACCATGCTTCTGGTGATGGAGCAGCTTGAAAAGCGTTCTGATTTGAGCGTGGAAACCTCAGTGCCTGTGACGAAAACAGCACGGGACGTCCCGAGGACCGGGGTCCTGTATCTGGCTCCCGGAGAAGCTTTTACCGTGCAGGAACTCATGATCGCCACAGCGGTCAAGAGTGCCAACGATGCCGCCACGCTTCTGGCTGAATATTTCGGAGGTTCTGTTCCTGTGTTTGTCAATATGATGAACAGCCGCGCTCTGCAGCTGGGGTTGCGAAACACCAGTTTCATCAATCCCTGCGGTCTGCCTGAAGGCAAGCGCAACTCTCTGGGGAGTGCCGCTGATATGGTTATGCTGGGAGAACAATTGCTCCAGTTTCCCTTGCTCATGGAGTGGTGCAATTTGAAGTCCGCTTCCATCCGTTCCGGAAAGACCGTTTTTGTCAATACCAACAAACTGGTCAATCCCCGTTATCCCGGTGTGGACGGACTTAAAACAGGATATATCCGGGCGGCAGGCTCCTGTCTGACCTTCAGTGCCGTGCGTAACAAACGGCGCATTATGGGATGTGTCACCGGATTCAAATCTTCCCGTGAACGGGACCGCTTCTGCCGCCGCTTGCTTGACTGGGCATACAAGCAGCCCGGGACTGTTACGGCGAAACGCTGAAATTTTACTCTTTTCTGCTTTTGAGATCCGGCAGCTGAACGAGAATAACTGCCGTAAAGATCAAAACACAGCCTGCCAGATGCTGCAGGGAATATTTTTCGTTCAGCAGCAACCAGCCCCAGAGAACAGCAAATACCGAAGCTGTGCTCAATATAATGGAAGCTGTTGCCGGATGGACATACTTTTGTGCCGCTATTTGTACCGTACAGGCAAATCCAATGGCAATGACGCCGCAGTAAAGCAGGGGACCACCAGTGGCGGCTATGTTTTGGAAAGTACAATTTTCCCCAGCGATCAATGCGGTAACGCCTGAAATGACCGTTACTGTAAAGAATTGGACCGCCGCCAGCTGCAAAGCGTCAGCTTGAGGCGCAAAACGGGCAATGGCAATAAATTGGAAGGCAAAAAACAAAGCACACAGCAGCATCAGTATATCTCCTGTATTGTTGAAACTGCCCAAGGTTCCGTCAGAACAGAGGAAAAATGTGCCTGCAACTGAGATGAGTGAAGCGATCCACACTGCCCCATTGGAGCGCTTTTTGATGAATATTCCGATCACCGGGATCATAATGACATAAAGAGCGGTCAGAAATCCCGCTTTCCCGGCAGTCGTATAGAGAAGTCCGAACTGCTGCAGGATCTCTCCCCCTGCCAGACAGAGACCGCAAAGGATCCCCCCTGTGAACAATTTTTTATCCGGTTTGCGTTTCATACAGAAGATGAAAGGCAAAAGGATAAGGGTTCCAAGCAGATAGCGCAGAAAAACAAAAAACAACGGAGTCATGGTTTTCATGGCCTCCGATTGCGCCGAATATGACAAGCCCCAGATGGCGGCTGTCAGAAGAAGAAAAAATGTTGCGGCAACAGTCGTTTTTTTCATCGGGTGATTTTAATACCTTCTATGAACTTCAAAAAAAGCCGCAAGGAACTTGCTGTTCCTGCGGCTCGTGTTGATAAAACGGGAGCTCTCAGCGGTAGAGGGCGCCAGTGAAGCCTTTGTAGTTTTCCACATCCAGAGGGGCGCTTTCCACAGCGTAGGGGAACTCCTCTTTGGAAATCAGGCGGTTCTCATCGTAACAACGCTTGAGAAGTTCCGCCATGGAGCGGATGATACGCAAGGTGTGACCGTCATCATCCACAGCGATATCCACCAGAGAGGCGGGCAGATCCACGATGGGGGCAGAATCAAAGACCGCATTGCTCACAAGGACCGCTTTTGAGGCAAGACGCACCGTACAGATGAATCCATCGGGATCACTCAAACGGTTGAAAACACCGTTCCACACATTCTGACGGATCTCTCCCCCTGCCGCAGAAGCGAAACGCTCGATCTCATTGCCCTGAGTATCTGTGACAATGGTTTCCTGCTGGGTGTAGTGGATCGTTCCCTTTTCGCACTCAATGTCAGAAATGGGACCAACAGTGGTGGGCACGGCGTGAGAGACATAGAAGAGGATCTCTTTATCATCTTTGGTCATGACCCGGATGTTTGCAGTGTCGCAGCTGGTGATGGGGTTGACACGGAACATGCCCGCCTGTACGCTCTTGACATCAGCAGTACCTTCAAAGGTGTTGCCGGCGTAAAAGAGCAGCAGATTCAAATAGTGTGCCACGGCATTGGTGAAAGGGGAGTCCAGAATGGGGGCTCCGGAGGGAGTGAAAAGAGCACCTGCCCAGCCGTTGCGGCCGTAGTAGGCGTTTTTCCGGGGCCAGAAGGCGTAGCATTTCAGGCGTTTCACCTTGCCCATTTTTCCGGAAAGCAGCATCTCTTTGATGCGGCGGGTTTCGGGCTGGTAAATGGTCTGATAGCCCACTGCAACAAATTTCCCTGCTTTGCGGGCGGCAGCTTCCATGGCTTCAGCGTCAGCCAGAACAGGGGCAACAGGTTTTTCTACAAAAACATTGGCACCTGCAGCAAGAGCGGCTTCGGTCATGGGGCGGTGAAGAGCAATGCCGGTAGGGATACAGCAGATATCCAGTTTCCCGGCATATTTTTCAAACATGGAGGGATAATCAGTGAAGATCTCAACATTCAGAGCCTTGATGCGCTCAAGGTTTTCAGGAGAGACTTGATTCTGATGGATAACGGCGGCGGCAAAGTTGAGTCTGCCTGCTTCATGTTCACGAATAAGGTCGCTGAGGTGGACTGCTCCAAATCCTGAAA
>JAFTIE010000237.1 GCA_017457065.1 Lentisphaeria bacterium
AATGGCAAAGATGTCATTCGCAAAGAGCTGTAAAGGGTAGTTTGAGGCTGCTACCTGCAAGGTAACAGCCGAAAACGCTCCCTTTATCAGATCGAAGCGAGGGCGCTTTGACAATTTTGAGGAGTTTTGAAATTGCCTCTTCCATAAGACACTGAAACAGCGCCTTCCACTAAAAAAAGGCGGCGCAAAACTTTTGTTCTGCCCGCCTGACGAAATGAGAGAAGGAAATGTTTATTTCTCTTTTGCAGTCACATAAACGGGTTTCCAGATACCGCCTGCACCGTATTTATCCTCCACCCGGACTACCACATTCTGCATTTTCCGGTTCCAGTCCACAGTATCGGTGATCTCAAGGGCAAAGGGGGTGTAGTAGTCAGGATCTTTCTGATAGATCCTTTTCCCGGCAAATTTGCCGTTGACGTAAAGCCATGCGGATTCATCCACAGCACCGAAGACCAGATAGATCTTTTTGCCCTTCCATGCCGGATCGATCCTGATATTCCGGGCATACCAGCCGATGCCGTTGTAGTTTTCCATCATCTTCTTCATGGCGGGATCTTTGTAACTGTTCTTTTCCCAGTTGGTATCCACCCGGATCGCCTCCCATTTGTTTCTCTCTCTGGAGTATCGGGGCGCAAACCACTTTTCCTTTTCCCCCACCTGTTTGGGGTCAGGGGCGAAACGCCAGATGGTGGGCGTGACGTTGAAGTCATCATAATCCGCAAGTGCCATAGCAGAGCGGATCCCCGCCGCATCACCGTTGCCTATTTCACGGTAGAAAAGATTTTCCCAGTTGATATTGAGAGCATTCTTATTGGTACGGCGGAACTTGAGCAACTTGACCGCCGCAACGATCTTATCCCTGCCCTTTGCCGCCATGGCACGGTAGGTCAGACGGGAGTGTTCGTTGGCAAGGAGCATTCTTTCAAGCCGTTTCTTCTGCTGGGGAGAAAGTTTTTTGGCAAGACCGTTCCGCAGATATTTTTCAACGGTGTCAAAGTCGCTTTCTTTGTAAAACTCGTGGATATTCAGCATGATGACCTTGCGGAAATTGCCGTACCGGGTGCGCTCGTTGATGCTCTTGCGCTTGAGCCAGATACCTTTTTCCCAGATATTGATCCTGAAATGGTCGAAATATTTTCTCACATCAGAGGCTGCTGCGCCATAAGCAGAACAGTATTCATTCATCCAGTAGTCAAAGCTTCTTGTGGGATCCACACTGGCACGGGCTAAGATATAGTCGGCGACACCGGTAATATCCCAGTAACCGTGGAGCGAATCATAACGAACACCGAAAGCCCCGTATTTCATCCCCATCTGAAAAGCATCAAAGAGGGTTTTTTCAAAGCCCATGGGCAAAGAGGTGTTGATATGAAGATCGTTGGGCCGGAGCATAAAGTGCCTGGCTCCGGCTTTTTTCCACTCCTGATAGGTCTTTTCAGCAGTATCAAGCTCAAGCATGGAGGGAACATAAATAATACAGGTGTCAGGATCGATAGTCTCTCTGAGGGGAGGATTGCGGTAAACAGAGTAGGCGTACTGGCAGACAATGGCGTTGGGGTCGATCTTTTTTGCCAGGTGCAGAATCTGTCTGCCGAAGTAGACATAACGGTCGGAAAGATCTTTGTCCCAGGGAAGTCCGTTGCGGGGAGGCATATCCAGTTTCCGGCAGTTGGCACATTCGCAGAATCCGCCCCCGTCATTTTCGCAGGCATTGATCATATTGGTGCGCTTTTTGTTCTTTGCCCAGTTTTCCACGATCTTATCCCAGACGGCGGGGTTGGAAACGCACAGTTTCACCCACTTGGGGCGGCTGGCGTATTTGGGTCCCCGTTTGCCGTTGACCAGACCGAAGTATTCGGGATTGGTTTTTCCGTAGCGTGCCCACCAGTCGGTAAAGGCGTGTCCGAAACTGTAATCCCGGCTTCTGCCGATACGCTGCTGTTTCAGCCAGAGATAGGTCTCCTGTCTTTTGCGGTGGTACTCTTTTTCTTTAAGATCCACAAAATCAAGAGGAGCCAGCATATTGCCGGGAAACTTTTTGTCTTTATAGCGCCTATTGGCTGCCGCGTTGGTCCGGTCGGGCCACAGATAGCGGTAGTGCAGTTTGGGGACCCATGAATTTTTCCCCTCTTTGAGTTCCAGTTTTTTGCAGGGAGTGTAAGAAAGCCCCGCATCCGTGGGGGCAAGAAAAAGCACCCCCAGCTGCTTTTCAAGAAAGTCGTAGACAGCGGTCAGATCACCGCTTTTTGCCCTGAGATCAAGAACCTTGTAGAGCTGGATCCAGCTTTTGCCTGTGTAGGTGGAGTCCCCGTAAAGACGGGTAAAATCTTTGGTGACTTCCCAGCGTGCCTCTTCAGGCTGCAGTTTGACTCCGGCGGGCGTTCCGAAAATAAAGGGGTATTTCCCCTTTTTCACATCGTTGACAATGGGGATCTTTTTGCCGGTGATCTTGTGCAGATATTTCTGCAATTCTCTTCCGGCAAACTGGATGACGCCGTCAGCATCTTTTTTGACGACAATGACCGCTTTCCCCGGATCGACGGTGACGGCTGAAAGGCTCAAGACCATAGCCGTCAGCACTGCAAGTGTTCCGTAAAACTTCATTTTTCTCCTTTATTTTTAGAGTGATGATAGTTAAGATTTTTTACCACTGCGTGGGAGCCCAGAGCCAATCTTTCCAATCGCTGGAACTCCCCTTGCAGGGGTATCCCTTCATGGATTTCACGCCGCCGTCAAGTGTGGCATAATTCCAGCGTCCGCTGTGCCGTTCTCCGGGCAGATAATTGTAAGCCCTGAGATCGACTTGAGCATATCCGGAAGTTCTGCCGATATAAAACCATTTGTCACCGACGGAACAAGTGGCAGAAGGCTTGACGACCTTCGACAATTTCCGGCGTTCCAATCTTGAAGCACTGGAGGCACTGGACACATATTTATGGCTGAGATAGCGATTCATTCCGTAATGAGTTCCCTTATAGGTATTGCCCACAGAGGCAGAACTTCCGTCATCCTTCCTGCCGAGGACACCATTGGTTTCAGTGGGACACGCAAAAATCCCTTTGGGAGCCAGTACATTGGAAGGAATAGCTGTATTGACCAATTTCAAAGCAGCAAATGCCTGCTGCCAATAGGTGTTGCCCCCTGCGCCCACAACGCCCTCATCGGAAACGCTGTAAAAGTGTGTGGTAGGCATGACATCGTTGTAGGTATCGCAGTAAAATATGACCGCCGTTCCGAAAGTTTTCAAATGGGAAACGCATTTGCTGCTTTTGCCCCGTTCCCGTGCCTGTGCCAAGGCAGGAAGCAGCATAGCGGCAAGAATAGCAATGATGGCTATTACAACGAGAAGTTCGATCAGAGTAAAGGGAGCCCTTAAAGAATCGTTTTTCATAATGACCTCTTTTTTTTGGGAGGGATTTATTTTCTGATGATATCATGCAGTATGACGGGAAATTCCCCTTCCTCATCACCGTCAATGCCGTCGAGAAGCAAGTCGGTGATCTCATCCAGGGGATGACGTATGGACGAAACAGGAAAGATGCCGTTTCTGATGGCATGGATATCGTTGACCCCAGCCACCAGCACATCTTTTCCGGGGACTCTGCCTGACTCAAAAAGACAGCGTATTCCTCCGACGGCAAAGTAGTCTGAGTGATAAAAAATGGCAGAAACATCAGGCGCCTTTGCCAGAAGTCTCTTTGTAGCCATGTACCCTGTTTCCGCTATTTTTTCAATTTCCCAATTGATGTTGTGTCCTTGAAAACTCTCAAAGTAACGCTCACGGAGTTCCTCCTGAGGAGTTTCAGGAAAAAGTTCGTAAAGTCCCTTCAAACGCAAAGACCTTTCGGGTGCGATCATTCTGAAATTCTCTCTTTTGTTTTCAAGAAAGAAGTTCAATATTTTCCTGATCGCCGGAACAGGATTGGTTGTTACCGAAAAGGGACAGGCTGAAGAATATCCTACCACCCTTTTTTGCGCCTGGGCAAGTTTTTCACGGATGGCAGCGCCCCCCACAGGGTCGCCGATGAAGAGAAACTTTTCAGTCCCCCGGGCACAAAGATTGTCGATGGTTTGAAGATTCTTTGTTTCATCCTCTTCCAGAGTCATGACATAAAGAGAATACCCCCGTTTTTCAAACTGGTTGAGCAGCAGCAAGAGCAACTGCTGGATATGCTCCTGAGCTGATATTTCACGGATCGCCACCAGCAGCGCCGCCGTGTTGGTCTTGTCACCCCGGAGCAGCTTGTGACCGAACTTTTGCTTGTAGCCCAGTTCCTCAGCCACGGCAAAAACCTTTTGACGGGTCTCTGCTGAACTGAAGTCATTGGGCCGCCTGTTCAGAATAAGAGAGACAGTAGAAGTGGCAAGCCCTGTTCTTTCAGCAATGTTTTTTAATGTAACAGCCATG
>JAFTIE010000238.1 GCA_017457065.1 Lentisphaeria bacterium
GCCGATTTACTTTGCTGAATACGAACTTGGCAAAGGCTTTCAGCTTTTCTCTGAACTTGTTCCGGAGTAGTTCAAGCATTTCGTACTCTGCGAATGACACTTTTTGTACCGATCAAGATAGGGACACTCACTGCAGTTCATAAGGTTTTCAACTGGATAGAAAAGTCCCTCTTCAACGTTATGTTCAATGTTCCTGCCCCCCCATTCAAAACGCTGTAACTCATCTTCTGTACGCAGTGTATAATAACTGTTGACAGCAGGCTGTTTGGTCTTGGTGTAGACATCATACCTGAAAAGGAGATCGAGCTTGTGAAGTTCCTTATAGATTAAACGCAATCAATAGCTTTTTAGGGGTTGCGTTTAGTTTTACAATCGACAAATTCGTGTTTTTTTAAACTTTTTTCAATTTTCAGCTTGAATTTTTCAAAAACAGGGTCTATATTATGTAACATCAAGCGCTCATAGCTCAGTTGGTAGAGCAAGTGACTCTTAATCACTGGGTCCTGGGTTCGAGTCCCCGTGAGCGCACCATTAAAATTACAGCCGTTCCTTTTGGGATGGCTTTTTTTTTGGATGGTTTTGAAAAAACAAGTCATCTTCTGTTTTAGTTATGCTTTTAAGGGAGACGAAGTAAGATGCTTTGGGGCATTTTCAGTCTGGTACTCGTCGGTCTGAGCTGGACCGTGGTCGGTGCTGTTATGGGGCTTGCCCCAAAGAAAAAACTTGAGCCGGCAGTGCTGCAGCTGACCGGAGCGGTGATCACGGTCACAGCATGTTCCTTTCTGCTGCCGGGAACGGATATCAACACCATCGACGGCAAGACTCTTTTCTGGGTGGGAGCAGACTACTGGGCAACAGGCGCGCTGAACTGCATCATGCTCATATTGATGGCTCTTGCCATGCAAAAGGGTCCCAACGGCATTATCTGGGCGATCATCCAGTCGGCAATGATCTTCCCCTTTATGACGGGTATGATCTTTTTCGGTGTGGAACCCAAAGCGGTCAGGATCGCAGGACTCCTTCTGATCCTGCTCTCATTGGCTCTTTCCGGATTCGGCAAGGAAAATTCCCCAAAGAACGGTAAATGGAAACTTATGGCTTTTGCCGCATTCCTTATAACAGGTGTTGTCCAGAATCTTGTCAATCTGCCCTCTTATTTTGAATCTGCACAAAAGATCACTCCAGTGTTCCGCTCCATGTGTATTGCTTTGGGTGTACTGAGTGCAGCGGTGATCCGGGTCCTTTTTCAAAGAAACTGGACCATGTTCAAAGAAAACTTCAAATCCAAATGGCTCTGGATCTTCACCTTTGCTTTGCAGTTTTTCGGCTTGATTTTTGCCATAATATTCCAGTTCCCCGGTATGGATGCCCTTGCCAGGTGCGGTCTGGGCTCTGTTTCCTATCCCCTTCTGGTGGGCTCCTGTCTGGTGGGATTTTCGCTGTACAGTATGTTCATACTCAAAGAAAAAAATTCGCTGCTGCAGTTTGCCTCCCTGGGATGCTGTCTGGCGGGGATCATTATGATCTGTCTTTAAGGAGATTAAAAAATGTCCGGTTTGAAAACTTTGGAGGAGCACATCCTTTCCATCGAAACAATGGCACGGCTCTGTTTTTTCTACGCATCACGCTGGCTCAAGGGGGAGTTCGCTCCTGAAAAATCCATGAGTGAGTGCGTCAGTAAACACACACCTTTGCTCTTTCACGGATTGATCCACTACGATATGGAAAAATGGCAGGAGATCCCCCTCTGCCGCCTCATCATGGAAACAGCAGATAAACTTGCCCCTCTGCCCCCGGATCTCTTTGAAGAGGAAATGTGGGCGCTCTGCGGCAAAGAGATCAACGCAAGAGCTGAAGAGACCTACCCCGACTCCCGGGGCATAGGTACGCCCCCTTCGTGGAACTGCGGCACTTTGAAGTACGATCCCCCCAGTGCAGAAACGCCCCGCACATGCGCTTTTCATATCTACAACACCGTTTCTCCCCATTCCATTTTTGAAGATCCGGAGTACCTTATCTTGTGCTTCAAACTGCTTATGAAGGAAACGGAACTGCGCTACGGTGCAGACACTCTGACCACCACCACCTGGCTCAACGACCGTCCCCGGTGGCTCGCCTTTTTCCCGGAGGAGTGGCAGCAGAATCTTTCACCACGGGATGAAAAACGTATCCCCGGTGTAACCGTGGGCGACTGGGGTCCCATCATCAACGCAAGAGGGTGCATCAATCCTAAATGGGAGGCTCTCATCCGTGAAACAGGACACCTTCCCTATTGTGTCCGGACAGGTTTCTGTTCCTACACCGCCATGCGGCGCCATTTGGATGAGCTTCTCAAAGGACTGTGATAACAAGCCCTGTGATAATCAGGGTGACTCCGATGAATTTGGGGAGCGTGGGACGCTCTTTCAGTATGAAAATCCCCCCCAGAAGTCCGAAGATCAGCCCCAGCTGGCGGAAGACCTGAACATAGGAAACGTTGGTCACATAGTTCATTGCCATCAGCACTGTGATATAGGTGAGTGAAGCAAAGGCGCCGGCGGCAAAGGGTTTCCAATCCCGCTCTTTGAAAAAGACGGCAAAGTTTTTCTTTTCCCCGGGGATCAGCAGTACCGCAAGCCCCATAAGAGTGCTCAGACAGATGCCGCGGGTGGAGTAAAAGGTCATGGAAACAACAGGTTTGGCAAGATCGGGATAAGCTTCACGCAGAACATGCTGCGCCTGACTGTCGAAAATGGTGTACCCGGTGGTTCCGCAAGCCACCAGAAAGATGAAGAACATCTTTGAAGAAAGATAATCTTTCCACTGGAAACTTGAAAAATCCTTCATGGGCATCATGAGACACCCCACAAAAACGATCCCCATTCCAAGAAGAGCAAGGGGCGTGAGAGGAGCCCCCCACCCTGCAAGTGACGTCACTGCCGCCGTCAGCAAAAGGGGCAGTGAACGCATCATGGGATAGGCTGTAGACATTTCCATGGTCCGGTAAGCCCTGACCAGCCCCAGACAGTAGCAGAGATCCGAGGTGATGGAGCAGAGCACATAAAGAAAAAAGAGCCAGGGCAATCCCGGCACATTGACAGGAGTCCAGAACTGGGTGTGGAGCCAGAAGGATGCCGCCGTCATACAGATCACAGCGTAAAAGGCAACACTCATGGTGGAGCGTTTGGCAAGAAGATTCCAGGAGGCGTGGAGCCCCGCAGAAAAAACGATCAGAAGAAAAGCAAAAATTGTCATGATCCGCACCCTTTCAAAAATATCAAAGCCGGAAAGTCGGTCAGACTCTTTCCGGCACTGTATTTAATATACCACTGAAACAGGAGCAATTCAAGGAAAGATCACAGATCTTTTCAACGGGTATAGGCGCGATGGGCGCGGCGGCGGCTGCTGACACTTTCTTCTGAAGTACCGGCGCTGACCAGCTCGTAAAGGATCGCCTGAGGCTTGCCGGGAGCGGCACGGAGCACCCTGCCCAGACGCTGAACGTGCTCCCGGACACTGCCTGTTCCGGCGAGAATGATCCCCACGGCGGCGGAGGGTACATCCACTCCTTCGTTAAGGACCCGGTTGGTGACAAGCACCGGATAGATCCCCTCACGGAACTTGTCAAGAAACTCTTTTCTTTCGGCGGCTTTGGTCAGATGTGTCATGACCGGCAGACAGAAACGCCTTCCCAGTTCGTATGCGGCGCCGTTGTCGGCTGTGAAGATGATGATGCGTTCCCCGGCATGATGCCTGAGGATATCCCAAAGTGCCCGGATCTTCGCCTCTCCGCCCCGGGCAAGGCGGCGCTGATCCAGAAAGGCACGAAAGGCAAGGCGCCCTTCGGCGCTGCGCCCGGCAAGACCGAGAAAGCGGCTCCACCCTGACTCCTGCCGGAAATCAATATTGTTGCGCCGGATGAAATCAAGGTAGCATTTACGGGCACTCTGATAAAGTTCAAACTCCCGGGGATCAAGGGGGATCTCCCAGTGTTTCACTTCGTAAGGGGAAAGGACTTTTCCTTCCAGTTCATCAATGTTGATCTGACAGACGATCTCTCCCAGAAGATCTTGCATGATCTCCATGCGGTCAGGGGGCAGTTCCGGAGTGGCGGAAAGTCCCAGACGGTAGGGGGCGATGCACATGGATGCCCCCAGACGGGTCTCCGGGGCGGGCAGATGGTGGCATTCGTCGGCAATAAGAAAGCCGAAACGGTTGCCGATGAACTCCATGTTGAGTACGGCAGAATCGTATGTGCTGACGGTCAGAGCTTCGATCTGCCTTGAACCGCCCCCCAGCATTCCGACAGGGATTTTGAAAAATCTTTCAAGGACCGCCGCCCACTGGGTGAGGAGATCTATGGTGGGCACGAGGATGATGGTGCGCCGCTGCACGGCGGCGATAGCCATAACAGCAAGAATAGTTTTTCCGCTGCCGGTGGGAAGCGCCGCAATACCTTTGCAGCCGGCATCTTGCCAGCGTTCAAGAGCCTCTTTCTGATGGGGACGGGGGATGATCTTTTCTTTCAGCTCCCAATCCCCTTCAAAACCGTAATCTGCGGCAAGATCTTTGAAAGGGATCCGCCCCAGACGCAGTGCCATGACGGTGTCGGCATAATCACACCCCCGTGCCCGGTAATTCCCGGTACGGGGGTCTGCTTTGAAGACACCTTCAAGGACCTCCGGAAAAGGCTCCTCTTTGCCGGGAGTCACTTCCAGAGTGCCTGATGAAAATTCAAGTATCATTTGAATGGTGGACGGAACGCCGCCACACCCCCTGCGATGAGGGCAGCGATGAGGGCGAACCCCGTTATCATGGAAATTCTGGAAAGAACGGAAAGCTGCCGGAAGAAAGAGACAGCAAAGAGTCCGAAAAGGATCCCTGCCACCAGTGCCGCGGCGCCGCAACCGATACCTTTTTTTACATTGGGGTAATCCGGCTCAGCGGCGCGTGCTGCTTCAAGCAGTTTCAGTTTGACCTGAGGGTCAAGACCTTCATCCATGATTTTTTATGCCTCAGCAAAAAGCTGTTTGGCGTTATCAAGACCGACCTTGCAAGCCCAGAGACAATCTTCTTTGCCTTCAAACTCGATGGAAACATAACCGTCGTAGCCGGATTCCTTGATGATCTTGACGATGGGAACCAGTTCCACGCTGCCGTGACCGATGACGGTGGCGCGCAGATAGTGTCCGGCTTTGGTGCGGCTCCAGCCTTCACCGATGGGGGGATTGCCTGCGGTACGCAGGAAGAAGTCCTTGAAGTGGATGAAAGAAGCAATGCCGATGTTGGTTTTGACAGACGCCACAGGGTCGCCGTCGGCGCAAAGGAAGTTGCCCACATCAAGGGTGGTGCGGTAGTTGGGCAGACCGACCATATCCACCAGACGGTGGACACGTTCACAATTCTGGAAGTGGTATCCGTGGTTTTCCACACTGCAGGTAATACCGTATTTGGCGGCATAGGCAGCCACTTCGCGGCAGCAGTCAGCCACCACGGGGAGATCTTTTTCAAAGTTCTCAACAGTGGCTTCGGGGATGGGACGGTATCCCGCATCGTAACGCATGAATTTTACACCCAGTTCCCCGGCAATATCGACTTCAGATTTGAGACGGGCGACCTCTTTGGCGCGGGCGTCGGCATCGGGCTGGATAAAGTTGGCGCCGATGGTGTAGCTTGAAAGGTCGATCCCGGCTTCTTTGGCACGAGCGACAAGTTTGGCGGGCAGACCGGGGACATGGATATCCCAGGCACCGCCGGGGACCACTTCCATGTGTTCGCCGCCTGCATTGGCGATCCAGTCGATGGCTTCAAGAATACCCAGCTGCCCGGAAGCGATAGCACGGGAAAGGCTGTAACTGCTCAAACCGATTTTCATATTGTTCACCTCAAATGTTGTTGTTAGTTGGAGAATGGTTATACTATAACATGAAAAATAATTTTTTCAAGTTTCAGCATGGGAAAAAGAGACGCTTTTTACTCCTGGGGATATACACCTGCGGCGTCTTTGAATTTGTAGTTCTTCCAGAGTCGGAACTCCATTTCAAGAGGAGCTCCCCTTTTGCCGAAAGATTCCACACCGTAAACACGGAATCTGCACAAGGTGCCCCCTTTCAGAGTACCGGGGAGTTTGAAGTAGAGTTTATCCTGCCGGTTGCACTCAAATCGGTAGAAGTCCGACGCATACCGGAATGTCTCAGGAACGCCGAAACATTTTTTCTCTTCATCGTACTCTGAGATCTCAACGTGGTAATATTGGGCAAAATCCCCTGTGACACACCGGTCAAAGATGATGTAGGCGTACCCGTAATCAAAGCGCAGCAGTATTTCTGCATCATCTGCAAACCCGGGAGCCTGCCGTTTTTGAGAACGTGCTTCTCCATGGGGACCTGCGGCAGGAACATAAGGGATCGGGATCTGCCAGACGGGTCCCAGTTCTCTTTTGTCCGTCACATTGTAACGGTGGAGTTCCGCACGGTCGGCGTAGAGCTCCATATAGATCGCCTCGGTCACCTCTCTTGCAAAGGGCAATATGCCGTTGACCGTATTGAAAAGTTTATCTTCGGACATACATCCGTAGGCAAGAGTGGAAGTCTGTACAGCCGTAAACTCCCCCTGCCAGATGCAGCGCTCATCTGCCAGAGGATAGTGAGTGTGTCCCGAAAGAGAGACCACTTGAGGAAACTTTTTGAAAACATCAAAGAGTCCTTCTGAACCGGCACTGTCATGGCTGCCCGCCACAGTATTTGCAGGGGGAAAATGTGTGATGACGAATACCGGTTTTTCCGGATCACGGGCAACAGCTTTTTCAATTTCTCTTTCAAGGGCAGGCAGCTCTTCCGGAGCATAGTGCATACGGTCAAAGGTGGCAAAGGTAATGAAGTCATATCCGCCGATGAGACGGTGTTCAGGGTTGATGCACTCCCGGCGCAGTCCCCGGCAAACCCTGGCAAAGGCTTCATGAAAGGGAGCTCCGCTGCAGTCGTGGTTGCCTTCGCAACTGATATGTTCAAGGGAGCCATTGGGAAAATGCTCTTCAATAAGCTTCCAGTAAAGGGCGTAGGTCTCAGGATCACCGCCTTCAGCGATATCCCCTGCATTGACCAGCAGATCTGCACCCTTCTCACTGAAAAGGCTCAGCGCATTCTTGAAATTGTTCATTCCCCACTCATGGCGGGAGGGCAGAGCCTGAATATCGCTGATGATCCCCACCTTCAGAAGTTTTTTTTCATCTGCACTCATTATTTTCCTCTCCTGACTTCGGGTGGTTTCCGGATGATTTCCAGCTTTACGACGCTCCCCGGAGTCAAAGTGTTGATATCGCCTGCTATGGGAACGGCGCCTGAAATCATGGAACGGGTCTCAAGGACCCTGAGTCTGATCCTGCCGTCAGCAGTAACAAAGGTCAGTCCGGGAAATATCCCCTGTAGAGCGCCGGCTGAAAGCACTGCCATATTCAGTTCGCTTCTGACCGCCGCCACCCGGACATTTTTCAGCAGCCGATCCTCAGAAGCGGAAGCTGTATCGGCAATGGAGGTGACTCTGGCGGCACTGCGTTCCAGATCTTCCAGTGCCATGACCAGACGGACACGGTCAGAAGAAGCAAGGGGCAGTGCGTTGAGCCGGGGACGGAGCAACTCTGCTAATTCCATGGTTTTGAGTGCCATATTGCCGGAGGAATCCGCAAGTATCTTCAAGGCGTGCATCAGCCGCTGTTCCCGGTCAGAAACAGTGGTAAAACGGCTGTCGGCGCTGATATTATCCATCCAGATACGGAGCTTTTTCAGCTCTCTTTCTTTTTCGGCAAGCAAAGCTGTCAGGCGTTCTATTTCCTGTTGTTGAAGTTCTGTTTTTGTTTTCAGATGGCGCAACTCAGCACCGGTGTTTTTCCCCGGAAGCGCCACAAAAGCCAAAAGCAGAAAAAAGCAGAAAAAAAGCTTCATATTTTCACCTTGAGAAAAAAAGATCCGCTGCAGCGGCGATCCTTTGAGATCCTGTCGTGTAAAATAGCTCATCTTTCCTCTTTTGTCAAACTGAAAACTTTTTTTAACCGGATTTCCTCAGACAGAGCGGAGCTCTTTAAGAAGCTCTTTAGCGTGCTTGCGTGCCGCAGGAGTATTGCCCAGCATACGGGCGATCTCGGGTTCGGGATCTTTCAGAAGCTCCACGCCGCTGCGGACAATGCCTTCGTCTGTGTGCTTGGAGACCTTGAAGTGGTGATCCGCCCGTGCCGCCACCTGTGCCAGATGGGAAATGGAAATGATCTGACGGCTTCTGCCCAGATTGTGGAGCTCTTCGCCTACGGCATTGGCAGTTTCCCCGCCGATATTCATGTCGATCTCGTCAAAGATCACCGTTGGCACATCATCAGCATCGGCAAGGACAGTTTTCAGTCCCAGCATAAGGCGCGAAAGTTCTCCGGAGCTGGCGATCTTCCGCAAAGGCTGCACCGGAGAGCCCGCATTGGCGGAAAAGAGCATTTCAAATCTGTCTGCTCCTGAAGGTCCCGGCTCACAGGGGGTGAATTCAGCTTCAAAGCGGCATTTGCCGAAGCCCAGAAATTTAAGTTTTTCCTCCACTTGGGTGAGAAAACCTTTGACAGCCTCCTTGCGTTTGGCAGAAAGTTCACAACATAGATCTTCCAGCTCCTTCCGGAGGGTATCGATCCGTGCTTTGAACTCTGCTGCCGTTGCGGCGGCGGCATCGTATCTGGCAAGCTCTTCAGCGGCACGGTCACGGTTGATGAAAAGTTCTTCAAGAGAAGGTCCGTAACGCCGTTTCAGAGTAAAGATATCTCCCATGCGAGTCTCGATCGCGGCAAGTTCTTCGGGGTCAAGATCCACCTTTGCCCCCAGATCGGCAAGCTCTCTTGCCAGATGTTCTATGCCTTCCTGAATAACGGTGCACTCAGAAGAAAGTTCATCACATGCCGCCCCCAAACGGTTCAGATCATCCAGCTTTCTGAAAACAGTTCCCAGCTGATCCGTAATGGAGTTTTCAGACTCGGAAAGGAGCTGCACCAGTCCTTCCGAAGCGGCGATGATCTCACGGGCGTTGGATGCCATGCGGAACTTATCGGCAAGAAGTTCATCTTCATTTTCTTCCGGGGAAACGGCGTTGATCTCATCCAGCATCAATTTCAGTCTGTCGGCTTCTGATTCATTGGGCAAACTCTGCTGAAACGCCTCCCGCTCCCGGCAAATATCACGGAGTTTTCCGCAGAGTGCGGCACATTGGGAACGCAGCTCCAGAGTTCCGGCGCAGCGGTCAAGGAGCTCCAGCTGCCGGGCGGGCAGCTGCAGAGAAAGCTGTTCATTGACCCTCTGACGGTCGATCAGAAAAGAAGCAAGGGCTCCTGACAATTTGGCAGAACAGGGCTGATCGTTGACAAACTGGCGGCTGCCGCTTGAGGTGAGCACCCGGCGCAAAGACAATTCTCCGGAACCGGTATCAAATTCGATCCCGGATCCTTCCAGCAGCTCCGCAGCATTTTTCCTCAGAGATTCCGGAACGGTGAATATGGCGCTGACACTGCAGCGGGCAGCACCGGCACGCAGCACATTCTGCCCGGTCCTTTCCCCCGTCAAAAAAGCAAGAGCCCCCAGCATAATGGATTTTCCGGCGCCGGATTCCCCGGTGATCACGTTGAATCCCGGAAAAAATTCGATTTCCGAGTGTTCAATGAGTGCGTAATTGTCGATTTGCAGATAGTTCAGCATATTGTGTTTCAGTTGAGATTGAGTTTATAGACTCCCCTTGAGAAGGAAGAACAAAGGACTCTCCCCAGCTCCGCCGCCAGATTTCCTGAACGCTCCCGGTCACCGTCTGCGTAGCGGGCGATAAAATCAAACATGTCAGGGACCCCCAGGATCACCGGCAAGGTGCAGTTGAGTTTGGATTCCATCAATTTATGCACCTCTGCCAGAACGGCTCCCGCTTCATAGAGAAAGGGTTCTATCTCAAGTTCGGTGACAGGAACAGCAAACTGGTGCATCGCGCCAAAGCGCTCCATACTGAAAAAGAGGTGGACACAGGGGAACAACGTGGTCACGCCATCTATCCTCAAGATCCCTTCCTCCGTCAGTTTCTTTGCACTTTCGGGGAGCATGGAAAGGATCTCACTGCGGGAAACGGTGATCTCAGGAGTCTTTTCAACGGCACAGCGTGTACTGGTTCTTTCGAGCTCTCTTTCGTAATAGCGTGCAAGTTCCAGAAAGAGATGGGCGGGTGCCCGTTTGATTTCCAGAGTATCAGCTGCCTTGATGACCTTGTTTATCACCTTGTTGAAAAGCTCCCCCGTCACCCCCAGATGTCCCCTGAGCATTTCGCAAAGAGTCTTTTCATCAGGGGTGACAAAAAGTTCATGTTCTGTCCCCGTTCCGGAACGGTAAAGTTTGGCGACCTCCGGGAAACCGATCTCCTCCAGCAGCCGGGTGACGGCACGTTCCAGCTCCCCTCTGCCGAAGATCAATTCACTCCGGGGAGCGTTGCGGAGCGTGTACTCAACTGCCAGTACGATATCCTGAGGCAGATCCACAGACTCACGCAATCCTGCGGCAAGGAAACAGCCGATGAGCCGGGTCTGGAGCAGTTCACCGTTAAAGGGAACCAGATCTCCTTCAAACTCCCGGATCATCACCTGAGGCTGTTTTTCGTGTGGAGGAAAACGGTGGGGCATTTTTTATTTTCCGTTCAAAGTTTTCCGGTGCTGACGGATATAATCATCCTCCCAGTCCAGATTGAAGTGCAGATACTCTTTTCCCTTCCGGATGGCGGTGCGCCACGCTTCAAAGTAGGGATCGAAGCGGTCGTGGACAAAAACATGGGTATCCCGGTGGGAGTGGACCCAGTTCAGCAGATGATCGATTTCGGGGATCCCGGCACATCCGGCATGGAAGGCATCAAAAAGAGATTTGTAGCGGTAGAGATACTCCGCCCAGATACGCAGTTCTTTTCTGAACCGGCTTTGGGGCGCCTTTTTCAACAGAGCATCGGCAAGTTTCACAGCTTCGGCGTAGGGAGCAAGCGCCGTCCTGCTGAAAAGAGCGTAGGGATAGGTCACATGGCAGGGACCGGCAGAGGCGGTGATGCTCTTCATGTGTTCGTAAAAGGCTTCTCCTTCAGCGGCATCACTGCCGAAAAGAGCCTTCATCATCACGGGTACAGCCTCTTCCTCTTTTTCGCCCCGGAGCGCTTTTGCCATGGCGATAAAGTTGATGCCGTAAACGCTCCAGTGGGGCGGATGGAACTGGGTGGCTATGCCGTCCACTCCCATGGACTCATACCAGGCGCACTCCTGAAAGATGGTCCGGTGGAAAATCTGGGGCAAAGAAAGATAGAAGTTGACCCCCATGTAATACTCGTAGATCACCACCTTGCCCCCCTCTTTGCAGTCGCACCAGGCTTTGATGTCATCAGCGTAATGGGAGTTGATGGGGCACTCTTCATCGATGCGGTGGTTGATGCACCGCCAGTAGGGAGCCATCATCACCGTGAGATTGGGGGTAAGTTTGAACCCCTCAGAGGGGCGGCAGTAGTTGATGTAAGCGCAGAAATAAAGGTCCAGGTCGGGCCGTTTTTCCCCCAGCTGCTGTGCCACATCGCGGACCATGTCGTGATAGATCCTGTCGGCAATGTAAACGTGGGTGGAAAGGGAGTAGAGTTCGCCGTGTTTGCTCTTGTCGTAGAACTTGGAACACTCTTCACACTGGCACCATCCGAAACCGTCATTGGGAGTCAGTCCCACAGATTTGAGTTCGGGGTTTCTTTCGATGTACTCCACCATATTTTTGACGATCTCTTTCCGCAGCCCCTTGTTGGTGGTACAGAGCTGTTTACCCAGCAGCAGGGCATTTTCGTCCTTTTCGGGCTTGATACGGACGCCCTCTATTTCAGCGAAAAATTCAGGATGCTCTTTGTGATATTTGGCAGCGGGGATCCAGTAGTCAAAGTTGTGGTGTCCGCTCTGGATCTCAATGCCTCTGATCCTGAAAGCCTCTCTGCCGTTGGAGTCCAGTTTGTCGTAATACTTCATCCAGACATTGAGGAAGTTCAGTTTATTCTTTGCCATCCAGTCGGCAAGGAGGGGGGAGTTTTCATCAAAAGGATATTCCTGGATGAAGCCCCGTACTTTGAAGGGAACTTTGCGCGCCGGGATCACGATGCCTTCGGGGAGCTCAACGGGACCGTCACCGTTGAGCAGATCGTTCCCGGGCTCAAAGAAGAAGAAGCCCAGGATCTTTTCGGCAAAGTCGTAAACGCCATAAAGGATCTCCACAGAAGTGGGTCCGGAAATGTAAAGAACACGCTCTTTGAAAGTCACTTCAAAAGAGGGAAGTTCCCTGTCGATTTGAAACCGGATGCTCCAGTTTTTATCCTCTCTGCCGAAACGCCTGATACAGAGAGCACTCATTTCAGATGCCGCCAGAGCAAGTGTTGCATCTTCACAGCGGATCTCAGAAAAGTTCGGGTAGCCGTTGATCAACATCTTTGATTTTCCTTCAATGGTAAAATTTATATCAACTCCAGTTTACGCAGCAGCAAGGGTATTGCCCGTTCAAACTCCACACCGTAGGGGACGTGGTCGGGGTTTTCCAAAGTCTTGCGGATGGACTCAACGGTGAACTCCACCGCCGTTTCCAGAGCTTTGTACATTTGCTGTCCGGAAATCAAAGCGGCAAAAAGAGCCGCCGAAAAAAGATCCCCTGTACCGTGGAAGGTCCCCGGCTGTTCTTCGCCGAAATAGGTGGAGTACTCCTCTTTCTCAGCGTTCCATGCGGCGACGCCGTATTTGCCCTTTTCGTACGAGACACCGGTCAGAACGACATTGGGGCATCCCAGATCCGCAAGGCGTTTCAGGAGTTCCCGGATATATTTTTCGCTGCAGCAGCCTGCTTTGTACTCCTCGTCCAGCATGAATGAGGCTTCTGTCAGATTGGGCACGATCACATCGGCTTTGCCGCAGAGCTGCCCCATGCGTTTGGCGAACTTGTTGTCAAAACCCACATAAAATTTGCCGTGATCCCCCAGGACGGGGTCAACCAGTTTGAGCATTCCGGGCTTGTCAAACATGGCAAAGACCTCTTCCACAAGTTCGATCTGCCGGAACGATCCCAGATATCCGGTAGAGATACCGTCAAATCCGAAATCGTGCTCCTTCCAGTTTTTGCAGATGGGAGCGATCTCATCGGTCAGGTCGTGAAAAGTAAAGGAGTTGAACCAGGTATGGACAGAAAGAACGGCAGTAGGCAGGATCGCCGTTTCGATCCCGGCGGCAGAAATGACAGGCAACGCCACAGTCAGAGAGCATTTTCCCAAACATGAAATATCTTGAACAGAAAGCACCCGCTTCATCGCTCTTGAGCTCCTCGTTGAAATTGGAATTTTGACATTTCCATAATATACTTTGAAAAGGTTCGTTTTTCAATCTGCAAACAAAATTCCCCATAAAAAAAGAGCACTTAACGGATCTCCCCATCAAGCCGCTCAAAAAAAGCGGTCATAAACTCAACTCTTTCTTTCCCCAGACGGCGCCCTGCGGGGGTCAGCATGGCATCGGGCAGATGGCGCAGTTTTACCAGATATTCCCGGTAGGCGGTATCTTCTACACCGTAAGGTTCCCCCGCCAGAGCCTCTTCTGCGGTGTTGTGGACCCGGGCTCCGCAAGCACCGGCAAAGAGAAAAGCTCTTCCCAGTCCCACAGCCCCCAGAGAGTCCAGTTTATCTGCATCAAAGAGCACCTTGCCTTCCGGAGTGCAAGGCCTGATCCCGTCCCGGTAACGGTGGGTGCGGACAGCTTCAGAGACTGCCTTGCAGAATTCAAGAGGAAGCCCTTGCTGCTGCAAAAGCTCAAAGGCGATCTCCGCTCCTCTTCTGGCATGGCATACTTTGCCCTTTGAAGCATGTTCCTCCGGGCGGGCACAATCGTGAAGCAAAGCGGCAAAGATGACAGTTTCCCCGTCAGCTTCAGGTTCTTCAGAAAGAAGAAGCCCGGCATTTTTCATCACCCGCAAAGTGTGGTCATAATCGTGCCCTGCCCCGGAGTCAAGTAAAAGCGCCCTGAGTTTGAGATTCAGGGCGTTAAAGGCTTTTTGGTACTTCATAACTTTTTGACATGTCCTGCAACGGGAAGCAGCATCCCCCCCAGAGAGTTGCCCAAAGTCATGACGCCGATGGCGCCCAAAGCCTGCCAGTTCCATGCGTCGGCAGCAGAAAAGTAGTACATATTGGCGATGCAATGCTCAAAGCCGCTTAAAATAAAGATCGCCACGCAGAGAAAGAGCACCGGCACCCGCACCACGGCGTCCAGTTCATCTTTGCGCTTGAAGGTCTCAACAGCCACATACATGAGTATGCCGCAGAAAAAGGAAAGTATCAGCCAGCTTGTCCAGCAATCTCCCGCTTTTGCGGCGCAGACATTGGCAACTCTTTCTGCGAAACCGGGAAAACTGCGGGTCTGTCGCACCAGAAAACCCACGGAAAAACATCCCGCAAGGTTCCCCAGCCAGATCAGGAGCAGTTCAAAGAGATACCGGGGGGTATTCTTCCCCTGAACTGCCAGATACCCGATGGCGCCGGTGTAGAGCTTGAAGCCGTAACTGACGATGGTCAGCAATCCGAAACCGAAGAGAAAGGCTCCCATGACCGGATTTGGGACCGCCATGCAGACAGTCCCCGCAATACCGATAAAAAGACCTGCCAGCACGGCATTGAGAAAGATCCTTCCCCCGCTCATCAGAGAAGCTCCATAAGCTTTTTGTCAGAGACATTGGCGCCCATGGAAATGAGAAGCTCTTTCAGTTCCCCTGAAACGCCGCAGAATGTGACGTTGGCACGGAGATTGAGCAGCGCCAGACCTTTGAGTCCGCCGATTTTGCCCATAAGAGCCTGATAGTTGAGTTTTTCTTCCCAGGCGCTTTCCTCCACTCCTGAAAGATCCACCACCGCAGGGCATCCCAGCAGTGCGGCAGCCCCCAGCACCGGCAGAGCATTGACGGCAACACCGGCAAGAGTGACCTTTTTGTAGTGGTGCTCTTTGAGCATCACGTAAGAGGTGACGATGTCCTGAACACGCATGGTGTAACAGGAGTCATTGCAGGCAGCGCTCAGAGCAAGATCATCATTTACGGTGGGGTTTTCCAGATACTTCGCCGAGGTGCCTGTGCCGAAAAGTTCAATGAGCCAGGAGTGTTTTCCCCGCTTGAAAAGCTCCTGAGTGACACAGGATTTTTCCCCGTCGTTGAAATACTCCTGCCACTTGTTTTCGATGGGGTAGAGGATCGCTTCTGCGGACTCCATGGCATCCGCAGGGCGCAGACGGAAGGTGTGGATGATGTCCCCCATATTTCTGCGTGAGACCACCATGGTCCAGACCTCCCCTTCCGGGAGTTTCCAGTTGCCGTGGGTGACACGGTTGACCACATCTCTGGTGGGGGTGTCACTTTCAAGCATCTGACGCAGGATGTCACAGGTGCGATTCTGCCAGAGAATAAAATCCCTGCCCCAGTTCAAAGCATTGGCGGTGTAGGCTGCTTTGGATCTGGCGTATGCCTTGTCAAAACTTTCTTTTGAAGCGGGAGCTGGCTCTTTTCCCCCGTGCCACAGCTGTTCGGGAGCGGGAACTTTGTCGGTGCTTTCGGGGATCTTTTCCCCCATATCCTTGCCCTGAAGCTGCCGGACGAACCATGCGTACACATATTCACGGGTGCGCTGGTTGTAGTTGTGACCATCGTCAAAGTGGATATTTTCCACATTCTCTTCTGCGTGGTAGAGCTTGTAGATCTCCTTGAGTTTGGGAACTTCATAGTCGGGATTGAGATTTGTCCAATCCCCGGTGACACTGGGCAGCAGTATGGGACGGGGCGCCGCCGCCGCCACGATGTCAAAACTGGTCAGCCCCCGGCTGCGGAGCAGAGGGCCTTCTTCACAGGAGCATCCCCCCATGAAGTGAAGAGAAAGCATACACACCGGGCAGAGTACCTTGATCCGGTCGTCCAGCGCCCCGATGAACCAGGTCTGGGAGCCGCCGCCGGAAGCGCCGGTACAGCCGATCCGTGAAGGATCCACATCGGGGTGGGAGGCGATAAAATCCACCGCCCGCAAGCTGTTGGCGGTCTGGAGTCCGAAGGGGGAAACGCCGTTGAAATAGGCTTTGCGTCTGGTTTCCACATCCCAGTAGTGGGGATAGTCGTTGTTGTCATTGTAGCCGATCATGTCGTATGCCAGAACAGCAAACCCGAGACGGGCAAGTTCCATGCAGCGCATGATGACGCCGCCGGTGGCTTTGTGGCAGACTCTTCCCGTGGTCCAGTGTCCGTGGGGACAGAGGATGGCAGGGAGTTTGCCGGTGAATTTCTCAGGGGTGAAAAAGTTTCCGGTCAGGCGCAATCCGGGAAGAGTCTCTATGGCAACATCGCTGATGGTGACACCATCCACCACCCGGGGAGAGGTGGTCACAGGCTCAAAGGGGGTGAACTCCACTGCCGGAACAAGTCCGGCGCTGAGGAGCATTCTGCGGCGGACCGAGTCACGGAAACTGCGGTGTTCCTCCTGACTGGCAGGGATCCGGGCGGCGTAAGGATAAACACCGTACTGATTCTGATAGAGACGGCGGTCAACGAAAGAGGGATCGTCAAGCGCCCAGGGGGAAATGGTGATTTTTTCTTCGCTCATATTTGAAATTCCTTAAATTCAGCTGAGTTTATAGATACCCACCACACCGGGCTCCAGCTGCAGTGCAGTCTCTGCGATATTGTCAAGGGCGCTGAAGGGGATCTCATCCCACATGCCGTAAGAGGTGAGTCTTTCTATTTTCTGAGGCATCTTTTCAACGGCAAATTTGAGTTCCAGCGGGTCGTAGGAGTAGTTGAAAACCCCGCAGACCAGAGCACCGTCAGGCATGAATCCGCAGGAAATGCGGGCATCCTGCAGATCGGGCAGATAGCAGGGGACGCCCCCCAGACGCTGCAGGAATTCAATATACTGCAGCTTTCTGCCGGGGTTGAGGATGTGCATGTAGTGCCACTCTTTCAAGTTGATGGCACTGACGATGACCTTGCCCCCTGAAGCGTTGGTGAAAAAGGTGCTGCCGGGCATACAAAGTTCGGGGGTGCAGCCCTTGTATTGTGCGAAAAGGACTTCGCTCAACACCTCAGTTCCGGGAAGGGCGGTCAGGGTGGGAGTGGCGTTGGCAGCAAGGAATCCCATTCTGACGCCTGAGCTTTTAAGCTCTTCCACATTGCCTTTGGGGGCAATATTTTCAGCCTTGACGCCCATCATTTCAGCAAAGCCCCGCTCCGTCAGCTTCACGGCAGCAGGACCATCGATGAGCGCCGCATGTGAAAGCATATCACGCAGTTCCTCATCGGTGTAGTAGTCGATCTGTCCGCCGCTCAAAAGGGAGATGCCCCCCTTGAAAGAGGTATCTTCAAAGCGGACGGGGAATCCTGTTTTGGCGAAACAGTGCATACTCCAGTTGCCGTGAGAGGTGAAGAATTGACCCTTGTCGGGGTAGGGTTCACGGTCAAGAGAAGGAATGTGGATCACGCCCCCGGCGGGAGTCCAGGTTTTGCTGATATGGAGCACCTGACGGTAGAAATATTGGTTTTCACTGAGGATCTTTTCGTAGGGACGGGAGACTTCACGCAAAGGATGTGCTCCCTGATCCAGCCAGAGTTTGCCGCCGTCAAGTCCGGAAAGCAAGCCGCCTGTAATGTGCAGGTGCATGGTACGGGCGGATTTGCTGTAACGGTTGTGGGGACAGGTGTCGGATTCATCCAGAAGCTTGAATCCCCAGTTGCGGGCGTTGACCACCTGAAATCCGGTGGTGGAGTGGGTATAGGCATCGTTTTTGACGTGGGCTTCAAGATACTGGGCGTTGCTGATACGCAGTATGGGCAGATTGCCCCCTGCCAGGACCCGTGTTTCCATCTCGGCGTAATCGTAACGGGTGGAAACGATACAGCAGCCGCAGGTGATGGAACGATCGACGGAATCAATGGCTTTGCGCATGGTCTCTGAAAGTTTTTCCATGGCTTTGATCTGAGCTTTTTCAAAAGCGATGGTCACAGGATCGTGGGGACCGGCATTTTCAACGGCTGCGGCAAGTTCTTCACGGGTGTACTCTTTTCCCAGCATTTCAGAGATCATTTTCACATGACGGTCGCAGTAACAGGTGCCGTCAAACATCCGCATATCGTCGTCCCCCAGAGTGAAAGCGGGTCTTTCTTCGCAGAGCATGGCGACACAGTTGTAGATGTAGTCAAGGAACCTCTGATCCAGAGGGCAGCAGCGGTGGGTCTCAGTGCCGTCGGCTTTGAGGATCTTGTCTGCTTCAATGGCGCACTGGGGCGCCAGATTCCAGTAGCCGCCGTGTCCAAGAGTGGTCTGGAAGAGGATACCCAGACGGATCTCTTTCTCATCTTCAAGCAATGCTTTGAGTTTGCGGAAAGAAGCTTTCTGGATCCGGGTCTTGTCGTAGATGTCGTCGCCCAGAGGATGCTGGGGGTAGGACATGGCATAGTCGGTAATGCCCGTTTTTTTGTAACGTTCACGGATCAGTTTTGCAAGATATTCCTCTTCACCGGCAAAGTTGGGGATGATGGAAACAAAGAGGGGTTTGGGGAGTTTCATTGCGGGATTCATAATATGTTTTCCTTTATACTTCAGGGACAGGTTCATTGACAAAGTTGACTGTTTCAAGTCTCCTTTCGGACTCCAGTGCGGCGTAGTTCTCAGGCAAATCGGGAAACTTGAGGATCCCCGGAACCATACAGGACTGGGGCCAGAAGGTGACACGCTTCTGCAGCATACTCATGTAGGACCTGGGAGCATCGTAAATGGTGATCTTTGCCACCTTTCTGGTAAGAAGCGCCGCCAGAACGCCGGGGATCACCCCCTGCCCTCTGGCAATAAGGTGCAGTTCCTTCACCCCGTTGGTCTTGACATATTCAACGGCACGGAGTATGTCAAGGACCCGGCGGCCGACCATGGAAGAACCGAACATCAGTTCGATACTGTCATAGTGGTAGTCCTGATTGTGGACGGTGCAGAACTTCCGGTATTCAGCGCCGAAAGAACCGGTCATTGCAAGAGATTCGCCGATGTTGCGGTAGTCGAAGCCTGCAAGATTTTCCTCAAGGGGGAGATCCAGCTTGAGAAGTTCGCTTCCGGAATCCAGATGGGGCAGATAGATGGTGAGTTTTTCCATTTCAGGGAAATGTTTGTAATTGCGCCCTGAACAGATCTTCAAGGTGGTGACGACCCCTTTGTCCCCTTCAAGTCCGAAGCGAGAAAAGAGCGCACGCTCCCGGGGGACGGAGCTCCAGCCGATGGTGGGCAGGTGGCGGCAGTAGGGCAGATCGATGATCTCAGGAAGATCCAGAGCTTTTTTGAGTTCAGCTTTCAACTCAGGTGTGGAAAGTTTTTTTCTTGATGCTTCTGCTGCCAGAGCCTCTTTTTCAAGGAGGCTGTGGAGCGTTGAAAACTCAGGTCTGCTGCTCATAAGCTGACCGCTTGCGGTACAGTTCAAATCAGATGCTTTGAAAATTTCGGTGTCGGCGGACTCCTTCACATCAGAGTCAAGGGCGGCATGTTTGCCGAAAAAGCTGTACATGGCTTCACGGTTTTCGATGGAGTATCCGTGATCGGTGGGACCGATGAAGAATTGGAGATTTTCTTCAGCCCCCAGAAGTTTGTAGACCTTGCGGGCATTTTCCCAAGTCTCCTTCAGCCCCCTTGCATCAAAAAAGTCGTTTTTCTGCCCCAGAAGCAGTATGGGACGGGGAGCGTAAGCAAGAATGAGATCCCCCATCTCACATCCTTTGCCCAATATGCCGGGGGGAAGCTGTTCGGCATCGGCGACCAGTTCGTTTTCAATGTTCCGCTGCCAGCTGGTCACGTAACAACTGGGCGCCGCCATGGTGAAGCGGCTGTCAAGAGCCTGCACAAAGGTGGTCATGGTGCCGCCCCCGGAGTTACCGGTAATACCGATACGGCAGGGGTCCACTTCACTGCGGGAAAGAAGATAATCCAATCCCCGCAAGGCGTCGTAAGCTCTCCATGCTCCCAGATATTCCCCTGCAAGGCGGAGCTGTTTTCCCATCATTGAGTGTTCACTGGTGCACGCCCCGTGGATCCCCTGAGCGTGGGGCACATCCACAAACTGCCAGCGTTCCCCCTGACTGACGGGGTCGATAAGCAAAACCACATATCCCTGCAGAGCCAGATTCTGAGCGCCCCGCTGGTAGGTTTCGCAAGCCTTGCCATCGTTGCTGTGTCCGCAAACAAAGAGGACACCGGGATGTTTCCCCGGCGTATTTGGCACATAGAGATTGGCGGTAACGGGGTAGTTTTCACGGCTGAAGTAGATCAACTTTTCAATATTGAACTTTTCTCTTTCAACTGTGCCGCAGAGTTCGACTTTGGGGACGGAACGGTCAGAGGGCATATTGAAACAGCTCTGAACACGGGAACGCACTTCCTTCACATAATTTTCGGCATTGCTGCGGTCTTTCAGGGCATCGATGCGTTTCGTGCGCTCTTCATTCAAATCCCGCAGACGGTTCACGGCATATTCCTGGAGCATACCGCCATAGATGGAACGCTGATTGTGCATAAGATTTTCCTTTCGGTCATCGGTTGTAAACAAATTTACCACTTGTAAATTAGCATCAACTGAGCTTTTTTTCAAGAGGTAATTTTTTATTTCAGCAGCTTTTTGAGATAAAAAGAGCTCCCTGTGCGCTCTATCTTCCCAAAGCGGCAGGGAACTCTGTGTGTTTTCAAGCCGTCAGACTTCAGGGACGGGCTCGTTGACACTGTTGATGATATTGAGGGTTTTCTCAGCCCTGACGGCTTCGCAGATCTCAGGGAGGTCTGTGTATTTGAGGATCCCCGGCACCATGACGGACTGGGGCCAGCGGGTGATCCGTTTCTTCGCCATATCCAGATAAGAGGAGCCCGGCGCATCGTAAAGGGTGAGGCTTTCCACCTTATCTGAAAGGAGAGCCGCAAAGAGCGCCGGGAAAGAGCCGAGACCTCTTGCGGCAAGGTGGAGATGCTCCACTTCGTTTGCTTTCAGAAATTCAATGGCACGGAGCGTATCAAGGACACGGCAGGCGATCATGGAGGATCCGAACATCAGTTCAATGCTGTCGTAATGGTACTCCTGATTGTAGGTAGAGGTGAATTTCCGGTACTCGTCACCGGGAACACCTGTCAAAGTAAGGGATTCCCCGGTATTGCGGTAGTCGAATCCTGCGTAGAACTCTTCCGCGCCCCGGTCGATCTTCAAAACTTCGCTCCCTGCATCAAGGTGGGGGAGATAGAGGGTCAGTTTTTCCAGTTTCGGGAAGTGGAAAAAGTAGGAGTCCCGGTTGAGCTTCAAGGTGGTGAGAAGTCCCTCCTCCCCTTCCAGCGCGAAACGGGAAAGGGTGATGCGTTCGCCGTAGATGGAACTGGTGTAAAAGGGGCGCAGTATACGGCTGTAAGGCACTTCGATCTTTTCAGGAAGTTGCAGCTCCTGCCGGAGCCTTTCTTTCAGCTGCGGTACGCTGAGTTTGGGGCGCTCACGGGTCAGCTTTTCCGCTTCGGCAGATACCAGCTGTGAAACAGTGGCAAGCTCTTTGCGACCGGTCAGAAGCTGCCCTGTCAGAGTGCATCTCAACTCAGATTCCGGGATCATTTCCGTTTCATCGGATTCTGTCACATCCCCCTGGATATGGGCGTGGCGGGCAAAGAATTTGTACATGGCTTCACGGTTTTCAATGGAGTATCCGTGATTGGTTGGACCGATAAAGTACTGCAGATTTTCCCCGGCGCCAAGGAGTTCATAGACCTTTTTCGCAAGGGTGTAGGTTTCAATGAGCCCCCGGTGGTCAAAGAAGTCGTTCTTCTGCCCCAGAAGAAGCACCGGACGGGGTGCCTGCGCAAGGATCAGATCCCCCATTTCACACCCTTGAGCAAGGATATTGGGGGGGATCTGCTCCACATCGGGTCCGAACTCGTTTTCGATGTTCCGCCGCCAGCTGGTGATGTAGCAGCTGGGAGCCGCCATGGTGAAACGGTCGTCAAGGGCGTTGAGGAAACTGGTCATGGTGCCGCCGCCGGAGTTGCCGGTCACGCCCACCCGGGCGGGATCGACTTCGCTGCGGGAAAGAAGGTAGTCCAATCCCTTGAGAGCATCGTGGGCTCTCCAGTTGCCGAAATAATCGCCGCAAAGCCGCAATCCTCTGCCCAGCATGGAGTGTTCACAGCAGCACTGCCCATTGATCCCCTGAGCGTGGGGCACATCGGCAAACTGCCAGCGTTCCCCCTGAGAGATGGGATCGGGCACCAGAACCACATACCCTTGCAGAGCCAGATTCTGAGCGCCGCACTGGTAGGCGTCGGCAGCTTTGCCGTTGGCGCTGTGTCCGCAGAGGAAGAGGACCGCCGGGTGCTTCCCGGGAGTTTTGGGCAGATACAAATTGGCGGTGACACCAAAGTTTTCACGGCTGTAATAGATGATTTTTTCAACGGTGAACTTTTCTCTTTCGACGGTGCCGCAAAGTTCGACCTCGGGGACGGAGCGGTCGGCAGGAACTGAAAAACAGCTCCGGACCTTCCCCCGGACATCTGCCACATATTTTTCGGCATCCTCACGGGTACGGAGCGCTTCGATTCTGGCGGTGCGCTCTTTGTTCAAAGCCCGGATCCGGCGCACGGCATACTCATGGACCATGTTGCCGAAAAATGAACGTTGATCGTGCATAAAAAAATTTCCTTAATCCTGTTTTTCAGTTATTTCAGATCGGATCTCTTCAGAAACCGCATCCACAGGCAGGCCATGAACTTCTCTGAGAGAGAGATAAAATTTTGCGAAAAAGCAGCCGCTGAAAGGCACTGCCCAGATAAGACCGATGCTCAAAGTGCAAATTGCAGTCGTCACCAGAATCAAAAACCAGAGGAACCAGTAGAAAAAGAGCCTCAATTTATACCCTTTCATCAGCTCTGCACTTTTTTTCATTGCACCGGCAGCGTCAAGAGAGGGATCATCAAGCATAAGCATGATCGTCTGAGAATAACGCAAAGCGGCAATGATGCCGGGAATAATAAAAAGCAAGCCCCACAACAGTGTAAAAAGCATGGAGCGGGTCACGCCCCAGACAAAACGTCCGTAATCATCAAATTTGGAAAACAGTATGGAAAAGTTGATCTCTTTTCCGCGTTGGACCGAAAGAAAGCCCAAGGAACAGCCCGCAGTCATGGGAGCAAGAAGTATGTGCGCCAGAACTCCCAAAAAGTTCTGGGCGCCTGCCAGGATCAAATTATGGCACACAGTGATCCCTGTAAGGATACCCCAGTTGCCCTTCATGTTGTTCCAGCTTTCTTTCCAAATCACTGAGAGTCTCATTCGTCCGCTCATAACATGCTTCCTTTCCGGCTCCGTTTATCAATATAAAAAGCTCTCTGCGGCTAATATACCACAGAGAGCTTCGTTTTGCAAGTTGTAAGAAGAGGCAATTTCAAAAGTCATTCAAAAAATGGCAAAGATGCCATTCGCAAAGAGCTGTAAAGGGTAGTTTGAGGGTGCTACCTGCAAGGTAACAGCCGAAAACGCTCCCTTTATCAGATCGAAGCGAGGGCGCTGTGACAATTTTGAGGAGTTTTGAAATTGCCTCAAGAAATATATTTGACAAAGAAAGTCCTTCACGCTCTGCCTGAACGGGCGTTGACGCCGTACTTTGCAAGAATGGCAACGGCAGAGGCAATTTTTTCGTCTGAAGGAGACTCTGCATCGGGCATGGTGTCGGTGAGTCCGCAAGCGGCGTATTTGTTTCTGGCAAGAGAATGGTAGGGAAGCAGTTTCACACACTCGATATTGAGTCTGCCAAGGAATACTCCCGTCTGTTCCATATTTTCATCTGAATCATTGCAGCCGGGCACAAAGGGGATGCGGATCTCGATCCTGACCTTTTGCTGTGAAAGAAACTCCAGATTGGATTTGATGAGTTCATTAGGCTGCCCGGTAAGAAGTTTGTGCTGCTCTGAATCGGCATGTTTGAAGTCCACAAGAAACATATCCGTCACCGCCAGAGCCTCTTCAAGAGATCGGCGGGGGACGAAAGCGCAGGTATCAAGAGCGGTGTGGAGTCCTTCAGCTTTTGCCTTTTTGAAAAGA
>JAFTIE010000239.1 GCA_017457065.1 Lentisphaeria bacterium
CCTCAGCCAAAGAAACTGTGGAGTTCCCTCCTGCGCTGAGTTCTTTGAGAATAGAATACTCCTGTTCCAGATCAGGGAACACATCGACTGCATCCGTGTTGATCTGGACAGAGTTTTGAGTTTGTGGAGCGGTTTTCATGAACCTTTCGGTAAAAGGTCTGCCGTTGACAGGGAGAGTTTCTCTGCTGTGACAATTTTTTTTACCGGAAGGTTTCATGATAATGCACCTTACTTAATGGTGAAGACCCAGCCTTTATCGTTGTTCCAGTTCCGTTCGATAGAGAAGGGAAGAACACGTTTGCCGGGGTTGGCTGCGAGTTTTGCCAGAATACCGTCAAGTTCATATTCCTTTTCTTCCGGAAGAGCCAGGAGCTGAACGAATTCAGCGGAGGTTCCGGAGAAGGGCACTTTTGCAGCGAGTTTTTCTTCGGAGGAGGTCAGAAGATCGATCACACTGCGGCTTGCCAGTTTGTAAGCCTGAACACCGGGCTGGTGGAACGCATTGATGTGAATGAGTTCAGCGTAAGCGGCAACGGCTCTTTCATAAAGAGCAATGAGCATACCGAGGTTGAAGGCATCGACTTTGTTGAGACGGAGTTCGATGACCTGTCTGCCCTTGTTGCGGAGTGCATTGGAAAGACCGGTCATGAAGCCGTGGAGGTAATCTCCCATGTCGATTCCCTTGGCAATGGGTGCGCCCATGGCATCTTCCAGAATTTCGATGAAGGTGACAAAGAAGTCATCTCTGCCGTCATTGAGCTGCTGGATGAAAGCGTGAGCATCGGTACCGCCCTTGTTGCCGAAAACGTTCAAACCCTGATGAACAGTTTTGCCGTCGAGGTCTTTTTCTTTTCCGAGGCTTTCCATGACGAGCTGCTGGAGGTAACGGGACATGAGAACGAGTCTGTCGGAATAGGGAACGATGACCATGTTCCGGTTTCCTTTTCCGTTTCCTGCGATATACCAGACAGCGGAGAGCATGTAAGCCGGGTTGTTTGTGAGGATGGGATTTCTGGTGAGGGCATCCATGTGGCATGCACCGTCAAGCAGGGCTTTGAAATCGATTCCAGCGAGAGCTGCGGGGAGGTGTCCGACGATACTTGTTTCGCTGGTACGTCCGCCAATGGATTCTGCCATTTCAAAGACTTTGAGCCAGTTTGCACCGCGGGCGAGATTATCCAGTTCGCTGTTCCGCATGGTGATGGCGCAGGCATGTTTTGCAAAATCAAGACCTGCAGCAGCATATTTATCCATGCAGGCTTTCATGTTATTTTTGGTTTCCTGGGTGCCACCGGATTTGGAGATGTTGATCACAAGAGTTGTTTCGAGATCAGTGACTTCCAGCGCATCAGCAAGACCTGCGGTGTCGGTGTTGTCAAGGAAATAGATTTTCAAACCATTCTGACGTTTTTCTGCAGAAAGTTCATTCCAGTAGGGGCCGTTGATCGCAAACTGAAGCAGCTGAGGCCCCAGAGCGGAGCCGCCGATACCATTGACGGCAACAGCGGTGAAGGGACGACCGGTGGAACCGGTGATCTCTCCGGAACGGACTTTAGCGGCAAACTCTTCCACAGCTTTGTACAGATCGGAGCTGCAGTAGTTGATACGGTCGGTAAAGTGGGTAACTTTGCGTTTTTCATCGGGATTTTTGATCTCGCCATTTTCAATGGCGGCGATCCCGGCATTGGCTTTGGTAAAAAGGGGAGCCATCTTTTCAAGATCGGCATCGGTAAAATTCATTCCGGCAAAATTGATTTCAAAACCGCTTTCTGCATCGGTGATGGTGTATTTACGGCAACGCTCAAACCACTGGGACATCAGTAAATTCTCCTGAAATTAAAAAAACAGGCGGCAATACTTTCATTTTTTGAAAGCGGCGCCGCCTGTTTCATCTTATTCTTATCGTTTGAAAAAACAGAGCTTTTCTGCGGATCATTCTTCCTCAGCCAGTTCAGCTGCAACTGCTTCAGAAAGCTCGTAGTTGGCAGTGACCTGCTGGACGTCGTCAAGTTCCTCCATGCGGTCCACCAGACGGATGACCTGACGGGCGACGGCGGCATCGGTGATCTCAACAACCATATCGGGCTTGCGGACGATACCGGCTTCCTCGGTGGGAACCTGATTGTCTTCAAAGACCTTGGCAAGGGCTTCAAAGTTTTCGGGAGCAGCCCAAACTTCGGCAACACCGTCTTCGACCTGGATGTCATCGGCACCGGCTTCGAGGGTGATTTCCATAAGTTTGTCTTCATCTGCCCAGTCACCGGTAATGACAAAGTGCGCCTGACGCTGGAAGATACGGGCAACAGCACCGAAACCGGCAAGGTTTCCGCCGTTGCGGTCAAAGGTCATACGGACATCGCTGATGGAACGGTTGCGGTTATCGGTCAGACATTCGACGATAACGGCGACACCGCCTGCGGCATAGCCTTCGTAGACGATTTCTTCAAAGGTGACATCCCCCAGTTCGCCCATACCTTTTTTGATGGCGCGATCGATGTTGACGTTGGGCATGTTCACAGCCTTGGCAGCAGCAAGAGCGGAACGCAGCTTGGGGTTGGAGTTGGGGTCGGAACCGCCCATCTTGGCGGCGACCATGATTTCTTTACCGATACGGGAAAATGCTTTACCGCGAACTTTATCAGCGGCGGCTTTCTTGTTTTTGATGTTTGCCCACTTACTGTGACCGGACATAATAAATTCTCCTGTAAAAAAATGGTGAAAGAGGTAATTTCAAAAGTCATTCAAAAAATGGCAAAGATGTCATTCGCAAAGAGCTGTAAAGGGTAGTTTGAGGCTGCTACCTGCAAGGTAACAGCCGAAAACGCTCCCTTTATCAGATCGACGCGAGGGCGCTTTGACAATTTTGAGGAGTTTTGAAATTGCCTCAAAAATTAAATCTTCTTAATATATCTCTGTTACTGCAATTTTTCAAGTCCTGTGAAAAAAAATTATCAATATTTGAATAGTTCCGGTTGAAAAACACTCTGTTGTGTGATATCTTGAGAGCATGAGCACTCTGAATAAACAGAAAAACAAAAAGGTAGCCTCAATTATGGAAAAGCGCTTTGCCCACGAAAACTTTCCGCCGGAGATCCAGGAACAGGCGGATCGGATGAATACAGATGAGTCCAAAGTACCCTTTGTGGAACTCCCCCCTCTGCCCATTGACAGCCACACCACAGGAAGTGAATTTCAAACCCGGATCCGCCCCCGGCTGGTTGCCGCTTTTGAAAAATACATGTACGGCCCCGTGCCTCCCCGTTGCGAAGAGGTCATTTTCAAACAGACAGAGGAGGGAAGCGCTTATAACGGTTTGGGCATCCGCCGCGAAGTGGATATCATCTGCCGTCACAAAGGAATGGAAAGAGTTCTGCATCTGGTTCTTTTTCTGCCTGCTGAAGCAAAAGGGCAGGTTCCTGTCTTTTTCGGTTTGAACTTCAAAGGAAACCATGCCATTTCCACAGATCCCGATGTAAAGTTCCATCCTTTTGAGCGTTATGCGCCCGTCAATCCCGACTCTTTGCGTCAGGCGGACAACAGATGTGATGAGTCCGGGCGGGGGGCGACCGCTTCAAGGTGGGATATTGAAAACGTCCTCAAAAGGGGGTATGCCACGGCATCGATCTGTTATTTCGACATCTATCCGGATATCCCTGCCGGTTTTGAAAAGAGCATCATGCGGATGTTTTACACCCCTGAAGTGTGGAACTCCCCCCAGCGCGACTCAGGCGCTATAAGTGCCTGGGTGTGGGGCATACAGCGGGCGCTTGACTATCTGGAAACTGTCCCTGAGATCGACAGCTCCAGGATGATGGTCCACGGACACTCCCGTCTGGGCAAGACCGCTTTGTGGGCGGGAGCAAACGATCAGCGTATCGCGCTTACCATTTCCAACTGTTCCGGAACTTGCGGAGCCAAACTCTGCCACCGTTTCTTCGGAGAGAGCTTTGAATGGATCCACCTCTGGAACCCTCACTGGGTGGTCCCCGGATTCAAAGAGTATCTGCAGCGTGACACAGAGTTCCCCATCGATCAGCACATGCTCATGGCGACTATTGCTCCCCGACTGCTCTATGTGGCAAGCGGTTCTCTTGATGAGTATGCCGACCCCCGGGGTGAATTTGAAGCTGCCGTTGCGGCAAGTCCCGCATGGCGTCTGAGCGGCGGATCCGGGACAGGAACCACGACCTTCCCGCCCTGCGGCAAGCTGGTGGGGAACGAGATCGGCTACTATCTGCGTGAAGGGGAACACGATTTCACCCCTGAAAACTGGCGTGTTCTGATGGACTTTGCCGATGAAAAGATAAAATGAGGTAAGAAAACACCTCCAAAAGAAAGCCGCCTCCCGGAATTACATACAGGGAAGCGGCTTTTATATTTCAGGGCAGGGGGGCTTATTTTTTCACCACAGCGGCGGAAGGCGTTTTTTTCAAGTCTCTGTGGAGCGGATTGACTTTGCCGTCACTCCAGTTTTTGACTGCGATGAAACAAAAGATCTGGAATATTCCCCAGAAGAACAGAAGCCGCAGAAAAATGACAGCGATCCGCAGAGGTTCTGCGCCGTAGCGCTTCAGGATATGGAACCGCATCACCCCCCAGCAGACGGCGAGAACAGAGAGATTGCAAGCCCCCAGAAGCAATGCTTCACGGTGGCGGATGAAATTCTCGATGGTTTTGCCCTCAACTCCTGAAAGTTTTGCGACAAATTCAATGATCTCCATGGGGATATGCCCCAGCAAGAGCAGAAACCATATCAGAAAACCGTAGGGGTCGGCACTGTCAAGTTTATAGGGATGCCCTGCCGCCAGAAGGGAACTCAGCAATATGATACTCCCCAGTGACAGCACCGCCCAGTCAAAGCGGCGGAACCTGACCAGAAAAGCAGGAACCTGTGCCTTGTTTACAACTTCGTTTTTTTTCTTTTTCTTTGCCATGGTCATTTGTTCCTTTTGCGGCTTTTGTACGGAGTGCCTCCGGCGTTGGCGCTCATCTTGCTGATGACCAGATAGGTGATCAAACCGGCAGCGATCATACCCACAACGAGGGCTCCGTATGCGTGAGGCCACCAGATGCCTTCGGTCATGGCTGTGAATTCAGACATACCGCCGATACCGGTAATCACGGTAAGAGGCATAAAAACCACATTGATGATGGCAAGGTATTTCATGATGACCGCAAGATTGTTGCTTGAAACCGACATGCGGGCATTGGACATACCGGCAAGGATCTCAGCGTAAATATTGGCAAGGCGGTCCCCCTGTTCGTTTTCAATGGTAACATCTTCAAGAAAGTCCTTTTCGCTTTCATTGAATCCGATACGGTTTGAATCATTGCGCAACCGTCTCAGCAAAAGAAGATTGGCGCTGGTGGCAGATTCATAAAAGGTGAGACTTTTTCTCAGAGCGAAAACATTCATCAGAGACTTATTGGTGATGGCGTATGCGATCTTGTCTTCGATTTCCTCTGAAATGTTGCGGATGATCCGCAAATGCTGCAGAAAGTGCTGCGTAGCATGGTGCAGCAAACGCAGCAGGATGCCTTGCAGTGTGTTCCCCCGCATAGGCATTCTGCCGTGCTCAAAAAGGGGCATATTATTATCCTGCAACACGATAATGCGGTCAGAGAAAAGGAATGCTCCCACAGTGGCGATCTTGAATGAAAGATGCCTTTCAAACTGGAAATTCCGGGGGCGTTTCATAATGACAGCCGTATACTGCTCCTCATACTCCACACGGCTGACGGCATCTTCGTCAAGGGCGGACTCCAGAGTATGGGGATCTATTCCGCAAATCTGTGTCAGATACTCTTTTTCTTCGGTGGTCGGTGCACTGTAGATCTGGATCATGCCCGATTGTCCTTCGGGGCATGACTGCACACGACCATCCACGAGGTCGTAACATCTCAACATGTTGAACTCCTTAATAAATTCTTTCCGGTTCGTTTTGGATGAAAGCAGCCGGGATACGGAAAAGGAGTCCTGTTGCCAAAAGGGAAGGGGGGCGTTTTATATAGCCCCCAATATACAGGAGTCTTTTTCCGCATCGGGCCGCAATCGCGGTCCAGGGTCGTCGCTGGTACTCATAAGACGATCATTTACTCCTGTGTTGGTTGATAAAAGGTGCGGCGTTGGATTCCGCCGCACCACGGCTTGTGATTTTTTTCAATATAACATTAAGAGAAAATTTTTTCAAGTCCGTGACAGAAAAAATATTCAAATTTATTCCTCTGCGGCATAGAGTCTGAAAACCGTACCCGGAGCTTTGCCTGCGGTGTAGGGCTCTTTTTCGATCCTGATCTTGCCGTCGGCAAGAAGTGTTTCCAGACAGCGGTAAGCCACAGTGACCCGGCAGTTGAGGGTATTGGCAGGGAAGAGGGGCTTCAGCGCAGCATCTGCCACATTACCAAGCAGCTTTCCGGGATTGGCGCGGACAAACTCCAAAAAAGCAGAAAGAGTCCCCTGAGGTATCTCCATGAGGGTTTCGTAGCGCTCATGGAGCGTCTCAATGGTGATGGAGTCCGGGGTGATCAATCCCACACTGTTGCAGGGGAGCTCCGTCCCCATCTGTCCCGGAAGACCTGCGGCTGTGATGGAAAGATAAACACCGTCAGCTGTTTTCTGATAGACGATGTGCTGATTGGAGTTGGCAAAACCGATAACGCCCGGGTGATCCGCAAAAAGGAACAAAGAAGCAGCTTCAGTGGTCAGTTCAGAAAAAACATGCTTGACTGCCTTGAGGGGATCCCCCCACTTCTCGTAGTAGTACTCCACCGCCTGAGCGCCCACTTCGGCGCTGTGGACCTGTCCTCCGTCAGAGAGCACCGGATAACGCTCAGGGAGATCAAAGATCCCGCTGACAAACTTTTTGCCCTGCCGGATCATTTCGTTGCCCCACTCTTCAAAGACAGGCTTGGCACGATCCTTAAAGACGCCGCTGCACCCCTGAGAGATGATGGCGACTTTGCCGGAGCTGCCCACAAAGGGATGGCTCCATCTTTCATCGCCGCCGGAGTTGGTGCGGCTGTGGATAAGTCCGCAAGTTCCGGGAAAATCTGCAAGGTCAAATTTCCCGGACCAGACATCGGTATTTCCCCAAACCTTCCCCATGTGGAGTTTGCCGTCATGGCAGGTCACAAGTCCGGTATAGAATCCCGCCCAAAGGCCTTCGATACTTTTGAGAGACTCCCAAATGATGGGGGCTGCGGCTTTTTTTCCTGTGTAAGCGCTCCAAACGCACATTTTTACTTTCTCCTGCAAAGTTTAAGTTGTTTGGTACAATGTACCATCAAAGAGATGACTTTTCAAGGAATAAAAGGAAAATTTGAAAAAAATCCTTCAAATTCAGTTAAAACGGCTTGCTTTTTTTATAGAAATGTCGTATATTTACTGCGGATTACTGTAAAGCATGATCAATGCTTGAAGGAACAAATTCAAGGAAAGGAAAAAGATCCATGAAAAAGAGTTTTACCCTTATTGAGCTTTTGGTGGTCATCGCCATCATCGCCATTCTCGCCGGTCTCGTCATGCCCGCCCTGGGCCACGCCCAGGCAAAAGGCCGCACCACCGAGTGCATCAACAACAAAAAACAGATCATGACCGTTCTGCGTATGTACGGCAACGACCACACCAGCATGATCCCGTACCGGCTCAACATCGCCGGTACGATGCGGCCTTATTCATGGATCCTTGGCGGTTGCGGTGCCGATAATTATTCCAGAGAAATGGTATCAAAGAAAGTTATGGTTTGCAACACTGCAACACAAAAAGACCTTGCCGCCACCGGTGAAAATGCCACCGGCATGATCGACGTGGACTTCGGTACGAAAGATGACGGCTGGTATGACCTTAAGAAAAAGGACGTTGGCCGTTTTGTTGCTAAAGATGGCTCCCGGACTGATGATGATGTTTCTGTTGCTTACGTTTTGGAAAAGATGAAAAACCCCAGTGACATGATCCTTTTGGCAGATACATTCACACTTGACAACAATGATCAGGAGTCTCCTTATTGGACCTTCTCCCCTCTTATGAAACAGCCCAAAGCCAATGGCAATACCGCAATCGGCAGTGCAGAAGGGAGCATGATCGCAATTCCTCATGCCGGCAGCACTGTCATTGCCTATGCTGATGGACGTGCCGTGTCTGTAACAGGATCCCAGCTTGTAAGCAGTGTTCTGAAAGTTTCCGGAAAAGACATTTATACATTCGATGAAAATATGAGAGAGAAAAAAATTCAATAACCGTTTTTTGAACATGCGGTCGGAGAAAAACTCCGACCGTTTTTTTCTTGCTCCGATTTTACCTGATGTGGGGCAGGGAAGGGGAATATGGTCAAGCTCTGATGGTTTTGCTATTGAAAAAATCCTGTTTCAGTGGTATATTAATAAGATATACCAAATTCGGAGGTTAGGTAATCATGATCTTTTCAAGTGCAGGCATTGCAGCTGCCGCAGGAGTTTTGTCGCTGCTTTGTTGCCGCCGGGGCGGTCTTGCCGGAGTGGTGGGACTTGCCGGAACGATTCTTTCGGTCACAGCCGGTATAGTCACATTATGTACATCGCCCCCAAACGGTGTCTCCCTTCTTTTTATGCTTCCCACATTGATCCTTGCCCCCATGGCGGCGATCCATTCAAGAGCTTATATCAAAGGACACGGCAATCCCGGTATCTACTGGGGCTTTTTCAATTTGACCGTCGCCACCATGCTGGCACTGCCTCTGATAAAGGAGTTTCTTCCCTTCCTCATCGTCTGGGAGCTGATGGGTATTTTCAGCTTTGTACTGGTGATGTTCAATTACAAAGCTGATGAACTGAAACGTCCGGCATGGATCTATCTTCTTGCCTGTGAAGCAGGAGGATTGCTGCTGATGCTTTTTTACGCTCTTTCCTTCAAGAGCGGCGTTTCCCAAGAGCTGTTCTACGCCATCGGTATGGCAGGATTCGGTTTGAAAGCAGGATTCCCTCTGCTTCACATCTGGCTTCCTGAAGCCCATCCCGCAGCCCCCGCACCGGTTTCCGCCATCATGTCAGGAGCCATGATCAATCTGGGGCTTATGGGGATCCTTGTTTTCGTCTTCCCCGGAGTCGATCCTGCCCTCTGCGGCTGGACACTGCTGATCCTTGGCTGCATCGGCAGTCTGGGGGGGATCGTTTTTGCCTTCGCTCAAGACAATTTGAAAAGAGTTCTTGCTTACAGCAGTATCGAAAATATCGGGATCATTTCCATGGCTGTGGGGTGTACCTTTCTCGGTGGAGCCTTCAACAACAACACTATGATCGTTTTCGGTATTCTGGGCAGCGTATTCCACATCATCAACCATGCTCTGCTCAAAGGGACCCTTTTTCTCGGGGCAGGGCAGGTCTTCTGCGCCACAGGGACTCTTTCCATAGACAAGATGGGGGGCTTGATGAAAAGAACTCCTGTTACAGGCAGCTGTTTCACTGCTGCGGCAGTGGGACTTTCCGGACTTCCTCCCTTCAACGGCTTCATCGGTGAATTGATGATCTATCTGGCAGCTTTCAGCGGCATCTGTTCCGGTATCGTCCAGTTGCGTTTCGCCGGTATCGCCGCAGCGCTGGTGCTCAGTTTAACAGGAGCCTGTGCCGTCGTCGCCTTTTCCAAAGCCATCGGCGGAACTTTTCTGGGGGAACCCCGCAAGATCACAGAGTGTCAGAAGGAATCCCCCTGGATGTACGTTCCCATGCTCTGCTTGCTGCTTCTTTCTGTGATTGCCGTTTTTTCAGCGCCTTTCACAGCTCCTGCCATTATCAAACTGGTCAAAACACCCGGACTTGATACGGCGGTTGCCGGTGCGGAAAAGATCCTGTTCTATGCGGCAAGTTTTTCGGCGCTCTTTTATATCCTGTGTACCTTGATCCTGTTATGCCGCCGCTTTCTGCTGGTGCGGGGAGCCGAAAACGAAAGCGGACCCACATGGGATTGCGGTTACGCAAAGCCATCGGCACGCATGGAGTACACCGGCAGTGCCATCATCCAGAATCTTGCCGATCTCTTTAACAGTTTCCTTCAAATCCGCCGCAAGGTGGATGAACCTCAGGGGCTTTTCCCCTCAAAAGCCTCCTTTGAATGGGAATCCCCCGACGGTTCAGAACGCTTTTTCTGGGCGCCAGTCTTCAAATTTGCCGCAGGTGTCTCTGACAAAGTTCATAAATTTCAATCCGGTTATTTGCATGTATATGTGCTTATCATGACCGTAGCGCTCATTGCCATGGTCATTTGGGCAATCGTCAGTTGAGGTGATAGAAAATGATGTATTGGCTTCTTAATCTCGTCCTTGCACTGCTCCTTGCACCCGTACTTTTCGGTGTGATCAACAAGGTAAAGGCTTTTTTCGCCGGTCGCAAAGGTCCCAGACTCATGCAGACCTGGTATGATATTTTCAAACTGCTCCGCAAAGGGAGCGTCTACAGCACCAGTTCCACCTGGATCTTCAAATTTGCCCCTGTGGGAACTCTGGCGGCGCTTTTCATCGCCATGCTCTTTCTGCCTCTGGGCTTCTGCAGCTCCCCTCTGGGCTTTCAGGGGGATGCTCTTCTCTTTCTCTACATGCTGGGTTTGGGAAGGATCCTCACTGTACTGGGTGCCCTTGACACTGCCTCAAGTTTTGAAGGCATGGGCGCCGCCCGGGAACTTCAGTTTTCCGTCGTTTCCGAAGGGACCATGCTGCTGCTGCTGATCTTCCTTGCCATCCAGAGCAGCAGTTGTGAACTCAACACCATGCTCTGCGGCAGAGGAAATTCTTTCTGGATGAGCGCCGCGCCTTCCATGCTTCTTTCTGCCGTTGCCCTCTATGTGGTGCTGCTGACAGAGTGCTGCCGGGTGCCGGTGGATGATCCGGAAACCCATCTGGAGCTGACCATGATCCATGAAGCAATGATCCTTGACAACAGCGGTCCCGATCTGGCATTCATCCATTACGGTGCCGGCTTGAAACTCTGGATCTTTTCAGCGATCCTGACCGCATTGGTCGTTCCCGCAGATCTGCTTTCCCCGTGGAGCGCTTTGCTGGTCATGACCAGCGGATGTTTCCTGACTGCCGTTTTTGTGGGTATTACCGAATCCATGATGGCAAGATACCGTTTCCTCAAGGTCCCCCAGATGCTCATGGGGGGATTCTGTGTTGAGTTTGCGGCTCTGGCTTTACTGCTTATTTCCGGAGGTGTGAAATGAATATGGCAATAGATCTTGTTTTAACAGCTTTTCTGGGCATTTGCCTGATGCTCAGTGCTTCAAGCCGTCTGGTCCACTGTATCAGGCTGGTGGCTTTGCAGGGGATACTTCTCGGGGTACTGCCCCTTTTGATGTGGAACTGGAGCAAAGCCTGTCCCGGCGCAGAGATCTGGGGCGCCGCCTTTGTCAATATCATGGTCAAAGGTGTGCTGCTGCCTATATTGCTGATCCGCGCCATGCGCAAAGCAGGAGTCAAACGGGAACTGGAACCCCTTGCCGGTTACTCCTGGTCATTGCTGATCGTCTCAGTTGCAAGCGCTCTGGCGCTCTGGCTTTCACGTTCACTGACGATCCCCGGAGTATCGGTCCTTGCGATCCCCGCTGCGGCTGTCACCGTCTTTACCGGACTTTTTATCATCGTTTCCCGACGCAAAGCCATCACTCAGTCTCTGGGGTTTCTGGCATTTGAAAACGGGATCGCTCTTTTCGGCGCTGCCATGCATTTGGAATATGGCTTCTTCGTGGAACTGGGGATCCTTCTTGACGTGCTGGTACTGGTTTTCGTCATGGGTATCGCGGTTTTCCAGATCAGCCGTGAATTTGAACATATCGATGCAGACCGATTGAATCTGCTCACTGATACCGGGGAGGTAAAATAATTATGGTTTCCATGCTTGCTCTTCTCATAACCGTTCCCATGCTGACGGCAGTCATTGCCGCCGTTTGCCGGGGGCGTTTCTGCCGTCTGCTGCTTTTGAGCGGCAGTATCCTTCATCTGGGGCTCGCCCTCTATTGTTTCAATACCCGGATCGATGGACGTTGGATCGGTTTGACTTCATACAGTGAAGCCATATTGCTGGTGTTGACCTCAGGACTCTATTTCGCCGTCTGCTGTTACTGCTGTTCATGGCTCAAAGCGGAAGAGTGCTCAAAAAAATCTCTCTGGATCCTGGGGATCTGCCTGCCTCTTTTTCTGGCAACCATGACCCTTGTGATCCTTTCCAGAAACTTCGGTGTCATGTGGGTCGCCATTGAGGCAACGACCCTTTTCAGTGCGCCTTTGATCCTCTTCCACCGTTCCGGCAGAGCCCTTGAAGCCATGTGGAAATATCTGTTGATTTGTTCTGTCGGTATCGGACTTGCACTTCTGGGAACTCTCTTTCTTGCCTTTGCCGCCAGAATGGGAGGCGTGGAACTCCACGACCTGAGGATCTCTGAATTCCTCAATATCAAGGAGTCTCTGAATCCCGGATGGTTCAAAGTCGCATTTGTCCTTGCTCTGGCAGGATACGGAACAAAAATGGGGCTTGTCCCCTTCCACACATGGCTGCCCGATGCACACAGCGAAGCCCCCGGAGCTGTTTCAGCCCTTCTGTCTGCAGGACTTCTCAACTGTTCATTTCTGGGAGTAATCCGCTTTGCCGCCCTCGCTCCTGATAAGGTGGGGGAGTTCTGCACAGAGCTTCTTATCATCCTCGGCGTGCTTTCTCTTGCCACTGCCGCCTTCTTCATCATCCGTCAGGGGGATTTCAAACGGATGCTTGCTTACAGCAGCATTGAGCACATGGGGATCGCGTCCATTCTCTTCGCCGTCTGCGGCATTGAAATGACCATGATCCATCTGGTGGCGCACTCCGCCATAAAAATGTCTCTTTTCCTCCTTGCCGGAAACCTCCTGCTTGCATGTGGAACAAGACAGATCTCCCGCATTTCCGGTCTCTTCGGCGTTATGCCTGCCAATGCCATACTCTTTCTCGCAGGCGTCATACTGATTTGCGGCGTACCTCCGTCACCGCTTTTCTTTACTGAGCTGGTGCTGTTGTGTCAGGCTCCGCTCTGGCTTGCATTGCTTATGGTGCTGCTGCTTTTCATGGTCTTTGCCGGTATGATGAAAAATGTGCTTTCCATGACCATGGGGAAGAAATGTGAACTTGAGATCCATGCCGCTCCTGCTGAACGGTTGATCTGGGTCCCCATTGCAGGACTTTGTGCCGCTCTGGCAGTCGGAATCGTTTTCGGGGTGAACTTATGAAAAACTTTTTGAAATTGAAAAATTGCAGTGCCGTCAAAGTTGAAACTTTACCTGTACTGCCCTTTGCTGAATTCCGGCAGACTCTCATTGAAAGTACCGGAAAAGGTAAATGCCGTGTTTCGGCATTTTTCCCCTTGCAGAAAAGCTCTGAAACTTTTCTTTGCGCTCTGCTTATCGATCCTGAAGAGCACTCTCTTTACTGTGCTCTCAGCCCCGTTGGGAACTCTTTTCTCTCTCTGACTCCGGAAGCCCCTGTTTTTCACTGGTTTGAAAGAGAACTTTTTGAAAAATACGGCATAAAGGCTGAAGGTCATCCCTGGCTGAAGCCCATCCGCAAGGCTGACGGGGAATACTTCACCATGGCAGGTGATGCAGTCAATGAAGTTGCCGTCGGTCCTGTCCATGCGGGCGTCATTGAACCCGGACATTTCCGTTTCCAGTGTATGGGTGAAAAGGTCTACTCTCTTGAAATCTCTCTCGGCTATCAATCAAGGGGAGTGGAAAAACTGCTGGAAGGCAAATATTCTTCCAGAACGCTGCCCCTTTTTGAATCCGCTGCCGGTGACACTGCTGCCGCCGCTGCAACTGGAGCTTGTGCGCTCATAGAAGCCTTGAGCGGTACTGTCATCTCAGAGCGGGCACAGCAGATCCGAGCCATTCTCATTGAACTTGAACGTGTGGCAAATCATACCGGCGACCTTGGCGCTCTTGCCGGTGACGTGGCGTATTTGCCTACAGCTTCATTCTGCGGCAGGATCAGAGGTGAATATCTCAACATGACCGCAGAGATATGCGGCAACCGTTTCGGGCGCAACTGCATTATCCCCGGGGGCGTCCGGTACGATATTGAACCGGCACGGTGCGAAAAACTCCTTGCTCACCTCAGACGGGTCAATCCTGAATTGAAACACGCTCTTGATCTGATGTTCGACTCCCCCACTGTCCTTGACCGTTTTGAAAACACGGGAAGTGTTTCTCTTGAAACGGCACGTTCCATCGGACTCGTGGGCCCCGCCGGAAGAGCTTCAGGAGTAAAACTGGATCTGAGATATGATCTTCCCTCAGGAGCTTATAAAAATTCAGCGCCCAAACAGGCACCCTGCGGCGCAGGAGATGTCTTGAGCAGAGCAAAGGTCAGATACCATGAGATCTTTGCTTCACTTGAGTTCATTGAAAAGACGCTTATCGATTTGGCTCAGGGAGAGCTCTGCACTCCGTGTATCACCGCTTTGCAGCCTGATTCCATCGCCTTTTCTCTGACTGAAGCATGGCGCGGCGAATTGTGCCAGATCATAGTAACTGACACACAGGGGAATATCGATCAATGCCGTATCGTTGATCCTTCATTCCACAACTGGTTCGGTTTGGCAATGGCTCTCAGAAATGAAGAGATCTCAAACTTCCCCATTTGCAACAAAAGTTTCAATCTGTCCTATTGCGGGCACGATCTTTAAATAATAAGGAGCAGTAAAAGATGTTGAAAGCATTTATGGCGCGTCTGCGCCAGGGATACCGGACCGGCAAATTCCCTTCAGCGCCCCCTGTATTGCCCGACCGTTTTGCCGGACGTCCTGAGGTGTTTCCCGAAAAGGTCTCTGATGAAGCCCGTAATACATGTCCCGTCGCCGCCATTTCAGAAAGCGGCAGGATCGACCTGGGCAGATGTATTTTCTGCGGAAAATGTGCAAAAGTCTGCCCCGAAGGGATCCGTTTTACAGAAGAGTACCGTCTGGGAGCTTTTTCTCATGAAGCCCTTACCGTCCCCGGTGTCGATCCCTGGCAGGAGTCTTCCAACCCCGAATTGCGGAAATTGTGCGGTAAATCCTTCAAGATCCGTCAGGTATCAGCCGGGGGCTGTGCCGCCTGTGAACTGGACTTCAACGTTTTGAACACTCTTGCATGGGATATCGGCAGATTCGGTATCCAGGTGGTTGCTTCTCCCCGCCATGCCGATGCTTTGCTGGTCACAGGTCCCGTCAGCGACAACATGCGTCTGGCTCTGGAAAAAACTTACAACGCCATGCCCAAGCCCTCTTTTGTCATTGCAGGAGGCGCCTGTGCCATTTCCGGGGGACTCTACGGGGAAGGCACGACCGCAGGGGGCGTGGAGTCTATCCTGCCTGTGGATATGTATGTCCCCGGCTGTCCGCCCCACCCGGCAGTAATGCTTGAAGCTTTGCTGAGATTGATCGCTTACCGTTGAAAGTTGACTGAAAAACAGAAGATCTTGCCATGAATGACAAATTGCTTATCGGTCTGGATTTCGGTTCAGACAGTGTCCGTGCTCTTTTGATCACTGCAGACGGCAGAGAAATTGCCGACAGTGTGGCTCTCTATCCCCGCTGGGGGCAGGGGTTCTACTCTGATGCGGCGTCTTACCAATTCCGTCAGCATCCCCTTGACTACATCGAATGTATGGAAAAGGTCATCAAGGAGGTCCTGAAACATGGAGATCCTTCCAAAGTCAGAGGGATCGGAGTCGATACAACAAGTTCCACCTTGTGTGCAGTTGACGAACAGGGGATCCCTCTGAGTCTGGGTGAGGATCTCAAAGATGATCCGGATGCCATGTTCGTTCTCTGGAAAGATCATACTGCCATTGCAGAAGCTGAACGCATCAACGAAGTGGCATGGAACGGTTCCTGTGATTACACACTTTACTCAGGGGGGAATTACTCCTGTGAATGGTTTTGGAGCAAAGTGTTCCATGTACTCAAAGTCAATTCAAAATTCCGTGAAAAGGCGTACTCTTTTGTGGAGCATTGCGACTGGATAACAGCACTCCTTGCCGGAGCAAAAGTCAAAAACAGCCGCTGTGCCGCAGGACACAAAGCCCTGTGGCACGCTTCCTGGGGCGGTCTGCCCCCGGAAAGCTTTTTCAATGCTGTTGACCCGCTTCTTTCCCCCTATCCCTCACGCATCGGCAGTGATACTTTTACGGCAGATACGCCTGTGGGTAAGATCTCTCCCCAATGGGCAGGTCGGCTTGGCTTGCCGGAGGATGTTGTCATAGCCGCCGGTGCAATCGACTGCCATGTGGGGGCAGTGGGGGCAGGGATC
>JAFTIE010000240.1 GCA_017457065.1 Lentisphaeria bacterium
AAAAGGGTACTTTCCGCTGTCACCCCGGCAACAGGAGCAGAGGGACACAGCAGAGGTCCCAAAGTATTTTGCCCCTTCAAACGGAAAACGCCGCCGATAGGAGCTGGATTTTTTTCATTGCTGACGCATCCCAGATAGCTTGCGATCAGATTGTTTGATTCCTTACGACTGTAGTAGAAACGGTTATTGCTGCCGCCTGCGTTCCGGTAGGGGACCAGATAATCATTGTTGTCAGACCAGTACATAGCTTTAGCTTTACCGATCTGGTTGATGTTACTGCTGCATGAAGAAGTCCGTCCTCTTTCCCGTGCCTGCTGCAGCGCCGGAAGAAGCATGGCAGCAAGTATGGCGATGATGGCAATTACGACAAGCAGTTCGATCAGCGTAAAACTCTTTTTCTCAGCCCATCTTTTCATTTTTCATCTCCCATCATGATTCTTTCATACTCTAGCACATAAAAGATAAAATATCAAGCGTTTAACTAAAAAAACAACCTGTTTTTGGGCATTATTTTATCCGCAGCATTTTTCCCGGACGGAATGTCTTTACCTCAGGGTCAGGAGCATAGGCAAGGCGCCCGTTCACATAAACAGCAAGCACCCCCTGAGCCCGGCGGTTGGGAACGGCATAGTCCGCCTGACTGTCATATTTTTCCAGATCAACAAGGGTCAAGTCGGCATAGTATCCCGGCGCCACGACACCCCTGCCCTCCAGATTGAACTTGGCGGCAGAGAGAGAGGTCATACGGCGGATGACAGACGCATAATCATTGTATTTGACAGCAATCCGGAAAAATCGGGGATGGGTCCCGAAAGCCCGGGGATGGGTCCCGTTGTCGTCAAAGCTGCGGATATTGCCGTCGCTCCCTGCTACGACATAGGGTTTGGCAAGGATCTTGTTCAGATTTTCGTCGCACATGGTGCCGAAAGCGGCACTGGGGCAGCGTCCGGAAGCAAGAAGCTCCACGAACACCTCCTCCGGAGTCATTCCCTTTTCCCTGCCGATCTCGACCAGACTTTTACCGTAGTACGGACGGTGGGAAGGCTCACGGGAATTCATGATAAGCACTCTGTCAAAGCCCCGGTCTCTGCCGTCATTGAAAGCTGCCAGCAATTCAGCACGGTATTGGGCAGATCCTTTGAGCCGGGTGCACAAAGTCGTGGTATCCACCACATCAAAAGGCTTGGGAACGACAGACCTCAAAGTTGTGTTGCAGTGGATATAAGGGTAACGGTCCGCAAGGATATCCATACCTTCACGCTGCCCCTTTTCGATGAGTTCAAAAGCGGCATCTATCTTGTGCCAGTTCCACTTGGGGGAGGCTTTCAAATGGCTGATCTGCAGATTGTTGTCACCGGCGGCGGCAATTTCCATGGCTTCTGCAATGGATTCAAGCAAAGTGTCTCCTTCGCTGCGGATATGGGTGGCGTAGGGTTTGCCGGTTCCTTTGAGCAAAGAAGCAAGTTCCTTGAGTTCCTCAGTTGAGGCAAATTTTCCCGGCAGATAGTAGGGTCCGCCTGAAAATCCCCCCGCACCGTTGGCAAGAGCATCGGCAAGGAGTTCCTTCATCCGCCGCATTTCTTCACAGGTGGGGGGGCGGTTTTCGTAGCCCATAACGTATGCCCGCAAAGTATTGTGACCGCACATGTGGACGATATTCAGCGCCTGATGTGAACGCTCCACCAGATCAGCGTAGGCACCAAAGTTCCCCCGCACCCGGTGGATCTCTTCCCCCAGATCGTTATCTTTGATCTCATCCATATAATCGGAAAAACCGCAGTTTCCTGTCACTTCAGTGGTGACCCCCTGAGAGATTTTGGAATCCCCCGAGGGAACCGTGACCGCCTTGCCATCGGAGTGTCCGTGGACATCCACAAATCCGGGTGTCAGAGCAAACCCTTTACCGTCAACCACAGTTGTCCCGGTACGGGTGAACGCCCCTTTTTTGCCTATTGCGGCAATTTTATCATCCCTGACAGCCACCTCGGCAGCAAAAGGCGGAGCGCCGGTACCATCATAGAGTTCAACATTGGTAAAAAGCGTTTCGTTCATTTGCAGTCACCTTTCAGTTTTGTGTTTGACAATAAGATAGCACTCTTTTGACATTTTTCCACCTTTTTTTTAGAAACGATTGCAAAAAAATTGATTCCGGTGTACATTAAAGACCGGTTCAGGTATGTGCAACTATTGAGGACTTTTTATGCTGATTCAAAGTGATTACCATATCCACGCCTCTTACTACCGGGTGAAAGCCCCAAGTGCTCTTCCCGGTCCCACGGCGGCAGAGCAGCTTGCCGCCGCCCGGAACTCAGGGAGCATCTATGCAGGGATCGTTGAACATTGCAACGACTCCCCCAAGCATCCCTTTTGCTGCCTTGAAGAGCTGGCGAAAGAGTATTACTCCCCTTCATTCCCCGGGGAAAACGTTTTTCTCGGGGTCGAGGCGGATCTTGCAGATGACGGCAGCGACTTCTGCGGCAAAGCCGGACGGGAAAAACTCCGTCTCCATTATGTTATCGGTTCTGTTCACGACTCTCCCCAATCCGGAAAAACCATAGAGGAATACATTGCCCGTGAACACAGATGCATCACCAATGCCTTGAAATACAACTCAAACATTGATTTCATCGGTCATCCTTTCGGCGAGGGACACCGCTGGGAGCGCAGCGGCGATATTCCCCTGTGGCACTGGGGCCTTATTCCGCAGAACTTTCTTGAAGATATACTGCATTTTGCCAAAGAATCAGGCAAAGCTCTGGAAATAAACCGTCCTTACTTTGAGGATCCTGTCTATCTGGACTTCCTGAAGAGGATCCGCGACGAAAAGATCCTTTTTGAAGTCGGCTCAGACGCCCACGCCCCCGGATCCTGCCCTGCCGCTGCTGAACGGACAAAAAAACTGGAAGATCTGGGATTCAGAGAAGAATACCACTGGAGACCCTTCAAATGATACTCCGCATAACAAGACATGGACAACCTGCCCTCGCTGATATGCCCAAAGGGGCAAACTATGAACTCCCTGACAACGATTACGTTCTCACCCCACTGGGGCGGGAACAGGCGGAATTTCTGGGCAACCGTCTGAAAAAAGAAAATTTCAAAGGCAGGATCATCTCCTCACCCTACGCCCGCACCATGGAAACCGCTTCCATCATCGGTGCCATCTGCGGCGTTACAGTCTCGCCGGAGCCCCGTTTTCAGGAAAGACTGTTTTATGATGATGCCGTCTGCCCGGGAATGACTATGGAAGAACTCCGCAGCAACTACCCCAATATCGCCCCGGAAGCAACCCTTGCCCACCCCTGGATCGTACTCAAAGGACCTGAACCCGCAGAAGATGTGGAAAAGCGCGTGTGGAATTTTCTTGATGAACTTCTCGCCGCTCCCCCTGCCGAAGATATATTACTTGCAGGACACGGCGCCTCCGTGGGAGCCGCCACCCGGTATCTGGTTGAAAAAGCCAATTATACAGGCAACTGCGGCATATCTTTCAACGCCGCGGTGTGTATCTTTGAGATCTGTGATGACGGTTCAGTCAAACTTATTGAGCCATGGAACACTGACCATATTCCTGTTGAAAAAGTCACAAGCAATAAACGTTCTTACGCAGAGGTCATGGCTGAACTATGAAGATTCTGATCATCAGCGACCTTCATCTGGGTGACCGGCGCCACAGTGACATGTCCGATGCGGAACGCCTTGAAAAACTGGGAGAGGTGATCCGCTCAACCGGAGCCGGGGCAATCCTCAATCTGGGTGACACCGTTTCCCGCAAACCGCTGCTGCTGGATGAATATGCAACTCTTGAAGAGGGATTTGGATACTATCTTCAATGGCGCAAAAGTTTCGGGATCCCCTTTGCAGAGTGCGCCATCAGCCGGGAGCTCGGATTTTTCTCAAAAATCATGGAACAGGAAGCGGATCAGCTTTTTGATCTTGATCCGGGAAGTGCCATCATCACTCTGCTTCAGCAGGGTGAGCGGCAATTCTCGCAAGAGCAGGAGGAGTTCATCAAAAGTGCCCTTGACCGCTGTCAGGGCAAAACGGTCATCATCGGCACTCATCTGCCCTTCCCCGGCAGCTGTTCACGGAAGCAGGATGTTTTTCTCAAAGTATCAGACGTTTTGAGAAAAAAACTTGAAAGTTTTCCCGGCAGGATCATCTGGTGCGGCGGACATTTCCACTGGGATCAGGAACCGCCTCAGACAACAGGCTCCCTGACTGCCCTTTACCCCTCAAGATTCCGCATTTCCGGACGCAATGATTACAGTTACACCACCTTGATCGACACCGTATCAGGCGAACTCACGGTCAACTTTCACGATTTCTGAGCAAAAAAAACGGCACCTCAAAAAAGATGCCGTCTGTTGTGACCCTTAACTGTCAGATACCAAGTATATCGTGTCCGGCTTTGCGGAAGGCTTCGATGGCGAAATCAATATCTTCCACTGTGTGTGCCGCAGAGAGCTGGGTACGGATCCTTGCTTCGTTCCGGGGAACTACGGGGAAAGAAAATCCGATGGCGTAGACACCGTATTTCAAAAGAGCTTCCGCCATGGCGGCGGCTTTTCCGGCATCGCCGATCATAACGGGGATAATGGGGTGTTCACCGGGTTTCAGGGTGAATCCTGCATCTTCAAGGCCTTTGCGGAACCGGGCGGCAAGCATGGCGATATGTTTGCGCCGTTCCGGTTCGCGTTTGACGATCTCAAGAGCTTTCAAAGCGGCACCCGCAACAGCCGGAGAAAGGGAGTTGCTGAAAAGATAGGGGCGTGAACGCTGACGCAGAAGTTCGATGATCTCTTTGCGACCTGCAGTATAACCGCCCCCGGCGCCCCCCAGAGCTTTGCCGAAGGTTCCGGTGACGATGTCCACTCTGCCCAGAACGCCCCGGTATTCAAGGGAGCCTCTGCCGTTTTCGCCCATGAAGCCTGCGGCATGGGAGTCATCCACCATGACAAGGGCATCGTACCGCTCTGCCAGGTCGCAGATCTCTTTCAAAGGTGCAATGGTTCCGTCCATGGAAAAAACGCCGTCGGTGGCGATCAGGCGGAACCGGGCATTGACGGCTTCTTTGAGTTTGTTTTCCAAATCTTCCATATCGCCGTTGGCGTAGCGGAACCGCTGGGCTTTGCAAAGACGGATCCCGTCAATGATACTGGCGTGGTTCAAGGCATCGCTGATAACAGCATCCTCCGGTCCCAGCAGCGTTTCAAAGAGTCCGCCGTTGGCGTCAAAACAGGAGCTGTAGAGAATGGCATCGTCCATGCCGGTGAAATCAGCGACCTGTGCTTCAAGTTCCTTGTGAAGCTCCTGAGTGCCGCAGATGAAACGGACAGATCCCAGTCCGAATCCGTAACGCTCCATGGCTTCAGATGCCGCCTTGACGATCTCAGGATGATCTGCCAGACCAAGATAGTTATTGGCGCACATATTGAGAAGCTCCTGACCGTTGGCAAGGGTCAGGCGGGGCTTCTGGGGAGAGGAGATGATCCGCTCATTTTTATAAAGGTTGTTGGCTCTGATCTCTCCCAGAGTCTCCTGCAAAAAGTTCTGAAATTTTCCGTACATTCTTCAATCCTCCCAGCTGAGAACAACTTTTCCGGATTTTCCGGAATTCATTACATCAAACCCTTTCTGAAACTCCGTATAGTGGAATTTATGGGTTATGACAGGTGAAATATCCAATCCGGACTCCAGCATACTGGTCATCATGTACCAGGTCTCGAACATCTCTCTGCCGTAGATACCTTTGATAGTCAAACCGTTGAAGATGATTTTCCCCCAGTCCACCGTTGTTCCGGGAGGCAGGATCCCCAGCTGGGCGATTTTGCCGCCGTGACTCATGGAGTCGATCATACCGTTAAGGGCACCGGCGTTTCCGGACATTTCAAGACCGATGTCAAAGCCTTCTTTCATGCCCAGATCCTTCATCACCTGAGCAAGAGAGGTTTCAGTTGTATTCACAGCCAGATCAACGCCCATCTTTCTTGCCAGTTCAAGGCGGTACTCATTGACATCGGTAATGACCACATAGCGGGCTCCCGCATGTTTGGCAATGGCTCCTGCCATGATCCCGATGGGACCTGCCCCCGTAATAAGAACATCCTCTCCCAGAACACGGAAACTCAAAGCGGTGTGTGTGGCATTGCCCAGAGGGTCGAAACAGCTCAATACATCGGTCCCCAGAGCGGGGTTGCAGTGCCATATATTGGTAACGGGGATCACCAGATATTCGGCAAAAGCACCGTCCCGGTTGACACCTACACCTGATGTATTGGGGCAGAGGTGGCGGCGTCCGGCAAGGCAGTTGCGGCACCTGCCGCAGACGATATGTCCTTCGCCGGAAACAAGTTCACCGATGGCAACATCGTGAACGTTGCTGCCGAAAGCCTCAACGGTTCCCACAAATTCATGTCCGATGGTCATGGGCGGTTTGATAGTCGCCTGAGACCAGGCATCCCAGTTGTGGATATGGACGTCGGTGCCGCAGATGGAAGTTTTTCTGATCTTGATGAGGACATCGTTGACTCCGTATTCGGGGATCGGTTTTTCCACCAGTTCCAATCCGACTCCCGGACGGCTTTTGACGATCGCTTTCATGGTTCCCATGGAGAATCTCTGCCTTTCTGTAAATTTTTCCGTTTGACAAGTGGCTTTCTATATACTATATTATTGAAATGGTAAAAGTCAAGGGCAAAGTTTAATATATTTAACAAAATTTTCAGAAAAACAAACATGAAGACAGATGATATCGCAACCCCGAAGGTCATAGGCAGCAATGTCCGCAAGAAACGCCACGAACGGCACTGGTCCCTTGATGAGCTGGCTGAAGCAAGCGGCGTTTCCAAGGCGACTCTTTCGCAAATCGAATCCGGCAGAGTGAATCCGACAGTTGCGACACTGTGGAAAATCGCTCAAAGTCTGGAAACGGAGTTGAGTATGCTGATAAAAAGTGAAGGGGAAACTTTCAGAACCTTTTCCGTCACCCGGGAAGGTGATCTGCCCCGGCTCACAGGCACAAGCGGCGTGGAGATCAAAGTTCTTTCCCCCATTACCCTTGCCGGAGAACTTGAACTCTATTTCCTCACCTTTGAACCGGGGGCGATCCTTGCTTCTGAAGCTCATGAACCCGGCAGTCACGAACTTGTAACTGTGATTTCAGGTATCATTGAGGTGGAAGCGGGCAGAAACACGATCAAACTCAATCCCGGCGATGTTCTGAACTATCAATGCGATATCAGTCACCGGATCAGCAACGCAGGCGACACCCCGGCTGTTTTGCACATGGTGGTGAAGTTCTGAAGGTCACTTCACCTTTTTCCTGAGCGTTATCAGCAATATTTCCCCGGGGCGTCCCAGACGCAGGGGAAATCCTTTCCAGAGCCAGGTGCCGTTGGAAACAAGCAAGGTAAGCATTC
>JAFTIE010000241.1 GCA_017457065.1 Lentisphaeria bacterium
CCCTGCGCGCTCGGCGCGAAGCGCCTTCGCTGGTCTCCGGCTCCGGCGTGGGATTTACATTGTTTCAGCCAGCGGGCGCCTTGTCCACTGGTCAATACATGCGGGCTGTGCCAAAACAACGCCAACGCCCGCAGACTGCCACCCGGCTAGAGGGGATAATAAGCCTCTACGGCGTAGAATTCACGGCTAAGGTAATTTCAGTCTGTGGACCAAACATTATCGGCAACTTTCCATAAGTTAAACTACCGCTAAGGTTTTGCAACAGCCCCCTCTATTAAAAAAAGTAAGACAGGGCAGAAAAAACGCATCCTGAAAAAAAATTTGATATCCCGCTCTGAACCCTTCATAATGTTTACTGCCGGGAGAAACTCCGGACGGGGAGTCCGGCCTTTCCGTTTCTCCCACAGTAAGGCTTGTTTATTGAGGAGGAGTATTCAAATGAGGAGCTTTACCACATTCCATCTGCAGTATGCCCACAGGTTTTTCCGCTTTGAGGGCGAAGCACAGTATCTCCACGGACACACCGGCACTCTGACCATTGAGGTGGAAGAAAGTATCAATCCGGGTGTGAACATGGTCTTTCCCTGCAACGAGATCCGCAAAACCGCCTGGAACATATTGCAGAACTTTGACCACGCATTGATCCTGCGGGAAGATGATCCCCTTCTGGAGCCCATCTTGAAGGTCTATGAAGCACAGGGCATACGCAACGGTTCCCCCCGGAACACCATGAAGGGACCCGCTTTCAAAACAGAACTGGCGACCGCCTACCCTGAATGCCGGGTGGTGGTGACAAAGGAATCCATGACCGTCGAAGGCATGATCAAGATCGTCCACGCCCTTTTGAAAGACAAACTCAACATCGTCAAACTGACCTTCACCAGCGGCGACAATGCCGCTTCGGCAGAGTTTCCCCCCACCGCCTCTTACTGCCGCTGTCCCCGCTGCGGCGTAGCCCTTGATGAGAAGGGATACTGCCCCAAGTGCGGTTATCACTCCGGAGAACACTGCCGGTAAAAGGAGAGCTTTTTTTCGCTCAAACAAAGAAAAGGGGTGCTGCTTGCCTTTTTAAGGTTTTGCAGCACTCCTTTCTCTTGCATCTCTGCCGTTCAGCTTTTTCAGAAACGGCAGTCGATCTCTCTGATGCTGTCCTCTATGAGGTAGGGCATCTCTTCGTGTACATCTGCTCCGGCGGCGATGATTTCGGTGGCAAGTTTCATATATTTCACATGGCCGTTGGCAAGGAGTACGCCCTCACGGTCATAGATGAATGAATCGATCTCAAAAGCTCTGGCAGTTTCCGCCGTGACCACGCCTCTTCCCAGAAGTTCCACGCCGTAGGGCACCGGTTTCCGGTATTTGGTGTCCAGTGTCATAGTAACGCCGAAAAGGCTCTCATCCTGATGGTGCGCCCAGAGCCCCCGGAGTCCCATTTCGTCGATCATTGCAGAAATCAACCCGCCGTGGACTCTGCCCGGATAACTCTGGTGGTGGTCCTTGTAACGGAACAATGTGACCACACTGCCGTCTTCCATATTATAGAAGGGCGCCTGCAGACCGTAAATATTGTCCAGTCCGCAGACGGCGCACATGCGGCTGTTGCGCTGTTTGCTCAAAACTTTCATTTTCAGACGATGTCAAGAAGTTCCACCTCAAAGACCAGCACGGCACAGGGGGGAATGGCATTGCCGGCGCCCCTCTCGCCGTAGGCAAGTTCAGAGGGGATGACAAATTCATATTTGCTGCCTACGTTCATAAGCTGGAGTCCCTCCACCCATCCGGGGATCACCTGGGTAACACCGAATTCAGCGGGCTCCCCGCGCTGCACGGAGCTGTCAAAGACTTTGCCGTCAATGAGTTTTCCGGTGTAATGCACCTTCACCTTGTCAGAGGAAACGGGCTTTTTGCCGGTGCCTTCTTTAAGGACCTTGTACTGCAGTCCGCTGGCAGTGACCTGAACACCCTCTTTGGACTTGTTGGCTTCGAGGAACTCTTTGCCGGCTTTCACATTTGCCTGAGCGGCATTGGCGGCGGCTTCACGGGCAGCGGACTGGACCTTCTGCTGGAAGGATTGCATGAATTTGTGATATTCGTCAAGTTCAAGGGCAGGTTTTTTTCCGGAACTCACGTCAGAGATGGCGGCAAGGACCTGTTTGAAATCCAGTTCGATGGGGAGTTCGGTAATGTTCCCGGCAACATTCATGCCGAGAGCATAGCTCATTTTTTCCATATCAGTCATTTTTTCTTTTCCTTAACTTTAATTAAAAAGAATCTGTTACAACCGATAATATAACACACTGGAGTCTTGCAGTCAAACAAAATTACCTGAAAAGAACAAATAAGTGCCGAAAAAGATTTGCAAAAAGAAAGAATCTGCTGTAAATTATCGAAAATGCTTTTTTCAACTTTCAACATAAGGATCCCTTTTTATGAACCCTATTCCTTTTGACGGCAGGATCGTCTACGATGCCGCCGCCCTTGAGGGCGCAAAAACCATTTTCATCACCGGCGACCTGATCCCCCGTGAACTTGCAGAAGAAAGACTCTGCAAAGGAGAGACCGAAAGCGTTTTCGGCACTGTTCTGCCTGTGATAAAATCCTGTGATCTGGGCATCACCAATCTGGAGTGCACCCTGACACGGGGGGGCGAACCCATTTACAAATGCGGTCCCAACCTCAAAGCTGATCCCGATGTCATGCCCGCATTGATGAAGGCGGGTTTTTCCGTCTATGCCCTCGCCAACAACCACTCCCGTGACTTCGGTGATGAAGCGTTCCTTGAGACCATGGAGCACATCACCGCCGCCGGAGGCAAATTCGTGGGCGGCGGCAAAGATCTTGCCGATGCCGCAAAAACGCTCTACTGCGATGTGAAGGGTGTGAAGGTCGCCATTATCTGCGCTTCCATGCGTCAGGCTTGCGACTGCACCCGCACCACTCCCGGTTCCAATCCCCTGAATCCTCCCGCCATTGCCGCTCAGGTGGCTAAAGAAAGACAGCAGAGCGACTTTGTTCTGGTGGTGATCCACGACGGCAAGGAACAAGTTCCCTTCCCCGCCCAGCGCATCCGTGAGAACTACCGTGCCTTCGTCGATGCCGGTGCGGCTGCCGTTATTGCCCACCATCCCCATACCGCTCAGGGATTTGAGGTTTACAACGGCGGATTCATCGCCTACAGTCTGGGGAATTTCCACTTTCCCGCCCGCAGCGCAACACCGCCGCCGTCATGGAACGAAAGCTACTCTCTGAAGCTTTTCATCAACAAACACAAAGTCGCCGCCATTGAGGTGATCCCCCACCAGATCAACGCCGACCAGTGCCTTGAAGTCAAGGAAGGCGCCAACAGAGAAGAGTTCCTGAAACGTCTTACAGGACTCTGCAATATCGTTGCCGATGACGACCTCTGCGACACCTACTACAACGCAGCTTCCATGCGTTACACCCATTACGGGACCCACATCCGCAAGATGTTCGAACTCATGGACAAAGGGGATCTCAAAGATCCCGAATACCTGCGTGAGATGTTCTACGTCAACCACTATCTCATCACCGCAGAACACTGGGATCTGCTGGCGGCACAGACCTTTGTGAAGTACCACGCCGAGATCCCCGAACCGCCTGCGGATCTTGAATACTACATGAATTTGATGTAATTTGTCCTAAAGTTCATCGGAAAGACCGGTTTTGACAATTTGATGTCCCCGTCAATTATGTCAAAACCGGTCATTTTATGTTTCTTGGACCGCATCCGCGGCGGATAACTTCGGCAGCTTGAGGCAGATAGTTCCTGAACTCAAGACGGGCAGTTTTCCCGATCCTGTGGTGTTCGGCATAACTTGCGGTCTGATTCTTTTTCCACCTTTTTTTCCAGTTTGCCAATGTGGCGTATCTGACAATAAAACCGGGATGGATCTTCAACCTGGGATCGGCGGAAAAGGAGCTGCTTTTCCGTTTGAATTCACGGACAAAAGTGGTATACGGCGTTTGACGTCTCCCGAGGAACGGGAATTTGGAAAGCTGGTCAGGGAGATTCTTTTCAGCAAGTTGCCCCCCTGCCAGATTCCAGCCGTAAATACGCCGCTCATGCCACGGCATCCGGAGATAGAAACAGTTGTTCTTTTCGGTAAATACATCAGGATCATGGATATGCACAAGGGCATTGGAGCCCTTCATATTGAGCAGATCTGTGAAAATGTTGTTTTCAAGAAGGATTTTTTCCTTACCGTGGTTGCGGAAAGCAATGTGATTCACGCCGCCATAGGCAAAAGTACAGTGTCTGACCACGGCAGAAGTACCGGCGATTTCCAAGCCCCCGTGTCCGTAGGCAAGGACACAATCTTCAATAAGTATATTTTTTGATTTCCAAACTCCGATGGTATAGGTGGCGCCGCCGATGAGCAGCCGCCGGAAAGTGATGTTTTCACTTCCTTCCACCCGGATCGGAGCAAAAGAGTAACCATCCTCATCCGAAAGACCGTTTCCGGTGAAAATCATATTCTCAAATATCAGATGCTTCTGACCGATGATCCTGATCCCGTCGGTAAGCAGCGAGCCAATTCCTCCGTGGAACCGTACCTTTTCCCCTTCTGCGCCCCGGAGCGTAATGGGACGCTCACGGGTCCCGGAAACGGGGATCTCCACCATTTCACAGTAATCCCCGCCCCGCAGGATCAAGGTGTCTCCCGGCAGCAGACGGCTCACCGCATACCCCACTGTCCGGAACGGTTCGCCCTTCGTTCCTGCTCCCTCATCGGAGCCTGAAGGCGAAACATAATATGTTTTGGCAGCGGCATATTTCAGAGGCGCCGTAAAATGCCCTGACTTTTTCCCGCCGGAGCGTGAGGTGAGGCTGTTTGGAAGCTCCGCATTGCTGAAGCACTCAGGGATCTCAGCTTTTGCTTCGCACCTGACAAAATATTTCTTCCCGGGAACGATTCCCGGCAGAGTGACCCTGTGACGGCATGAGCTGGTGGAAAATTCGATTTTTCTGTTGTTTTGAGGTGTCGTACCGTAGAAAAGTGTTCCGGTAAAAGGGATGTTCCCTTTGATCTCAACGACTGCCGTTTCGGGGGTAAGAGATTTGAATTCAAGATTTTCAAGTTTCAGCGCCACATTTCTTTTCTGCCGCCTGAAAGGTCCCACTGGCATACCGTCGATGGCTTTGCCGTCAAATTCCCAGGCATTGCGGCAACTCCCCTTGCGTCCCCGGATCACTCTGGCTTTGAAGGAGTGTTTTTCCCCGGCAGGGACCTTGTCGCCATAGGCGTTGTAATCACTCCACAAAGCGCCGCTCTCTCCTGAAAAACGGTCAAAGATGTTGGCTGTTACAAAACTTCCCGGAGCTTTTTCCATGTGGGCTTCTGTAAAGTGGTTGTGGGTCAGGCGCACTCTTTCTGCACCGGAAACCTGCAGTTTTCCGTAACAATGGGCAACGGAAACATCTTTGCTGTTTCTGATGCAAAGTTCAGCAACCATAAGCCGTTCCAGTTTGATGGAGCTGGAGTTTTCCACAGTGATTTTTCCCTGAATGAGCGAAGCATAAACGCCTCTGCCCCGGATGGAGACATTTTTCAATTTCTTCAGCACCAGATCCCCTTTGACGGGACCGGTGATATAAAGTTCCGCTCCCGGGACAAGGGCTTTCTGCGCCCGGGCGAAGGTGGCGAATGCGGTGTGGATGGAGCGTCCGTCAGCCTTGTCATTACCTTTGGGGGAAAGGAAGAACAGTTTTTCAGAACCCGGTGCCGGAGCCCTTTTGGCAACCGCTTCCGGAACGCCCCCCATGGGACGGAGGTCGAAATTTTCCCAATCGGCAAAAACTTTTTCCGGAACAAGATTCTTTTCGTAACGGCAAAACAGATTTTCCTTTGTCATAAGTTCGCCGTTTTCAACATAGCCGGCAGTAAAACTGTTGCGGATATGCCGGGGATGACTCAGGTGGGAAAAACTTCCGGCGATGCAGTTTGTCACCTGAAAATCTTTGTGCTTGGATCCCTTGACCCGGATCCTGCCGTAAGCCCGGTTGGAGTCGAATCCTGTACTCCCGGCAAAGGGACCGCCGTAAAGAAAAATGTCGTTCCCGGAGTTGTCGGCGCCGATATTGTTCCGCAGGATGCAATGGGCGTTTTCATCAAAGATGCCGATACCGCATCCGGAACGGTTGTGTTGGCTCCGGTTGCCCCACGCCCGGCAGTTTTCAATGATCCCGTTCCGGGAGCTCACGCAGAAGCCTATGCCCATACCGTTGAGAAAGGCGGTCACATCACGGATGACCACATTCTCCTGAGGCCGGTTGATGACGATCCCCCAGGGGACCTTTTTCTGTGAAGAAGGGATACGTTGGTCAGCATATCTTCCCCGGCTGAAAAAGCCGGTGACGCTGAATCCCTCCAAAAGGATATTGCGGGGACCTTCGGCGGCTTTTGCGGCATAGAAATTGAATCCGTGCCGGGGAGTTACGCCGATGGTGAGGGTATGTTTTGCAGGTTCCCTTGAGTCGGTGGTCCGCAGATAGAGGCACTTTTCTTTTTCATCATAAGTCCAGGTCCCGGCGTTCCGGTCCAATCCGTCTCTGGTGCTGCAGTAAAGGAGAGCCCGGAGTGTATCCCGTTCAAAAACGGTTTCCGGGAGTGCGGCCCAGGGGGCTTTCCAGATGCCGCCGCCGCAGGGGACAAACTCCGGCGCAGGCACATCCCCCCGGAACACCACACTGCCGGGGATCTCCGCTTTGATGGTCAATCCCTTCAGGATCTTCTTTCCCCCGGCGCGGGTGCTGAAGGATTCACGGTATTCCCCGGGGGCAAGCAAAATTGTATCTCCGGGGCGCCAATTTTTTGCGGCACGGGTGAAAGAGCCGTCCCCCGGACGGACACGGATGATTTTTCCTGCCGGAGCTGACTCTGCAAAGAAAGCCCAAAAACACAACGAACAAGTCAAAATCAGATATAAAGATCTCATGATTTCAAAGTTCCTCCATTGTTGTCAAGCTGCCTGATCGGGTGTTACAGCCTGTTGCCATACTGTCCCCAATAGTGCGCCTGATCCTTTCTGTTCCAGAAAGTGTACTTGATGGGCGAGGCAGTCAGGGCAGAAAGGGGGACTTTCGTATATTTCATCCATTCACCGTGACCGTCCATGAACACCACGTTCATACCGTTGTTGTGGCGCATGACAGGTCCGGGGAAAATATAGATATCGTCGTCGCCCTCGTCACCTGAAGCATCTAAAGCTCCGGCATCAACTGTTCTGCGGTTTGCCATAAGCATAGAGTGCCAGCTGGGCGTTTTCATGTGGGTTTCTTTCTGAAATCCCCGTGTCAATCCTGTTCCCGTATAGAGTCCCAGATATTTGGGGACAGCGTAATCGGAGCCTTGATTGCGTGCCGATTTTTTAGGCTTGAACACAGGAACTGACGGGCAGCGGAAAAGTCCCCTGGGAGCGTACACACTTGGAAGAACTGCCGCAGGGGTTTCCGGCTGCACATTCCAGTTGGTCCATGGCAGAAAACCCTCCCGCATCAGAAATCCGGGCCACATTTCGTAGACTTTGGAATCGGGATAATAGAGTTCCAATGGAGTGATGTTGCCCTTGTTCGCATCCCTGTACATGAGCCGTGCCTTGCCGATCTGCATCATCTGGTTCATGCACTGGAGCGTCTTGGCGCGTTCACGGGACTGCTGTAAGGCAGGCAGCAGCATACCGGCGAGAATTGCGATGATGGCAATAACAACCAACAGTTCGATCAGCGTGAAAAACTGTTTCCTTCTCATCTTAATATCTCTCCATTTTATTTGGTGTGTTTCACTGAACTTTCCCGTATTTCAAGACGGGGCGGCACGGTAATGTAAATATTTTCTTTGTTGCCTGCCATGCGCTGCTCCAGAAGTTTGAAGGCGTTTTCTGCCACTGAAGCAAAGTCAGGTGCAACGCTGGTCAGAGAAGGATCAAGAACTGTACACCAAGGCGTGTTATCAAATCCGGTGATGCCAATGTCTTCCGGGACCCGGACCTTGTGCCGCCGCAGCTCTCTGATCACTGCTGCGGCAACAAAGTCATTGTAGCAGACGATGGCGTCTGCTCCGTGACTGAGGATCCGGGGGACGACAGATCGGATCGCGTCGACCGGCAGCTCCGATCCATCGGAGTGTTTGTAGCCAAAGATACGGTTTTCCGGCAGAACTTTGCGGAATCCCTCCAGCCGCTGCAAAGTGGTGGGATACTCCAGATTGTCACTGGTCAGCATCACCACCTCCTGATAGCCTGAATCAAGAAGGTGCTGTGCCGCACCGGCGATACCCGAAACTGTATCATTGACGACGGCAGAATAATTGCCGGGAAGACTGTCCAGCACAGGGATAAGGGGGAAATTTTCGTCCAGACCGTCGGTCAGTTTGCCGATCCCGGGATAGGTGTGCGCAAGGGCAATAATGCCGTCAACACCGTATTGACGCATCTCTTTACAGGCATCCTTGAGACGATTGGGGTTGTCGTGGGCTTCTGAAATAAGAAGGCGGCAGTTACATGAAGCAGCTCTTTTTTCCAGTTCAAAAAGAATGTTGAAGGCGGTCTGCGTCGCCAGTGGGTCGATGAGGACACCGATCATACCGCTTGAACCGCCTTTGAGAGTTCGGGCACTGATATTGGGGACATATCCCAGTTTCTCAGCCGCTTCGCGTACTTTTTTCCGTGTGGCTTCAGAAGCTCTTGCATAGCTGCAGTTGCCGAGGATCGCAGAAACGATTTGATAAGAAACCCCCGCTTCAGCAGCAACTTCCTTGATGGTTACACGCATGGGAAACTCCTTGATTTATAATTGCAAGAACGTTCTTGCAAGGATTTGCATTAATATAACCTGTTTCATGCAAATTGTCAAGAAGTGAGAGTTTTTTTTCTGAAAAATCAATTTTGCTCCGGCGTTTTTTCAGAAAGGATCCTCACAAGAGTTTTGGATCCACCCGGAGCAAAAGAGAGCTTCATAACGGAAACGTCCGCAGACTTGCAACCGGGGCTGTTGCAAAACCTTAGCGGGTAGTTTAACTTATGGAAAGTTGCCGATAATGTTTGGTCCACAGACTGAAATTACCTTAGCCGTGAATTCTACGCCGTAGAGGCTTATTATCCCCTCTAGCCGGTTGGCAGTCTGC
>JAFTIE010000029.1 GCA_017457065.1 Lentisphaeria bacterium
CCCGCCGTAGCTTTATGCGGAGGGGGAAAGGTAACAGGCGCTTGTCCCGCCGTAGCTTTATGCGAAGGCGGAAAAACGCTCCCTTTATCAGATCGAAGAAGAGGGCGCTTTGACAATTTTGAGGAGTTTTGAAATTGCCTCAGAGGTAATTTCAAAAGTCATTCAAAAAATGGCAAAGATGTCATTCGCAAAGAGCTGTAAAGGGTAGTTTGAAGCTGCTACCTGCAGGGTAACAGCTGAAAACGCTCCCTTTCGCAGATCGAAGCGAGGACGCTTTGACAATTTTGAGGAGTTTTGAAATTGCCTTAAACACAAAACTGCAGCAAAGAGGTAATTTTATGAGTATACCGCAGCCCTTACCGCGTATCCGTGAATTTGAAAAGATGGGATTCGGCATGTTTATCCACTGGGGACTTTACTCCCAGCTGGGCGCCGGAGAATGGGCGCAGGCTTCCCAGAGCATCCCTTTTTGCGAGTATAAAAAACTTGCCGGAACCTTCACCGCCGAAGATTTTGATCCTGACGCCATTGCCGCCCTTGCGGCGAATACCGGCATGAAGTACATCGTGCTGACCACCCGCCACCACGACGGATTTTCACTTTACGACACCTGCGGACTCAATGACTTTGATGCTCCCCATACTCCCGCCGGAAGGGACCTTATTGCTGAGTTCGTCGAAGCCTGCCGCCGCCACGGGATCGTCCCCTTTTTCTACCACACCACGTTGGATTGGAATTGGAGAGGGAAAAACAGCATCAAAGATGAGACGGTCTTTTCTCCTTACACAAGAGTCTGCAGCGAAGAGGAGTTTCAGGAGTATCTGGACTACCTTTGCGCCTCAGTGGAGCTGCTCTGCAAGAATTACGGCAAGATCGGGGGACTCTGGTTTGACGGCAACTGGTCCCGTCCCCAGTCTGACTGGCAGGAAAGCCGCCTTTACGGCATGATCCGCAAACACCAGCCTGACGCCATCATCGTCAACAACACAGGACTTGTGGCACTGGGGAAAACAGGACATCCTGAGATCGACTCTGTGACCTACGAAAACAACGCCGCCAAACCCATGAACCGGGAAGGGATGGAAAAATATGTGGCGTCCGAAGTGTGCAAGACCATGAACGCCCACTGGGGGCTCGGGAAAAACGACATCAACTTTCTTTCCCCCGGTGAGGTGGTGGAGCGTCTCTGCCACAGCCGGGGCTGCGGCGCCAACTTTCTGTTGAATTTCGGTCCCACGCCTCAGGGAGGGATCCCGGCATACGAGAAAGCGGTCTTCGATCTGGTAGGCCGCTGGATCAAGTGGTACGGTGAAGCCCTCTACGAACCCCAGCCCGACACCTCTTTGAAGTGTCAGGGAAAAGATTTCGTACTCCGTCAGGGGAAAAACCTCTACTATTTCGTCTTTGACTTAGGGATCGCAGGACACGTCAACGTAACGGCAACGCTTCAAGGGCCCGGATTGCGCACCATCGACGGTCTGACAGAAACGATCCAAAGTGCCCGTTGGATGGACAACGGCGAAGAACTTTCATTCACCCAGAACATTTCCGACGGCATCGCCGCATTGCGCTGCACCGGATTCCCCTACGGGACCCACACGGGTGTCCGTGTCATGAAGATCACCCTCGAATAAAAAGCTGTTTTTCTTCAACCAAAAAAAAACCTTGTGCCTGTTGAAAAGCGCAAGGTTTTTTATTGTCAGCAGAGATGACAGATTACTTCATCACCAGCACGCTGGGATCGTAATCTTCAGGGGCTTTGAAGCCCAAAAGCTCGATGCAGGTGGCTGCAAGAGAGCTGATCCCCAGACCGGAACGCAGCTCAGAAGCGTATTCGCCCTTGCCCTCGGGATCGTAGACGATGCAGGGAACAGGGTTGAGAGAGTGGCTGGTCTTGCGGGAAATCTGTCCTTCGGCATCCACTTTGACTTTGCCGTCTTTGCCGTGTTCAAACATGTCGTCGGCGTTGCCGTGGTCAGCGGAAATGACCAGAACACCGCCTGCGGCATCCACAGCCTCTTTGATACGTCCGAGACAGAGATCCAGAGCTTCAAGGGAAACGATGACCGCTTCAAGGTTGCCGGTGTGTCCCACCATGTCACCGTTGGGGAAGTTCATGCGGATCATATCATATTTACCGGAAGCAATGGCATCCACCACCACATCGGTGATTTCGGCACACTTCATCCAGGGACGCTGCTCAAAGGGAACCACGTCAGAACGGATCTCCATGTACTCGTCAAGTTTTTCGTCAAACTTGCCGGAGCGGTTGCCGTTGAAGAAGTAGGTCACGTGTCCGTATTTCTGAGTCTCACTCACAGCCAGCTGGCTGATCCCGGAGGCACAGAGGTATTCATCCATGGTGCGGTCGATCTCAGGAGGATTGACCAGATAGTGAGCAGGAACATGCAAGTCGCCGTCGTACTCCATCATACCGGCATAGTAGACCTGAGGGACCCGCTTGCGGTCGAACTTGTCGAACTCTGGACCTGCTTCAAATGCTTCGGTAATCTCCAGCGCACGGTCGCCGCGGAAATTGAAGTAGATCACAGCATCCCCATCCTCAATGGTGCCCAGAGGAGTCTTGCCGTCTTTGGAAATGACAAAGGCAGGCAGATCCTGGTCAATGGCACCGGTCTTTTTGCGCAAGTCTTCAATGGCTTCGTGGGCAGAAGCGTACATATCGCCTTCACCCAGAACGTGGGTCTTCCAGCCGAGTTCGACCATCTTCCAGTTGGCGCCGTAACGGTCCATGGTGATGACCATACGTCCGCCGCCGGAGGCGATGGCGTAGTCGGCATCGTATTCCTTGTTGATCCCGGCGAGGAACTCTTCAAAAGGATCCACATACTCCAGAGCGGAAGTTTCAGGCACATCGCGACCGTCGAGCAGGATGTGGAGACGGACCTTTTTGACACCGGCTTTGGCGGCGTTTTCCACCATGCCTTTGAGGTGAGAGATATTGCTGTGGACGTTTCCGTCAGAGAAAAGTCCGATAAAATGCAGAACAGAACCCTTTTCCTGCACCTGAGCCGCAGCCTCTTTCCATGTGGCGCCTTCAAAAAGTTTTCCTGAAGTGACCGCCTCTTCCACCAGTTTTGCGCCCTGAGCAAAAACTCTGCCGCAGCCGATAGCATTGTGTCCCACTTCACTGTTGCCCATGTCAGCGTCAGAAGGCATACCGACAGCGGTACCATGAGCTTTCAAGCTGGTGCAGGGGGAGTTCTTCATAAGGGAGTCCAGTACGGGGGTGCGTGCCAGTTTGACAGCGTCTCCGTCCTCATACTTGCCAAAGCCCACTCCATCGAGGATCGCCAGCACAACGGGACCGCGCCGGGGAGTGAATGCGGGATTTTTTTTCAATGCTTCAACCATTTTTTCTTCTCCTTAAAATTAACTCAGCCGCGGCGTCCTTCGCGGTTGGGACCGACGACGCCTTTCCGGGTATTGGCACAAAAATCAAGAAACTCCACAACTTCAGGAGTCTGAGGCAGTTCAGTGCGGATCTTTTCAAGAGCATTCCCCGCCATGAGTCCGCTGCGGTAGTAGATCTTGTAGATATTTTTGATGTTGCGGATCGCTTCTTCAGAAAATCCGGCACGTTTGAGCCCCACAAGGTTGATGGTCTTGACACCGCCGTTGCGTCCTTCGGCAATCATGAAGGGGGGCACATCGAGAGAAAATGCTGAACATCCGGAAACCATGGCAAAACGTCCCACCCGGCAGAACTGGTGGATCGCCACCAATCCGGAAAGGATGGCGTTGTCAAAGATCTGGGTATACCCGGCGGTACAGGCACTGTTCACATAGATCACATTGTTGCCAACCTGACAGTTGTGCGCCACATGGGATTGTGCCATGAACATGTTGTGATTGCCGATAACGGTACAGGTGTCAGGTTTGGTGCCGGTATGAGCGGTGAATCCTTCACGGAACTCATTGTCGTCGCCGATCTGCAGATAGGTCACAGCCCCTGCCTCAACGCCGTGATCCTGAGCGGGACCGCCCAGAGTGGCAAAGGGATGAACAACGTTGCGACAGCCCATGGTGGTGTGACCGTCAACGACACAGTGTGCCAGCAAACGGCATCCGTCACCGATCTTCACATTGGGACCGACATAAACGAAAGGACCGATCTCAACACCGTCACCGATAACGGCGCCGTCGGAAACAACTGCAGTGGGATGAATGCTCATGTTCAATAATTCTCCAGCTTTAATGTTTGGACGTATGCGTCACGCTTTTATATAATATAGCTCTTTTTTTCATGTTTAGCAAGTGAGTTGTTAAAAAAAACGCTCTCTGCACCGCAGATTCCTGACATTTATGTTTCCAAGGTGTATATTCTGCAACATTTCCCCATTCTCCGTTAAGGTTTTATCTGCCGTGACTGCGGATGTGTATTCAGCCTCCCGGACTCATCTTTCTGTGACGGGAAGAATATTTGCGTGTGTAAATTCGGAAGTTCAACACATGGCTGATCGGCATCAAGTCTGCCGATATGCTCAAATGTGCTCCTTTCGTTGGCAAACTCTTCTAAAAGCTGCCGGACACAAACTTTATCCATACAAAATCAAATCTGTCCGCACCTGGAGGTCTGATTTTGCAAACGATCTGAGATCATTCGCTGAACGGGATGCAAAAATCGAAAAGGGGACAGTTATTTATGCCGGAAAGCTCCGGATACCGTTCCGGATAAGACTCAACTCAAAAGGATTTGGAGCCAAAAAGTGCCGGCAAATGAAAATTCCGGCAAATGTGACTTGACAAAATGACCGGAAGGCATTATATTATAGTATCCCTCAAAAATAATAAGGAGAAAAAGAAAATGGCTGCTAAAATTGACAAAGATACCTGCGCCGGATGCGGCGCCTGTGTGGAAGCCTGCCCCGCCGAGGCTATCAAGATCGAAGGCGACAAAGCTGTTGTCGTCGAAGATTCCTGCGTGAGCTGCGGTGCTTGCGTTGATGCCTGCCCCTGCAGTGCTATCACTGTTGAGTGATCCAGCAGGATTTCCAGCAAAGGCCGGAAAGAGGGAGCGTCTTGCGGGGCGTCCTTTTTTCCGGCTTTTATCTTTCAGTTGAACCTGTTATTTTCCGAAAGCAGCCGTCCATGAAAATTATTTTTGCTTTGCTGTTGACAGCTTCAGTTCTCTGCGGCGGAACATTGGATTTCCGCAGTGGAAAGGTTCTCTGTGCCGAAATTTCCACTCAAGTTCCCAACCGTTTGAAGAAGCTTTCCAATCCTGTTTTTGAACTTCCCGAGAAACCTGTTTATGCTGCGCTTACTGTGCTTTTTGACGAGGGACGCAGTATCAGTCTTCATGACTACGCCATTGATATCTTCGGAAGTTCGTTCCGCTGTATCGCCATCCAGCGCAATAACAGCTTCATCAGTGTCGCGGAGTCTCCTCAAAACAACAGAAACATCTGGCAGACCGTGGAACAAATCACCCCGAAGTTCCGTTATACTCTTTTCTTTGCTCTCGATCCGTCAGCAGTCATCGGCAGCGACAGCAGAGAAACTCTGGAGCTCAAAGCTCTTTTTCATCCCGGATCTCCGGGAGACAAGATCCCTTTTGAAAATCTGGGGCAAAAAGCTTTCACGCCTCAATCCCAAATCCCCCTTTCGGGAAAAATAGCGGCGGCAACCGGGAGCAAAGGTTCCGCTCCTCAGCCCCCGCAACCTGCTGCAAAGAAAGCTGCGGCAAAAGTGGAGAGCAAAACTTCCAAGACTGAGAGTAAAGCACCCGCTGTGAAGAAAACTGCGGCAAAAGTGGAGAGCAAAACTTCCAAGACTCAGAGTAAAGCACCCGCTGTAAAGAAAACTGCAGCCAAAAAGAGCAGCAAAACTTCCAAGGCTCAGAGTAAAGCTGCTGCTGCAAAGAAGAAGAAGGCAAAAAAATGAGTGCACCATTCCTTCCGATGACCAGAGCCGAAATGGAGTCTCTGGGGTGGGATGAGCTGGATATACTGCTCATCACCGGCGACTGCTATGTGGATCACCCCTCTTTCGGCGTTGCCATTATCGGCAGACTTCTTGAGCATCACGGCTACCGTGTAGGCGTCGTGGCACAGCCTGATTGGAGCACTCCTGATTCGCTCCGTGTCATGGGGTGCCCCCGTGTCGGTATCGGTGTGACCTCGGGGAACATTGACTCCATGGTCAACCTTTACACCGTGGGCAGACGGCTGCGGCGGGAAGATGCTTTTTCAGAAGACAACATCCCCGGCAAACGCCCGCCCCATGCCACCACTGTGTATGCCCAGCTGGCACGGCAGGCATTCCCCGGAGTCCCGGTGATGCTGGGGGGGATCGAAGCAAGTCTCCGCCGTATCGCACATTACGATTACTGGCAGGATAAGATCCGCCCGTCAGTGTTGGTGGATGCCAAGTCTGAAATACTGGTCTACGGCATGGGGGAAAGACCGACTCCTGAGATCTTTGACAGGTTCCGGGATGGCAAAAGCCTTGAAGGGATCCGCGGGACTGCCCGTCTGCTGGGCAAAAAAGCCGCTGAAGCCTTTGATACATCCAACTACCGGGAGCTCCCCACTTACGAGGAGACGCTCAAGAACAAAGACGCTCTTATGACCGCTACAAAGCTGGTGGAGGAAGAGATGAATCCCTACCGGGGATGCGGTCTGATCCAGCGTTACGGCGACCGGCTGCTGGTCATCGAAGCGCCTCCCCTGCCCCTGAAACCTGAGGAACTGGATCTGGTCCACGAGCTTCCTTATGCCCGCCGTCCTCATCCGGTCTACAAAAAGCGCATCCCTGCCTTTGCCACCATTGAGAACTCTGTGCAGGCGATCCGGGGCTGCCCCGGTGCCTGTGCCTTCTGCGGACTTGTCACCCATCAGGGGCGCACCGTCATGAGCCGCAGTCCGGAGTCCATCAAACGGGAGGTGGAAACCATTGCCTCGATGCCTCACTTCAAAGGGACCATTTCAGATGTGGGCGGCGCCGCCGGAAACACCTTCGGCAGCGTGACTGATCCTGAAAAATGCAAGCTCTGCCACCGTGCCAGCTGTCTTTATCCGAAGATCTGCCCCAATTACCATTGTGACGGCAAAGCCACTGTGGCGCTGTTGCGTTCTCTGATGAAGATCCCCAAAGTAAAACATGTTTACATCAATTCCGGAGTCCGCCTGGATCTTGCCTTGAAGCAGCCGGAACTGATGGAGGAAATGATCGGACACCATGTTTCAGGACATTTGAAAGTTGCTCCTGAACATCTGGCGCCCAATGTGCTCAGACTCATGCGGAAAAGTTCTGCAGAGGAGTTTTACGAATTTATGCGCCGCTTTGAGATCATCAGCAAAGAACACGGTCTTGAACAGTACATCATCCCCCTTTTCATTTCCAACTTCCCCGGATGCACGGGGCTGGATATGAAGATCGTAGACGATTTTCTCAATAAACACCGCTGGAGTCTTCAGCAGGTCCAGGATTACATCCCGCTCCCGATGACCATGGGAGCTGCCATGTATTACACCGGCAAAGATGCTGAGGGCAATCCTTTGCAGGTACAAAGGGGACTGGCTGAACGCCGTGCCCAGATCGAAGTGCTGAAAAAACGCCGCTCCGGGAAAGATGCTCCCGGCAGAAACAACGGCGCCCCCAGTGACAGAAAAAATTTCAACAACCACAAAAAAGATAACCATGGAAAATTCGGAAATAAGAAAAGCAGCCGTTGAATCGGCGCGTCAGATCATCGTCAAAGCCGGCACCCGGCTTCTTACCGACCGGGAGTCCATCGCCGCTCTGGTGGAAGGGATTGCCCATCTGCGTAAAGCAGGTAAAAAAGTCCTGCTGGTCAGCTCAGGTGCCGTGGGCATGGGCATGGAGCTTCTCAAGCTGAAACACCGTCCCAAAGAACTTGCCGCCAAACAGGCCCTCGCCGCAGTGGGGCAGACAAGGCTCATGGCGATATACGCCGAAGAGTGTGCCAAGTACGGCTTTCTCCCCGCCCAGCTTCTGCTGACTGCTGCGGATCTGAACGCCCGCAGCCGCTATCTCAATGTAATGAACTGCATCAATGCCCTCTGGGAAAAGGATCTGCTCCCTGTTATCAACGAAAACGATCCTGTTTCCGTGGCGGAGCTGAAATTCGGAGACAATGACAAGCTGGCAGGATTGCTCTGCTCTCTCACCGGGTCCGATCTTGCCATAATCCTCACCACCGAGGACGGTCTGCGTGACCGGAATCCCGATGGTACGCTGGGACCGCGTATTCCCGTCGTCCCCAAACTGACCGCCGCTGTCAAGGCTCTTGCCGGAGGTACCGACAACTCCGATTACTCCGTAGGCGGCATGAGTTCCAAATTGATCGCCGCCTCCATCGCCACTGCTGCCGGAGCCAATCTCTGGATCGCTGACGGCAGAAAAAAGGATATCCTCAAAAAAATCATGTCCGGCGCCGATGAAGGAACGTTCTTCCCCTCACGGGAGCGTCTCCCCGGCAAAAAGCGTTATCTGCGCTATTTCAGCCGTATTGCGGGCAGAGTGGTGGTTGACGGGGGCGCCGTAAAAGCTCTTCTTGAGAAGGGGAAAAGCCTTCTTTCATCAGGGATGACCGATGTGATCGGGGATTTCAAACGGGGCGACACCGTGGAGATCGCCTCTGCCGACGGCGTGGTCATCGCCCGGGGACTGGTGAATTTTTCCGCAGCAGAATGCCGCAAGATCGCCGGTATGAACTCTGACGAACTCCACAAAGTTCTGGGGAGCGACACCGAGGACGAAGTGATCCACCGTAACAATCTGACACTGATGGATTGAAAAACAATTTTTCAACTTCTGCAGCAGAGTCGCCGGAAATTTCCGGCGGCTCTTTTTTCCGGGTATTTCAAACGTCACTTGCGGCGGCGTTCCATTTTTTTGCGCCAATTGCAGAATGAAGCAACAGAAGAAAACCCCAATTCTTCTGCAATTTCCTTTTGAAGACACACGTTTTTAAGTTCATCACAGCGCTGCAACCGTATTTGATCCGTATATGCCCCCACAGTCATCCCGGCATGTTTTTTGAAAAGCCGTTGAAAGTGCATGACACTGAAGCCGGTCAGTTCTGCCAAAAAGGTAATTGAACAATTTTTTCCATTGGTACTTTCAAGATAAGATTTTGCTTTTTCAACGGCCTCAATTCCATGATCAAAACTGTGCAGTTTCTGTTTATCCTCGCTTCTGAGAATGTCAAAAATCACCAGATCCAGATGCGCCAGAAGAGCAAACACGGCTGTTGCCGGTGAAAGTATTCCTCTTGCTCCGGCATCCCAGACACGGTTGATCTCGGCAATATGTTCCCGGTTTCTGTAAAAGTGCCGGAACATGATCTTCAATTTACCATCCACAAATTTATCACACTGGCAATTTATACAATCGGGGCGGATTATCAGCCACAAATGAGTGCTTTCTTCCGGTTGCGGAAAATAAGCGTCATCGTGCTTTTCACGGGAATTCAACAGCAGAACAGTTCCGGGTGACGCCGGATAAACGGATTCCTTGAATCTTACAGAATGATTCCCGGAAAGAAGATACATCACTTCACGCCGGTAATGTATTTGGGTATGAGCTGAACGCCATTCTGTTTCCTCTGAAAAATCCCCCTCTCTGACAGATATGGGCAACAGAGATGAAATAAGCGTTTTCTTTTGTCTGTCAACGAGTAACGCTATTTGTTCCTTGGTAAGCATAATGTTATTTTTAATGAATATTATGTTATTAATGATGTATATAATATACTTGCAATGAAAAAAATGTCAAGTTATATTAGAAACAACAGTTGAAAATTCATTCTATTGAGGTAATTTCAAAAGTCATTCAAAAAATGACAAAGATGCCATTCGCAAAGAGCTGTAAAGGGTAGTTTGAGGTTGCTACCTGTAAGGTAACAGCCGAAAACGCTCCCTTTATCAGATCGAAGCGAGGGCGCTTTGACA
>JAFTIE010000242.1 GCA_017457065.1 Lentisphaeria bacterium
CCCCCGTTTTTTAAAAAACAGCTCCGCAACCTTGCCGGGACCCGTCCGAAAGTGATCGCAGAAGGCTGTATCAGCTGCGGCAGATGTGTTCAGGTCTGTCCTCCCCGCTCTCTGAAACTGAAGAAAGTAAAGGGGAAAGATATTCCTGTTTTTGATCTTGATAATTGCATCCGCTGTTACTGCTGTCAGGAGCATTGCCCCAAAGGGACCATCGAAGTGCGTCCCCAGCTTCTCAACACTTTGCTTTCAACTCTTGTCAAATTGTTCCGCCGCTGAATTGCTGCGGAAAAGTCATGGTCATTTCCACGAGGCAATAGCATCGACCGTAAGTTTCGGCACATGGAGCAGATCATTGTCATCCAGATAGTATTTTACCTTTCCGGGATCATCGATATCGTCATGCACCGGCTTTTCAGCAGCATATCCCAGAGCGATGATATACAGGATCGCGCAATCTCCCGGCAGCTCCAAAAGGGAGTGGATCGCCTGACGGTCGATAGCCCCCATCCAGCAGCAGCCGATACCTTTTTCCCAGGCGGCAAGTTGGATGGTCTGGATCGCTGCACCGCAATCAGTTTGCAGCAGAGGGGAAGAAGCCTCCTCTTTTTTTCCGGTCACGACAATGAAAGCAGTGGGGGCTGTCATGCCGGGAACAGGATCACGGCGGGGCGTTACTGAGCCAGCCCACGCAGTAAAGGTGAATATCCTGTTCACCAGCTCAGGAGTTCTGACCACTGTATAGCGCAAACGCTGATCATTTCTGGCGCATGAGGCAAGTCTGCCTGCATCAAGCAATGCCCGGAGCTCCTCATCGGGAACAGGGGTCTGAGAAAATCTTCTGACTGTTCTGCGTTCTTTCAACACCTGTTGAAGTTCCATATTTTAATCTCCTTCTCTGGCTGCATTTTTGATTGCTGTCATATTTTTTAATATAGCCCCGGGAAAGAGAAAAATCAAGGAAAAGGAAAAAAATCCGCAAAATGATAAAATATTCTGAAAATTGCTATTTACACACATGGGCTTTGGCAGTATATTAATGAGGTAATTTCAAAAGTCATTCAAAAAATGGCAAAGATGTCATTCGTAAAGAGCTGTAAAGGGTAGTTTGAGGGTGCTACCTGCAAGGTAACAGGCGCTTGTCCCGCCGTAGCTTTATGCGAAGGCGGAAAAACGCTCCCTTTATCAGATCGAAGCGAGGGCGCTTTGACAATTTTGAGGAGTTTTGAAATTGCCTCTAAAGACAAATCCAAAAGTAAATACAAGGAATTTTTCTATGAACATGCGTCCATATCAGGAAGAAGATCTGGAACAGGTGATGGAGATCGCCAACATCGCCTGGCAGCCCATCCGCAAGATGTCCCGTGAAGCCCTGGGAGACACCATCTCTGACCTTCTCAACCCTGCAGGAGATGCAAAGTCCAAAGGACTTCAGGTAAAAGCTCAGATCGACAGCGGCGCCTGGAAAATTGCCGTTTGCGAACATGAAGAAAAGCTTGTGGGATTCATCACATATACCATCAACGAAGTCTGGGGAGAGATCTGCAACAACGGCGCATTGACAGAAAGCGGTCTCAAAGGGATCGGTCAGACCATGTACAAATATGTTATGGAGGAATTCCGGAACAACGGAGTCAAAGTGGTCAAAGTCACCACCGGTCTTGACTGGGCACATGCTCCGGCGCGCCGCGCCTACGAAAGAGCCGGATTCAAGAAGCATCTGGACTCAACCACTTACTTTATGGAGCTTGAATAACCATGGAAAAACTGTACGCCAATATTGAGAAACATCTCCATGAGATCTGTTTTTTTCCCTCCCGTCATGTAGGTTCTCCCGGGGTTGCGGCTGCGGCGGACTATATTGAAAAGACCTTCCGCAGCTACGGATATAGTGAAACGGGAAAAGAAGAATTCGATACAACCGGGTGGCGTTTCGGCAGCATGATTTTTGTGGATCTTGACAACAGCTCCATTCCGGTTCCCGGAGCACAGCCCTGTTTCTTTTCCCGCAGTACAAATGTTTCCGGAGTTCCTCTCTGGCTGACTGAAAAGGAGTTGAAGGATCTGAACTCCCAAGAGGTAAAGGACAGACTTTGCATCGTTGAATTCTTTTCTGACGGAGCCGATATCCGGGGACGCAACGGCATTGCTGAAGATCTTGATAAACTGGGTGCCGCCGGTGCCGTCTTCATCAGCGATTCAGACTATCACACATGCTGCGCCCCCAGTACCAAGATCCAGCGCTCCCCTTATCTGACCCGGCTGGGGACAGCAGTTGTTTCAGAAGCGGGCGCCTACTACCTTGCCAACAATAAAAATCACCGTTACCGTCTGATCATTGATGCAGACACATTTCCCAACAAATCCGCCAATGTCTATGCGATCCGTCCGGGGACCGGTAACAAGCGTGCCATCTTCGGTGCTCATCATGATGCCGCGCCTCTGGGACAGGCTGCCAGCGACAACGCTTCCGGGGTCGCATGTATACTGGAGCTTTCACGTCTGCTCAAAGACAAACTGCCGGAGTGGACTTTTGAATTTGTCTCCTTTGATGCCGAAGAATATTGTATCGGTCCCAATCCAGTGGGCAGTGACAGTTTTGTCAAAGCTCATCCTGAGCGCAAGTGGTCTTATTTCATGGACTTTGACAGCGTCGGTATGCACTTCGGTGAAAGTGTCGTGCATGTGGATTTGCCTGAAAAGCTGCCTGAGTTTGAGTCCATATACCCCAAAAAACCTTACAAAAACGCAGGAGACGACCGCAGTTTCCACTGCATCGGGGTCCCCTCATTATGGTTCAATACCCATGCCAAGTTCCAGGATTTCCATACACCGCTGGACACCATAGAAACTCTTGATCTGAAAAAAATTGAAATATGTATCAAAGAAGCAGTCAGGATCACCGAAAAGTTCAGCTGACAGTTTCTGCGATCTCCCTGAGCCGACAGCTCCTGACTTCAACAGTCAAGAGCTGTTTTTTTGTATAAATTCTTCCTGTGGGGCTGTTGCAAAACCTTAGCGGGTAGTTTAACTTATGGAAAGTTGCCGATAATGTTTGGTCCACAGACTGAAATTACCTTAGCCGTGAATTCTACGCCGTAGAGGCTTATTATCCCCTCTAGCCGGTTGGCAGTCTGC
>JAFTIE010000243.1 GCA_017457065.1 Lentisphaeria bacterium
CCTTGCCTTTCCCTGTACGCTTTTGTATGGAAAACTTTCATTGCGGTTCCCCCCCCGGAATCTGGTTCTGGCAGCCATCGGCGTCTATTTTCTCATCTCTGTACTGGCACTGTTGCTTTCCATTCCGGCACTGCATGGGTACCGGCTCCACATTTTCATCGCCCTTGCAGTCCTGATCGGGACATCTCAGGGAGGTATCCAGTCATTGAGCCGTTCGCTTTTCAGCCGGATCGTGCCATCCGCTCATGCGGCAGAGTTTTTCGGATTCTATAATCTTTTCGGCAAGTTCACCACCATCGTCGGTCCGCTCCTTATCGGAGTCGTCACCGCTTGCGGCGGGAAACCGGAGCTGGGGATCGCTTTTCTTGCCATTCCATTTTTGCTGGGCGGTCTTCTGCTGACAAAGGTGGACTTCACCCCGGTGGAATAAACTGAAAATGAGTTTTGAATATATTATCAAACGCCTCCTGCTGGCAGCATTTACCTTGCTGATCATTCTTTTTGCAAGCTACATGCTGCTGCGTCTTGCACCGGGCGATCCCACCAGAAGCAATATGCTCAACAGCGGCGATGCCGGAAATGCTGTTTCAGCAGAAAAAGGGGGACTGCGGAGTAACAGCGCCCTGCGGGAAAAACTGCATTTGGACCGTCCCGCCGTTGTCGGATTTTATTATTGGCTGCGGAATGTTTTCAAAGGCGATTTCGGAGAATCCGCCACAGTTGATCCGGGGCGGAAAGTTCTTGACCTTATTGCCGACCATCTTCCTGTGACCTTGAAGCTGAATATATTCGCCCTCATCCTCACCTATCTCATTGCCATCCCCATAGGGGTCTATTCGGCAAAGTATGCGGACTCCAAAGCGGATCAGGTGACGGGATTTATTCTCTTCGCCCTCTATTCGCTCCCTGTGATATGGGTGGGACTTCTGCTTCAGGCGCTCTTCTGCTCAGGAGGACTCTGGGAAGTTTTTCCTCTCAAAGGTCTGACTCCTGACAACAGTTCCCGTCTGACCATCTGGCAGCTTCACTGGGAACTTGTCAAATGCTACACGCTCCCGGTGCTGTGCCTTTCTTACGGCGGACTTGCCGCCCTTTCACGTTACGCAAGAAGCGGTATGCTTGAGGCGCTCCGTGGAGATTATGTGCGTACCGCCCGTGCCAAAGGAGCAGGAGAAAACACACTTCTCTGGCACCACGCATTCCGGAACGCCGTCATATCCCTCATCACCCTTTTCGGCGGTATGCTCCCTGCTCTTGTCTCAGGAAGCGTTATCGTTGAACACATATTTTCCATTCCCGGCATGGGGACTCTTGCCCTCAACTCCCTTTCCAGCAGGGATTACCCGCTGCAAATGGCGCTTTTTGCCATTGGCGGCGCACTGACTCTGGGAGGGATCTTTATTTCAGATCTGCTCTACACTGCCGCCGATCCCCGGATCCGTCTTGAATCCGGAAAAAATTGATTTTTCCAAACATTCTGCTATGGAAAAAATCCTCTTTCTGTGCTATTTTATAAGGATTACACTTCATCACAGGAGGAAACTATCATGGCACACGGTACATTAGTCCAGAAAATCATTGATGCCCACTTTGTCTCAGGTTCAAAGGTCCCCGGAGAGCCGGCAGCAATCAAAATCGATCAAACACTTACCCAGGATGCCACCGGCACCATGGCTTATCTGGAACTTGAAGCAATGGGGATCCCCCAAGTCAAAACGGAGCTTTCCGTTTCTTATGTTGACCATAACATGATGCAGAACGGTCCGGAAAACCGCAACGACCATCTTTATCTTCAAAGTGTGGGAGCCAATAAGGGGGTGGTCTTCTCTCCTCCCGGAAACGGTATCTGCCACCAGCTCCATCTGGAGCGTTTCGGTATTCCCGGCAAAACTCTCATCGGTTCTGACTCCCACACTCCCACAGGAGGCGGTATCGGCATGATGGCTATCGGTGCAGGCGGTCTGGATGTGACTCTTGCCATGGCTGGCAAACCTTTCCGTATCCCCTACCCTAAAGTGGTGGGGGTGAAACTGACCAATCGTCTGCGTCCCTTTTGTGCTGCCAAAGATGTGATCCTGAAACTGCTCTCGATCCTCACCACCAAAGGTAATGTGGGAACCATCGTTGAATATTTCGGCGAAGGTGTTGCAACGCTTCCTGTACCCCAGCGTGCCACTATCACCAATATGGGAGCTGAACTGGGAGTCACCACCAGCGTATTTCCTTCTGACGAAGCCACGCGGGATTTTCTGAAACGGCAGAACCGGGAAAAAGATTTTGTTCCCTGCGCAGCAGATCCCGATGCTGAATATGACAGAGTCATTGAGATCGACCTTGCAGAGATCGTCCCCATGGCGGCATGTCCCTCTTCCCCCGACAACATCAAAGAGGTCTCCTCCCTTGCAGGAATGAAGGTGGATCAGGTCCTTATCGGCAGCTGTACCAACGGCGGATACCGTGATCTTGCCACAGTGGCGACCATGCTCAAGGGCAAGCATATCAGCGACACCGTCACTCTTGGTATCGCTCCCGGCAGCCGCCAGACTCTTGAAATGCTCGCCCGCAACGGTATGCTTGCCGACCTTGTTGCGGCAGGTGCACGCATCCTTGAAGTGGGCTGCGGCCCCTGTATCGGACAGGGACAGAGCCCCGC
>JAFTIE010000244.1 GCA_017457065.1 Lentisphaeria bacterium
AAACAAAAAAATACCTTATTATGCTTGCGAAGCAAGCGCTTCATGCCCCAACGGGGCGCTTCATATTTTCCGCAGGAAAATGCTTCATACGGCGGAGCCGTGCTTCATTCGATCAGCGTTCACGCTGATCGAACTGTTGGTTGTCATTGCTATCATTGCCATTCTGGCAGCCATGCTTCTGCCTGCCTTGCAGCAGGCACGGGAGCGGGCGCATAACATCGGTTGCCGCAACAATCTCAAACAGCTGGGGACCTATTTCCAGTTCTACGCCAATGACAACGGCGGCTTTCTCATGCCTCCCCGCCAGTTCCGGGGACAGTCCTCATGGGTCGCCACCTCGACAAAATACGCTTCATGGTACGAATATCTTGCCATGGATTACATCTCAGGTCTTGATAAAACAGCGGTAAAAGACTCCAAGGGCAGCCGGGTATTTGTCTGCCCCACTGATCAGGCTCCCCGGACACATTACTCCAGCTTTGCCATATACTTGAGTTACGGAGCCAATGGCGGTATCGGCGGCTGTTATACCTCCTTCAACAGTCCCGTGACCTACGGCAAACACGGATATTTGCTCAAGAACGACGGCAAAGCCCATAATCTTTCAAAAATCGTTGTTTTCGGTGACACATGGGCATATTACCGTTTCCCCGGCAAATCCGGGGAATGGGCTCAGGGTGCCAATGCCTCCTTTTATCTCTTCAGTCAGAGACGCGCCAATGTGGGCCGTTTCGGCGCTCATGGCAAGAGTATGAACCGCACTCATCTGGACGGTCATGTTTCCAATGCAAACTACTTTGAATACTTTGACACCACAGGCGGCGCAGATCTCTGGAATGTCTGCGAACCCAAATTTATGAGTCGTGTTTTTAATTGATTAACCTGAGGTGATTGCAAAAGTCATTTGGGGAAGTTTTGAAGTTGCCTCTAATATAAGGAAAGTCATGTTATGAAAAAAATCGTTTTGGTATTTGCCATCCTGGCAGCGGCTGTGAGCAGCGGAAGCAATTTGCTGACCAACAGCTCTTTTGAAAACACCCTGCCCCTCAAGAAAAGCAAGTGGAAGGTGGAGCTTTTCAAAGAGTGGAAATGTATCCTCAACAGTGGAAACACGAAAGGTGATATCCTTTTGAGTGCTCCCGGATACAAAAGCAAGCAGGCTCTCAGGCTCAGAACTTTGGGAAAATCCGGATTCAACGCTGTCATTTACGGTAAGGATTTCCCTGTAACCCAGGGGCAGAAGGTCACAGCATCTGTTATGATGAAGGGCAGCGGAACCGGGTATATCCGCATTTATCATCTGGATAAACAGGGCAAAAGAGTCAAAACCTATACCATGCAGGGCACCTACGCCCGGAAAGATTTTGCTCCTCTGATCGTCCGTTTCACCGTTCCCGCAGGCGTGGCAAAGATCCGTTACAGCCTTGAAACTCTGCGCGACAATGCCGATGTCATTTTTGATGATGCAAAACTTGAGATCGAAGAGGGGGATGTTCTCGAAAACGACATGCTCCGGATCACCTTTGATCCCCGTCTCGGGGGCGGCATTGCCTCTTTCGTCTGGAAGGAGAAAAATTTTGATTTCACCTGTTCCAAAACCCTTGTGCGGGGCGGCGGTATGGCAAACTGCGTCATCCCTGCCAACCGGATCCCCGGCGTATTTTACAATCAATCTTTCACCAAAACTGCAAGTTCCAAAGAAAAAATCACCTACACAGCCCGCCTGACCGGTCCCCTCATGGCAGGACTTGTCATGAGCCGCACCTACACATTGCTCCCTGACGGAGTCAAAATGGAAATAACCCTTGCCAATAAGGGTAAAGCGCCTCAGGAAATCAGCTGGAGGATCCAGAATTTTATCAGCTCAGACAAAGGTATCTGGTCATGGCCCACCCCCGACTGGGTGACTATTCTGCGCCAGACAGGAGCCCCCCTCAACGGTCTCAACAGTGTCTCCCACAACCTTTTCCGTGCCGGATGGGAAGCCAAATATTTTGAAAAGCTCAAGGCTTCTCTGCTCTTTGAAGTGGAAACTCATGCGGTGCGTACCCTTTACTGCTATATGAATATGGCTCCCCGCCACAGCACCGCCGAGTGGTATTACCGGGAATTCAAACTTGCCCCCGGTGCCGAAAAGAAGGTCTCAGCCACATTCCGTCTGCTTAAAGATCAGAAAACTTTCTATGCCGATGCCCACGGCAGAAAACAGAAATTTGAGGTCATAGAACCGATCAAGATGCCGAAAGCGCCTGAAAAGAGCGCTCTGCCCTCAACTTTTGACGGATTCTTCGCCTATACAGGCGGCGGCGGCAATCTGAACCAGCCCGAAATGGCAGGTTTCACCCGCTCCGTGCCTTACCCGCAGAGTTATGCCGTCATCATCGCCCGTCTTTTCCGGATCCAGACCGATGCCTACATCAACTCCTTTGCCCCGGGGCGTTTGATCTACGGCGTCATGCACAAAAATCTCTGGAAGAAAGACGGCAGCCACATTCTGGGAGAAATGCTCAAACGTTTTGACCAGAAATATTTTCTTTCCACCTTGTTCCTCTACCGGGAAGATGTGGATGTAAAGAAATATATGAAGGAGAAATGGCCGAAACTCCACAAGACCATGACCGATCCTGATTTGCAGCGTTTCATTAAAAAGTATCAGAAAAACATCCCTGTGATCTACACTGGGGACGAGTTGCTGCCCCAGAATGTGGATGTTATGCTCAAAGTCAACGAAGAGCTGGGCAAGATCCTTCCCAAACACATCCAGCCCTTCCCCTACCTCAACTCTTCCGCCGTGGATATCCTGCCCTATGTGCCGGTCTTTGTGGGCGACTGGTACCCCATCAAGCGCTCCTGGGCATCAGGACGCAACCCCTGGAATGTCTATACTGAGTTTTCCGCTCTGGTCAAGCGTGCCGGAGAAACCCCTGTCTGGTTCATGCCTCAGGGATTTTCCGGTTCCGGACTGACCAGCAAGACCACCATTTACGCCTTTCCCACCGCCGGAGAGACCCGGTTGATGCTCAACCTTGCCATTGCCGCCGGTGTAAAAGGGATCAGCTGGCATGGATTCCCCTCCGGCACCTGGCCCTGGATGATGAATTACAACCAGTACCGCTACTCTTTCCTGGGAGGAGCCGGTCAAAAGAGTCCCGCCTGGGTGGCAGTCAAGGATATCGGCAGAAACATCGCTTCAGCAGAACCTCTGCTGGCAGCGGGAAAGCCCCTCCCCCTCCCCCTCCCTGCGGGTATGACGGTCAAATGCAATGAATTCACCTCTTATAACAAATTCTATTCCGGTCCGGCGGTGAAGCCCTACGCCATCAAAACGCCCGACGGTATGCTTTTTGTCATCGTCAATCAGAACCCTGTGAAAAGCGAAAAGTGTCAAATCACCCTTCCCGGCGGAAAAGGCTTTGATCTGGTGAAACTTAAGGAAGTCAAAAGTTCAGCTGTTCTGAAACTCCTCCCCGGAGATGCCGCATACATCTACTGCGGCAAAGGCGGAAAAGAACTTGATGCAGCTTTCAAATCCCGTTTCCGTGCTGAAAGAGCCCGTTATCTGCTGCGTGCCGACATCGCTGCGGGTTTCGGAGTCAAAACTGTTGATCCTGACACCTTCAAAAAGCTGCCTGCCTTGAAGGCTCTTCAGGCATTGCTCAAAGAGCAGTCCGATCTCGAAAAGCGCCTTGCCGCAAGCAAGGCTGGAAAGATCCTTGCCGACATTGAATCGACCCGTCAGACTCTTGATAAGATAGAGTTCCGCCTCTGCTGTGCGCTGGATATCGCCGTCACGCCTGAAATGCGTAAAGCCACCCGGCGTTACGGGCGTTTCGTTCCCCATCCGGACAAAAAGTTCCAAAGCATCCGAATGCGTCTTGCCAAAGCCTTCGCCGCCTTCTATGCCCTCTCTGATGCGGTGGACAACGGCGGCGGCTACAAGGCTGCTTCAGGAATCGCAAAAGTCAAAGCCGATGCTGAAAGTGCGGCACAAGACGCTCATGCGTGGCTGGATAATCACCCGGAAAAATCCCGTATCGACAATCCCATGGCGTTCTGAGGGAAAGGCGTGATCGCAGTTTCAGAGCAGCAAAAAGGGAGGGGCTTGTCCCTCCCTTCTTTTTTCTGTCTCTTTATGCCTTTTCCAGAGGAAGATGGAAAAAGTCGATGGCGTTGTTGCGGCAGATTTTTTTCCAGACCTCCTCTGGGAGCTTGCCGGAGTCGTGCATCCGGTCAAACCAGAGTTTGCCTTGAAAATTGGCTTCCACAGCGCTGTTGCAGCAGTCGGTGCCAAAGAAAAGTTTGTCCTGAAACTCCGTCAGGAACTTTACAGCAAAATCCTCATCACGCTTGAGCCATCCCATAGCGTCTGAAAGTTCGCCGTAAAGGTTGGGGAAGCTCCGCAGCAGCTCCTGAGCCACACCTTCGCATTGGATGGGACCGGGATTTCCGGGGGAACCGTACTGCAGTCCGTCGTTACGGAATATTGCCTTGCACTGCGCCGGACGGGTGCGGCGGGTGTACTCTGCCCAGAAAACAGGTCCGTGGGCGATAAACTTCAAATCGGGGAAACGCTGCAAAGTGTGTTCCAGATAGGGCAATCCCATCTGATCGTACAATCCGAAATCACCGTCAGGACGGTCGGAACCGTCGGTGGTCACAGGGAGTCCCACCTTTTCGGCGCAAGCGAAAAGATTCTGGACTCGTTCGTCATTCATAGGCATATTGGGCATGATCTCGCCCACTCCCAGACATCCCAGATCCTTGTAGTACTGCAGAACAGTGTCCAATCTGGCGTCGGCACGGTTGATGAGCCCCCGTGGGTCCACATTGCAGAAGGGGAAAAGGCGGCGGGGAAAGTTTTGCGCCATTTCCAATATATCTTCGTTTGCCTGAGGCAGATAGATCTCTGAATTGACCACCGGCAGTACAAATCCCGCCTCGATCCCGTAGCGGTCATAACGTTCGATCAGCCCTTCAGCAGTGCAGAAGGGGGTGACAAAAGGAGTCGGGATCCGATAAGCGTGGGCGTGGATGTCAATGTATTTCATCTTAATTCTCCTAACGTTGCGGGCTCAGGCTTCAACACTCTGAAAACGGGCGAAAATGACTGAAGGTTTGGTGCCGATATTGATCCGGATATTTTTATCTTCATCGTGGCTCACATCAAGGGGCTCCAGATTTCTGCCGATGTCTACAGAGAGGACCTCTTTCCAGATGAGCATCCGGTCACTTTTCAAAGTGATCACATTGCCGCGGACATGGAACACGCTGATAAGCAAAGCGATCTCTCCTGAAGAATCCTTGCACGCCAGCGCATAAAGATCACGGTCATTGGAAAGGACTTGAACTCTGTCAGGATAATCCAGCATCTTGCCGAAAGCCTTCATTCAGTAGTAGCTCTTGGCGGGAACGCCGAAGAGGGAAAAGAGTCCGAAAGCACCGCAGGTGAGTGTGTAATAATTTGCCATATCAAGAGGTGTCTCCTGCCAGACAGTCATGGTGGCAGTGAGAAAGGCTCCGGCATCAAGTTCTTTCATGCGGTGCTCGTAGTGGAACGCCTTCTGATCTTTGGAAATGCGGCTCCAGGAGCCGGGGACATAGTGCCATTCATTGAGGTGGAGTTCGGCATTGGGGTAGCCGTAAGAATCCACCAGTTCCCGGGCGTAAAAGACCTGTTCGCGCATGAACTCCACATTGTCGGTGTAGCAGTGCCATGAATAGAAATCAAGAGGCGCCTTGTTATCGGCACAGCACTGCAGAAACTTGCCTGCGTGTCCCTCTTTTTCGCAGCGGACATGGGCGGGACCGCCGATCTTGAGATGTGGGAAGCGTTCTTTAAGAATCTTTGCAAGGTGGCAGTAAAATTCGTTAAAGTCCTCAATGGGCCCCGCCCAAAGCCCCTCGGGCTCGTTCCAGATCTCCCAATACCGGATGTTGAAGTGGAATCCGTTGCCCCATCCTTCGTTGTAGTGCCGGATGATATTGCTTGCAACATCCGCCCATTTATCCCAATGCTCTCTGGGAACGGGACGGGTATTATAGCGGGGGTAATGGTGTTCAATGGAGGGTCCCAGGCGGTAAACGATCTGAGTTCCCAGCCGGATGCAGTTGCCGATATACTCATCAGTCTGCTCAAAGTAGTAGTTTCTGGGATCTTCGGCATCAAGGTGCATAAAGGGGAAGATCATATTGAAGTCAACAATGCGCCATCCTTTATTATCAAGGGGGGCATCGTGGAGCCGGGCATAGGGGCAGCGCAGTTCTTTGTATGCTTCAGAAATATCATTCATGGAAGATCCCGCCAGCGGTGGCGCCATATTTCCGCCGTTGAGAGCTTTCAGAGGACCGAGTACTTTTGTGGTATCAAGGAGCAATTCTGGACGATGCATTTTATTTTCCTCAATTTGTTGCAAAAAAACGACTTTGGGAGAATATAACTCAATTGAGATGAAAAAACAATGTATTATCAAAAAAAAAACGTAAATTAACTCTCCCGACATCCATCCCCCCTCCCCCAATTACCTTTAGAATTGCCTCAGAGATAAATTTTCCAAATTTTTTTCAAAATCGACTTGAAAAGTTCAAAAAAAGCGTGTATATTATGGAACAACGAAAGGGAAACAACTTCCTGAGGTTGACGAGACGTAGTCCTGTGGTGTAACGGTAGCACAAGTGATTCTGGTTCACTTTGTTGAGGTTCGAATCCTTACAGGACTACCATTTTTTTTGCCTTCATGCTGGAAAGAGAATCATTGCGCGATTTTTACGTGGCAGGTTGCCTTCACTACGTTCAGGCACGCCATCGGCAGCGACTCCTTGTATAGAGAACAGAAAAGACGGCTTTTTAGCGGACGTGTCTGACCTGTCTGACCTGTCGGACGGGGCAAACAGAGCAGACCTGTCGGACAAATCTGACAGATTGCGCTCTCGCTTTCGGATCATGATGAATAGACTCAGAGTTCCATCATTCAGAGTGCAGCTGAAGGTATTTTCCGAAGAACCGACATCAAGCTGTGAACCCGTAACATTGAACGAAGCTCCCTGTCCGTAACAAAGAAAAAACGGAATTTCAGCAAAACTCAAAGAGGTGTTTAAAATTTCGTATACATTGCAGGTTCGTCCGTTCCCCTTGCCGCAGGCGGATTGATCAACAGCATTGCCAATGCCCGGCATCAGACCACCATCACATTTACGGGGCAGAATATGGGGGCAAAAAATAAAGACAGGATCTTGAAAGGGCTTTTCTGGAGTATCGGCTATGCCCTTCTGATCGGCATCACGTTGGGCTGGCTTGCCTTTTTCACCCTGGATCTCTGGCTGCCCTGGTGTGTCAAAAATCCCAGCAAAGAGATGCTGGAGTATTCTTTTGTCAGAGCGTCATTGCTGCTGCTGCCCGGCTTTCTCTTTATGATCCTTGATGTGCTTTCCGGCACCTTACGGGGGCTGGGTTATACGGCAAATTCGGAAAAACGATCATAAAAAATCCTGTTCATTGCCGGATATGTGCGCTTTGAACAGGATTTTTTGGCAAATGCTTACGCTGTGCCGTTTTTTTTGCGTAACAGCTGCAATGCGTTTTCCGGTCAGGGCTTCAACCTATTTCGCCCAGAGAGACAAACCAGAGCAGATCCTTGGCCTGGGGATTTTTATCCACATACAAATCTGCGCTGCTCCAGAACATAAAAAGTCTGCCCTTGTATTCTGAAATATCATAATAAACCATCCCATAGGGATCAGAAACATGGAAGACCTCTTCGTATTGACTCAAGTCATCCCCTTCCCCCCGCAGCAGCAGCAGATTGTTTCTGCCATCACGGACGTAATTGGGTTCCACACCCTTTTTTGACACGGCAATATAGATCCGGTCTCTGTAAGCAAACAGCTGCGGCCGTGTGGTGTTGAAATCGATCCTTCCGACGGGACGGAACGTTTTGCCCATATCGTCGGAGACAAAAAAGTCATTATCCACAGCTCCCCGTAAAACGGCATAGATTTTGCCGTTCAATATGGCAGACTGAGCTTCATATTGAGCGGAGTGTCTGATAACGCCGACAAATTCCATCACATCACTGCCCTCTTTCAGACGCATCAACGCCGGCCATGCCCATGCTGCAGTGGCCAGAGTATACCGGTAGCCGTCAGAATGCAGTTTGAATTTATCTGACAGAATAAGATCTTCATCACATTCTCTGGAGTTGTAATCGGTACAGCCGTTTTCTTCAAGATAAGCTTTGAAAATCTCTCCTGTCAAATGGTGGATTTCACCGTGAAAAAGCACCTTCAGCGGCTTGAATTCGCTGAAAGTGTCGTTGACGGTATCGTAGTCAGTATAATAATGCTTTTTTCCGTCGACTTCGATCGTTATACGGACAAAACCGTGATAGATATCAGCACTCTGTCCGAAATGCGTTTTGGCATGATACAAGACTTCATCGGTCGTATAGTAAAAGCAATTGGGACACAGTATTTTTTTGGCCTCCTTCAAGGGGAAATCCACACCGATTTCGGTGACGACCTTTGTGATCGAGCGGTGGGGCTGGCAAACCGGAGTGATATTAAACGCCAGAACGTCATGTGACTCGCCGTAATTTCTTCTGGAAGCCGTATAGATCGTATAAAAAACGCCCCGGTCTGGGGAAAAACAGCTGTTTGAAGCTTCAGAATGCGTAAAGGCCAAAGTATCACTGATTGCGACGCGGCCTTCTTTGATCGATCTTGTCCATTCGTTATTATTCATTTTTCCGCTCCTCATCTCACAAGAATTTCACGCCGATTTTTTTCAAACTTTCTTCATAATCGAGAATATCATAAAGATCTTCACCGTCGGCAATACGTTTGAGCATTTCCTTTTCTGCGGCTTCTTTTTTTTGGGCCTTTTCAAGGACTTCCGGGGCAATTCCCGCAGGGATCACCGCCACGCCGCAGCAATCTGCCAGAATGATATCCCCGGGCGAAACGGAAACGCCGCCGCAGGAAATGGGCAAATTGACATATCCCCCCATCGTTTTGCCTGTTCCTCTGGGACTTACTCCGGTGGCAAAAACCGGGAAATCCATTTTTTCAAGATCGGCAATATCCCTGACGCCTCCGTCAATAATGAGTCCGCGGATCCCTTTGCGTTGAGCATTGAGGGCCATGATCTCTCCGAAATGCCCGAAGTCCCGGGCATCTTCTGCATCAACAACAAGAACATCTCCTTGTTGAGCATATTTCAATCCGGCCTGGATCATAAGGTTATCTCCGGGGCCGCACTTCACCGTGACGGCACTTCCGCAGCAGCGTGCATGGGGATATACGGCCCGCATACAGCTTCTCATGGCGTTGAAACGTCCCATGGAATCCACCACCAGTGGCGTGCTCAAAGCTTCAAACTCCCGCAGCAGTTCAGCTGACGGTCTGGTCATTTCTTTTTGAATGATAAACATATTGACAACTCCTGCAAAAGCAAATTTCCATTGCACGATTCTCCGGTTAATATTTCCGTCCTTGATCATTTTCCGCTTCAAATAATAACATTGTGTGTTACAATAGCATTTATTCCCAACTTTTCAAATACATTTTCCGGTATTATTTTGAAAAATCGTAAAAAATGTCTGCCCGTCAAGCCATTTGTTGATGGAAGCAAGCTCTTTCCGCAGCTCTTCAGAAGCCACGAACTGCCCGTCAGCATCGGTCAGAGAGCACAAGGTTTTCAAGCATTGGCGGCGCCTTCAAACAAAGTGATGACCGCCCGGTAGTTCTGATTGAAATAACTACCATCTGTGCTGCATCAAGGCTGCAGTCGGCTGGTGGGTCTACAACCGCAGTTGTTTCACGCTGCGCTTGCCCCACGTCCAGAGACCGTTTTCCCGACTGGTTCCATAGCAAGCCGCAAGAAACTCGCCTTTTTCCATCTGCTCAAGAATTTTATAAATTTCTGATATTGCCGACTTGACGATCCCGTTATCCGGCTGTATACTACGGCTAATGTGGCAAGTTTTCCAATGTTCATGAACTCGCCAGAGCCATCGGCAAAGACGATGCCTATGTATCGAGGATCATCCGGTTTACACTGCTTGCTCCGGAGATCATCCACGCAGTTCTTGCCGGAAAGATCAACAAGAGCATCAGCACAGAAAAACTCAAACAGTCATTACCAACATTATGGGAAGACCGGAAAAAAATGTTTAATATAGAATGACAGTTTTTCCTTTGTGGGGCGGCTGGAGTTATCCTGCCGCCTTTTTTATTTCTCTGTTCAAAGGTCGCATTTCCGTTCAAGCCGAACATCAGGACCAATTTGGAGAACTTTCCGAGGGGCATATTATGGTGGGGGATTTCTATTTATTTCGGAAGAAAAATCCTGAATATTTGTTCTCTGCTTTGGAGCGTTTACGCTATAAGTAGCTGTCAAGCATTGGGTAAAGTCAAGACACAAAAAAATCCAGCCATAAAGGACTGGATTGTAGAGAACAAAAAAAATGGTCGACCATTTTCGCGTAATTTGGAAAAATCTCCCAAGCTCAAATGGTTGCAAGTTAATGGATTATGGTCATTGCTTTGTTAGACTGCGAAAATATCTCTGTTTTGCCCATTTTTTGACACAGAGAAAATTTTTCTGCTCAAACAAAACGACCGCCATTCCGAAACAAACGCAAAATGCCCCGGGAAAAGATGGCAACCAGCGACTTTTACCTGAAAATAAAAAACGGAACTTCAGATAGCCTTTAACGTACGAATTATTTTGCAACTTTTCGGAACGCCCC
>JAFTIE010000245.1 GCA_017457065.1 Lentisphaeria bacterium
AAAGTAATTCAAAAGATGGCAAAGATGGCATCGCAAAGAAGTGCAAAGGGTCGTTTGAAGCTGCTGCCTGCGACGTAACAGGTGCTTGTCCCGCCGCAGCTTTATGCGAAGGCGGAAATATGCTCCCTTTCGCAGAGCGAAGAAGAAGACGATTTGACAATTTTGAGGAGTTTTGAAATTGGCTCCTTTATCTGAACCATACAAACTCATTATGAGAGACCGGCATGTGTTTTTTTGTTGTTTGATGCCGCCTTACTTGCCGGATCGCAGCATTGTGCAAAGGCGGAAAGAAAAAAAGAAAAAAATGGCTGCAAAACTCTTTTTGATTTGACAAATCACCTTTATTGCGCTATATTTATCACAAAGCAAAATCACTTTTTTGTTTCAATGGAGGTTTTTTATGGAAATTGATCTGCTGCTTGATACTCTTGAAGAAAATATGATGAAGACTGAAGAGTCTTTGAAAACCGCTTTCAGTGCATTGCGTACCGGCAAAGCTTCCCCTGCTCTGGTGGAAAACATCACCGTTGACTACTATGGTGCCCCCACCCGGATCCGTGATCTGGCAAATATCACAACTCCTGAAGCCCGTCTGCTGGTGATCCAGCCCTGGGATGCCAGCGCTGTGAGCAAAGTTGAAAAGGCTTTGATCGCCTCATCCATCGGCATTACCCCTGTCAGTGACGGAAAGACCCTCAAGCTGCCCATTCCTGAGCTCAGCCAGGATCGCCGTCAGGCTTTGAGCAAACAGGCAAAAGCCGATACTGAAGAAGCAAAAGTTGCCTTGCGCAATATTCGCCGCGACGGTAACGATGTTGCCAAGAAAGCTGAAAAGAACGGCGAACTGACTGAAGATGAGCTCAAGAAAATGCTGGATGATATCCAGAAGCTGACTGACCGCTACATCAGCACTCTTGAGAAGATGCTTGCAGAAAAAGAAAAAGACCTGATGACTGTCTGATGGCTGTTAACAAAAAAAACAACGCCGGAAATCTGTTTTTCCGGCGTTTTTTTATCCATATACTTCTGGTAATTGCGGCACTGGCATTTTTTCTGCGGCTGGGAGTTGCTTTGGAATTTTCCGTTATCAACGGCGGCGCAAACAATATGCTCTCCCCTCCACCGGCTTCAGATCTGCACACCTACATCAAGCTGGGAAGCGGGATCGCCAGAGGAGAGTTCCCCAAAGAATTTTATTATCAACCCTTTTACTACGCAGTTTTTCTGCCTCTGATCTATCTTCTCAGCGGCTTTTCTCTCTGGGCTGTGGTCATTATCCAATCTCTGCTGGGTGGAGCAACAACATTTTTAGCAGGTCTTTGCGGCAAGGATCTTTTCGGACGCACTGCCGGAGTAATAGCTGCCCTCTTTACGGCGATTTCCACGCCCCTGCTTCTTTATGCCCCGTTCCATCAGAACGAAACACTGCAATGCTTCAATCTGACGCTTCTTTTCTATCTGCTGCTCCGGGCGTTGCGGAAAAGAACTCTTCTTCTCTGGGGCGCCGCAGGAGCTGTGGCGGGGATCGCCACTCTTACCCGTGGAAACATATTGCTTTTCATGCCCCTTCTGCTGCTGGCATTGTGGCTCATGAAAATGTGCAGTATCAGGAAAAAAGTTCTTCTGACCACTGTCATGCTGGGAGCGTTTCTTTTGCTTCAGCTGCCCTTTATCATCTGCAACACCCGTGTACGGGGCACTCTGACCGGTCCCAGCACAGCTGCCGATGCGGTGCTTGCTCTGGGAAACACGCCTGAAGCTCCTCCGGGAGGAAGAAATGCAAACCTTCCGGCAGGTCCCATGGAGTATCCACAAAGTTTCCACGACTTCATGGCAAATACAACTAAGGGCATTTCAGTTCCCCGTCAGATGTGGGCGTGGATGTGCCGTGAACCGGGCGCCTTTTTTGAACTTCAGTTCCGTAAACTGCTGCTTTTCTGGGACAGCCGTGAACTGCCTAACAATGTCTCATTATATGGAGAAGGCAGTTTTTCACAGATACTCTCCATTCTTCTTCCGGGGCGTTCCGGTGTGCTTCTTGCCTGTGCCTTGGGCGGTATGTTTCTTTTTGGAGCATCCATATTCCACCCGCCATTGAGAAGGCGTGCTTATCTTTACGGATTTGTGATGATCTACTGGGGCGCTGTTGCTGTATTCTATATTCTCTCCCGTTTCCGTGCCCCCATACTGCCCCTGACGGCGATTTTTGCCGGCGCATTCCTGAGTACTTTTTTCCTGCGCTGGAAAAAGTGGGACAGCCGGAAAAAATCCCATGCCGTTCTGGCACTTGTCTCCGGAGCTTTCATTACCGTGGGGGCATACGATTTCTACGGGGACAACCTGGAGCCTGCTGTAATGCGGTTCTGCCGTCCGACAGGGACCCATACCGCCAGCGCTGTTCTCGATCACGGACCTTTCACCTGCGGGGCATGGCAGACAGTTGAGCTTTCCCCGGGAAGTCGGCTGAGCAAAAAATTCGCAATCAAAACGCCTCAAGGCAAGGTGCGGTGGCAGCTTGTCACTCCGGGTGGGGTATTGGTATTCAGAGTCAACGGCAGAGAGGAAAGTCTGTTTCTGGATCCTCAAAGCAGCTGCGCCGAATTTGAAGTTCCTCCCGAATTTGAAATAGAGATCATATCTGCTCCTGAAAAGACTTTCGCCATCTTTGACGGCAGAAGACAATACGGAAGGTCATCTCTCAACGGTACTCCGCTGGAGGGAGAGTGGATCATGCGCTTTTCTTACCGCTAAAGCGCGTTAAGAGCTCTTTGATCTCAGTACTGCGTGTCAGCAATGAACCGGTCAGGTAAAAGAGTGCAAAAATCCCCCCTGCAGCGGCAAGAGCTGTAAAATCAGCCAGACGTCCGGAACCGCTGTAAAAACGCCGCAGTCCGAAGGCGACAGCGGTTCCTGCCGCAGCGGAGATCACTATGGAACGGATCAGGGTCATTCCCACTTTCCGGAATTCAACGCTCACGCCGCTTTTGCGGAGAAAATAAAGCAAGAGCCCAATATGAACCGCCGCAGATACCGTTGTTGCAAGGGCGATACCGCCCTGTTCCAAGGGTTTTATCAACGCCACACTCAAACACAGATTAACGGCAATGGCGGTCAGCGAACAGCGCAAAGGAGTCTTCATATCCTGTCTTGCCTGAAAAGCCGGAACTATGATCTTCAGAGCACAGAAAAAGGGGATCCCGCTGCCGTAAAACATACAGACACGGCGTGCGGCATTGAGGTTTTCCATGGTGTAAGCTCCGCCGAGACAGATCACTTTGAGCATGAGTTCGTGAAACAGGAATATTCCCGCCGCCATGGGAACGCAGAGAAAAAGAAGCTGCCGCAATGCGAAATTCATCTCTTCTGCCAGCTCACCGATGCTGCCGTTGGCGGCAGAACGGCTCATACGTGCCATAAGGATCTGCCCCATTGCCACACCGAAAATACCGATGGGCAGATCCACCAGACGATCAACATACCCCAAAGATGCCACTCCCTGATCGTTGATCATAAGAGCAAGATTTCTGTCGATCAGAAAACTGATCTGCAAAGCGGCGCCGCCGATAAATCCGGGCAATGCGAGATCCCAGAGTTTTTTCAGAACGCCAACATGTTTGCGCCAGGAAAAAAAATCAGGGAAAAAACCGAGCCACCTCAGCTGAATGAACATCAGCACCATCTGTATCACACCGGAAAGCAGAAAGAGATAACTTAAAATATGAAGAAACTTTATAATATAGAAAGTTCCTTCGCAGTCTCTCCACTACCCTCCACCCGCCAATCCCCCCACTAGAGCAATATTCATCAGCAGTGAACAGAATGCGGGCAAAACAAAGCGCTTTCCATAATTGAGCACAGCGGTGACAACACCTGTCATACAGATAAATATGGCATAAGGCATGACTATGGGCAACAGTGTGCAGACCAGATATACTCTGAAATTGGATTCAGGAGTAAAATATCTGCCTGCGATGACCGCCGCCAGAGACGCGATGATGACAATGGCTCCGAGGAGAACTCCCAAACAGGGAAACACAACCGCCAGTGCACCTTTGACAGCCGCTTTTCCCTCCTTATGTTCCAATTCTGCGATGATGGGCGTCAGAGCAGTCCCCAGAGCCCCTTCCCCCAACAAGCGGCGGAGAATATTGGCATAAGAGGAAACCAGCTGCCAGGCGGAAGCCACAGCACCGCCCCCCAGTAATTCAGCTTCAAGCCGCACCCGGGCAAGCCCCAGTATGCGGCTGAGAAAAATGGCTCCGGAAACGCCGAAAAAATTTTTCATGAAGCCGGTTGCTTTTGCCATAAAGATCAAGCTCCCTCTTCAATTCCGGTAAAAGCCTTGACCATGTTTTCAAGTTCTGCGGTTTTCGTGCTGTCGATCCTGAAGCTTCCGGGATAAAAGAAGATCACCATCTGTTGCTCCAAATCCCGGGCGTATGTTTCTGAACAGCGTTTGATGGCAGCAGCAGTGAGAGTATTGCCGATATTTGAATCAAAACATACCCGCCGCCAGTTGTCGTGGATCCTGAAGGTCTTCAGAGCACTTGAAATTGCTTCAGAGGCATTGGGTTCGTGGGGATGGAGCTCCAACAGCAGTTCAACATTGTAACA
>JAFTIE010000246.1 GCA_017457065.1 Lentisphaeria bacterium
AAGCGCTTCATGCCCCAACGGGGCGCTTCATATTTTCCGCAGGAAAATGCTTCATACGGCGGAGCCGTGCTTCATTCGATCAGCGTTCACGCTGATCGAGCTATTGGTGAGTAAAACCTGTCGAACAGGTGTTTCTCTGTCGTATTACCTGAAAAAAGAGAACAAAAAAATGCCTTATTATGCTTGCGAAGCAAGCGCTTCATGCCCCAACGGGGCGCTTCATATTTTCCGCAGGAAAATGCTTCATTCGGCGGAGCCGTGCTTCATTCGATCAGCGTTCACGCTGATCGAGCTATTGGTTGTTATTGCCATTATCGCCATTCTGGCAGCCATGCTGCTGCCCGCTTTGCAGAAGGCACGGGACCGTGCCATGACCACAGGCTGTATGAACAACCTCAAAGCCGTCAATTCAGGGATCCAGTTCTACTGCGACGACAACGATGACCGCTATTTCACCTACGATATCTGGCGCCTTGACGGTAAGGAAAAGATCAAATGGTACAACCCCGCAGGGCAGCAGAATCCTCTTTACCGCTACTGGGGCATCAAGGATCAGGGCAACTATTTCTTTGCCGTGGCAAAAAATTACAGGCATCCTCTGGCGTGTCCCAAACGTAATTTCGGCGAGTACCCAACTGATTCAAGCTACGCCCCCAGTTTCGGATACAGCCACACCTTCTACTATGCGGTGGCTGGAAACGGCTACAAGCGTACCCGTTTCCTCATGCCCTCCCGGACCGCCTTCATGGGTGAATCCTTCCAGCCCTACTGGGGACACGGCAGCAGTACCAGCGGTGTAGGCGTCGATACCGCCATCGATCACCACAACGGCGACGTCATGGTCGCCTTCTGCGACGGACGGGCGGCGCCGGTGGATTATGACAAGATCCCCAACGGCGTCAACGCCAGACGGCCCAACGGCAAAATTTATTCGCAGCACATCTTCTTTGTGCCCTTCCGGAATCTTTCCTCAGGCTACCCGCTGCGGTATTTTGATTGATACAAACACCAACCAAATATAAAGGAAAATCGAAGTATGAAAAAATTTCTGTTGATTCTGACGGCAGCGTTTCTGATGCTGCCTGCAGGTGCCGCCAAACTTATCGGTAAAGCCCCCAATGCGGTCCTTTCTTCTGAAAAAAGCAAAGGAGCGATCCCCAACAAGGCATTCTATGTTTTCAAGCCTGCCCAAAACTACCGGGGCAAAAAGGTGGTCTTTTCCATGAAAGTGAAGCGGGTCACAGGGACGGCTCCTCTGAGTGTCACCTTCCGCTGTTCCACCAATCCCGGGAATGTACTGCGCGTGGCAAAGCTCCACAGGATAAGCTACAACGTCAAAAACGGAACTGTTGTGCCTGTAAAAATCGTCCTTGACATCCCCGATTTGAACAATATCGCCCACTTCAATATGCACGCAGGATTCCGCAAGAAAGGCTCCGAAAAGTGTATCTGGGAGCTGTCGGATATCAAATATACCGAATATGATGCCGCCGCCGCTGCCGCCGGACCCAAAAAAGAAGAACTCCCCGAAGGATTTTCCGCAGAACTCACCGCTTCAATGGTGAAAAAGCCCCTTCAGCTCATCAAAAACGGCAAACCCTCTTTTGTCATCGTCACATCTGACAAGCCCAACCGTATCGTCCAGTATGCGGTGAAGGAGCTGCAGCTCCACATCAAACTTGCCTGCGGCACTGCTCCGGCGGTATTGAAGGAGTCCCAATACAAATCCGGTCCCGCCATCATGGTGGGAGAAACCGCTGTTGCTCAGAAATACGGCATCAACCCCGAACTCCTCGCACCTGAAAATCTGGTGGTCGCCCGTCTGAATGATGTGATCGTCCTTTCCGGGGGCGACAATCCTGCCATCCCTGCGGGCATGGTCGCCGGACGCTCTTTCGTCCCCGTGGGGACGCTCTATGCGGTCTACGAATTTCTGGAAAAAGTCGTGGGCTGCCGCTGGTACTGGCCCGGCAAAACGGTTCTTACGTTCCCCTTCATAAAAATCTGTCTGTGAACAAACTTTTCATCACCTCCCGTCCCGTCTACGACACACGGAAGACCTTTTACTCCATCGTCCGCAACGATCCTGATGTGCAGCACTGGGATTGCGAACAGTGGTACCGCCGCAACCGCTTCGGCGGCTCCGTGGGGGATCCGGTGGCAAACCACTCCTTCAACGACTGGATCAAACGCTTTGCAAAAACCAAGCCTGAATACCTGGCACTCCAGGCAGACGGCTCCCGCAAGACCGTTTTTGAACCCGGAGGCGGACACGTCTGCATGAGCCACCCTGAAGTTTTCAAGCAGACCGTGGCAGACAAGATCGCCGAATTCAAACGCAACAAATTCACCAGCTTCGCCAAGGTCATGCCCGGCGACAGCAACGGACTCTTTTACTGCAAGTGCCCCCCCTGCCAGAAAAAGATCCGCCCCGACATGGGGGATCAGGGACTTTACTCCAATGTGGTGTGGGGCTATGTGAACCGTGTGGCAGGTGAAGTCGCCAAGGTCATGCCCGGCAAAAACATCGTCTGCTGTGCCTACGGCGGATATTTGCGCAAACCGGAGTTCCCCCTTATGCCCAATGTGGCTGTGACCCTGTGCTTCTACCCCGTCCCCCGGGGCACCCTTGCCTACAAGACCATGTGGAAAAAGCTCCTTGACGAATGGGGCTCCACCGGCGCAAAACTCTACGTCTGGGAATACTGGAACGCTTCCCGGTACGGCAGAGGCGTCTACGGCACTCCCGCCATCTATCCCCGGCAGCTGAAAGAGATCTACGCCATGGATGCCGGAAGAGTCAACGGACGCGCCATTGAGATGCCCGACATTGACGGCGACGGCAAAAGTGTCCACGGCTGGGCGGATTGGATCTACGATATCCAGAACCTTTACGCCGCCGGACGCCTTATGTGGGACCCCGGTGCCGACATCGACAAAGAACTTGAAAACTACTACACCAACTTCTTCGGTCCTGCCGCCGCTCCCGTGCGCCAGTTCCACGAGGAAATGGAACTGGCCTGGTCACGGAAAGGATTCCTCCCCGGCACCTGGGATTACCAGCGGGTGTGGAAAGAGCTCTATCCCCCTGCCTTCGTTGACCGTATGATGGGATTGCTCAAAGAAGCGGTGAAACTTGCCGGAAACAAAGAGCCTTACGCCTACCGTGCCAGAAAGCTGCTCAAGGGATACCAGCCCTTTGACCGCAACTCCCGGATGTTCCGGGGCGGCAACCGCAAGACCAATGCCTTCAAGATCACCGTGCCCAAAACCGCCGCCGCCCCGAAAAGCGCTGCCGACTGGAAAAAAGGGGTGGTGCTGAAAGATTTCTGCGACAGCTACAATGTCTACAAGCAGGACTCCGAAACGGTGATGTATCTGCTCCACGACAACAAAAACCTCTATGTGAAAGCTGAGTGCTTCATTCCCAAAGGTGTGGCAGGTGTCCTCTGGGCTCCCCCCTCCACCGGCAAGCGTGACGGGATGCTCTGGAACTACGAAAGCCTGGAGTTCTTCCTTGCCAGAGGCAAAGAGAGCTATCAGTTCATCCTCGCTCCCGACAGCTGCCTGCTGGATGCTTTCAACGTGATGCCCGCCAAAAAGAACGCTATGAAGTGGAACAGCAAAAAAGTGAAGTTTTCCACCATGAAACGGGGCATCTACTGGGAAGGATTCCTGACCATTCCTCTGGATGAAATGAAGTTTACCGGCAAAGGCAAAGCCAATGAGTTCCGGTTCAACGCCTACCGGAACTGCCGGTACAATATGCCCGGCGAACCCGCCAAGTGGGAGCAGAGCTGCTATCTGCCCACCTACGGCGGATTCCACAACATCGAAAGGTTCGGAACATTGATCCTTGCCAGGTAAACAGCAAGATCCCCAAAGTGCAGGATCTGCCATTGTGCGGATCCTGCATTTTTTTTTACTTGCAAATCCTGTTTCATGGTTGTATATTAAGAAGCATCTAAGAAAAAATCAGGTAGGGGTACCATGAAAAAAATCATTATCTGCGCTCTGTGCGTCATTGCCGGGGCTGCGGCAGCATTTGCCGTATGCCACATTCTTCATCAGAAAAACGCTCCCGACCGGCAGCAGCAACAGGCAAGTGCATCTCCCGAAACGGTCAAAGCGCCCAGAGTGCTGACGGGCTACGGATATATACGCGGACGCAGCTGCACATCGCTGAAAAACAAATACGGAGCCTACGTTTCCAAGGTCCACTTTTATTCAGATACCAAAGTCAAAAAGGGTGATTGCATCCTTGAATACGACGACTTCGATCTGCGGCAGAAGATCGTTGCCACAGAAAACAGCCTTGCAAATCTGGAAAAAGAACTGGCACTGCAGCGTACCAAACTGGAGTTGACCCGCCTTGATCCGCTGCCTTCAGATTACAGGAACATCTCGTGGAAAACATACCGTGCCAAAGAGCTGATGGAGCGCACATTGAAAGAGTGGAACGCCTACAAGCAGCTTTACGCCAGCAAAAGCGTTTCCGAACTGGATATGCGCGCCAGAAAACAGGCTTACGAAGATGCTCACGCCGCCTGGGAGATCGCCGTCAGCGACCGGAAACGGGTCGATCAGGGATTGCGGAAACTCCACATCAAACAGGCGGAAGAAAATGTGGCGCTCCTTGAAACAAAGATCGCCGGGCTGAAAAAAGAGCTGGCGCTCCTTTATGAACAGCGCAAATATTATAAGATCGTCACCCCTTACGACGGGATCATCGTCACCGACTCTGATACGGTCCACGCCTGGGACAATCCGGGAACTGCGGCGGCATATATCCACAAAGTCCACAAAGGGTATTACATCTACTCCTACTTTGAAGAAAAAGATATCATCCACCTGCCCAACGGCACAAAGGGCAGATTTTTCAGCAACGACAGCGGCAAGTACTACGATCTGGTCAGCTTCGACACCACCCGCACCCGTACCGCTGTGGGGGACAAGGTCTTCCACCTGGTGAAGTTCCGTGTGCTTTCGCCCGTGGATAAAAAAGTGACCATGAACGGCGCTGGTGTGGTGCTGGTGGATCTTGACAAATAATTTGCAAGGGACCTTGACCGGCGAAAGGGGAGCTCCGATCAGATCGGAGCTGTCCGACAGGTCAGACAACTCCGGCTTGGCTGCGGGTGATCAAAGCCCCCCTTTTATGCGAGACGCTCCTGCCAGAAGCGGAGCTGGGCGGCGACGGCTTCAAATCCGGTGCCGCCGGTGAGGTTGCGTTTGGCGACGCTGGCACGGGGATCGAACATCTCCGGGAACTCAGCAGCAGCTTCAGGAATGGTGATGCGCATTTCCTCAAGAGTGACCTCATCAAGCTGCTTGCCATTTTCTTTGCAATACTTGACAAAAGAGCCTACCCGGTGGTGGGCAGTGCGGAAAGGCACTCCCAACCCCACCAGAGCTTCGGCAAGGTCGGTCGCCATGAGAGCGGGATCGGAGGCAGCCTTTTCCATCTTCTCCCCTTTGAGCACCATGGTTGCGACCATGGGGGGATAGACCGCGAGGATCTGGAAAGCGGTATCAATGGCATCAAAGAGAGCCACCTTATCCTCCTGGAGATCCCGGTTGTAGGTAAGGGGCAGACCTTTGCACATAGTGAGCAGAGCGTTGAGGGCAGCGGTGAAGCGGGCAGTCTTGCCCCGGGTCAGCTCGCAGACATCGGGATTCTTCTTCTGGGGCATGAGACTTGAACCGGTGCAGAAGGCATCGTCAAGCTCGATGAAGTCAAATTCCTGTCCGCACCAGAGGATGAGATCCTCAGAGAGACGGGAGCAGTGGACGCCGAAAATGGAAAGGGCGGAGAGGAATTCGATCATGAAATCCCGGTCGGCGACAGCATCCATACTGTTGCGGGTGACACCGTCAAAGTTCAGGAGTTCCGCCACAAGTTCCCGGTTGAGGGGAAGGGTGGAACCGGCAATAGCGCCGGAGCCCAGCGGGGAAACATTGAAGCGCTTGCGGCAATCCGCCAGACGGGCGGCGTCACGGTCGAACATTTCCACATAAGCCAGCAGATGATGGGCAAAAAGCACCACCTGGGCATGCTGAAGATGGGTGAATCCGGGCATGATCTGCTCCGGATGTTCAGAAGCCTTCTGGACCAGAGCCCGCTGCAGATCACGGATGCGTTCAATGAGCTGCTCCGCCGTATCCCGCAGATAAAGGCGCACATCCAGCGCCACCTGATCGTTGCGGCTTCTGCCGGAGTGTACCCGGGCGCCTTCATCGCCCAGAACGCCGATAAGGGCACTTTCGATGTGCATGTGGATATCTTCAAGGGCGATATCGTATTTAAAATCCCCGGATTCGATACGCCCGAGGATATTGGTCAGTTCCTTTCTGATGGCTTCGGCGGAAGTTTCGGGAATGATCCCCTGTTTGGCAAGCATGGTCACATGAGCGATGCTGCCCATGATGTCGTGCTTGTAAAGCCGCTGATCGAAAGAGATAGACTCTGAAAATTTCGTTACTTCGCTGCGGGTTTCCCCGCTGAATCTGCCACCCCAAAGTGCCATAATCAAACCTCACTGTAAAATTAAAAAATTAAAAAATCGTAAATTCTCAAAAACTTTTAAGCTCCGTTTTTTGTTTTTGACCGGAGTCAAAAACAAAAAACGCAACTCAAAAAGGTTTGGAAATCCTCCTTCGCCAAGGCTACGGAGGACAAGAAGGGGGGTGCAGGGGGGAGAAGGAAAGAACCTTTCCTCAAAAGGTTTTTCCTTCTCCCCCCTGCCAACCAACCCTTATTTTTTATGAAAGCATGACCTGACCGCCGGTGACGGGGACAGCCTGACCGGTTTCGTACTGTTGTTCGACGACGTAGCAGATGGCTTTAGCCACATCTTCGGGGGTACATCCACGGTGCATGGGGATCAGACTTTCGTAATGTTTTTTCACATCTGCGGTGCTCTGGGCTCCGGGGACTTTTCCGGAGTTGAGATACTGGACGAAAAGTCCTTTGACAGGATCGCTCCACAGGGGACCGTCAAAGAAGTTTCCGGGGCAGATGGAGTTGACCTTGACATGGTCGGCGACCAGTTCAAGGGCGAAGCTCTGGGTAAGTCCGATGGAGCCGAACTTGCTTCCGGCGTAGGCGCCGTTGTTCTTTGAGCCCACCAGACCGCTCTTGGAGTTGACCTGAACGATGTCGGTCCAAAGTCCGGAAGCGGCATTCTGCCGTGCCATGAGTGCGGCAAAGTGTTTGCAGCAGAGGAAATAGCCGATATAGTTCACATCGGTGACGAACTTCCAGTCCTTCATCTCGAAACTCTTGACGGAACCGGCACGGACAACGCCTGCGTTGGCGACAAGGATATCGGCGCCGCCGTAGACCTTGACGATCTCACGGGTGAGAGCTGCCACAGATTCCTCATCAGAAACGTTGACCGCCATACCGGAGCAGGTGGGTCCCAGAGTTGCGGCGGCGGCTTTGGCACCCTCCACGTTCATATCTGCGATGACCACGTCGGCGCCCTGAGCGGCGAGGTACCGGGCGATGCCCAGTCCGAATCCCTGAGCGCCGCCGGTGACCACGGCGACTTTGCCCCTGAGGGCTTTGCCGGGACCGGGAGGGATGGGACACATCTTTTCAAGATAGATGCGCTCTTCATCGTTGAAGAAGCGGGGTCCGCCAAAAGCAGCAGAAAGCCGGACGATCTCAAAACCGTTAACGGCAAACTTCAAGGCACGGTCAGCAGTTTTCTTGTCGATACCGACGCCGAAAACAGCCTTGCCGGGGATCTCGATCACCTGAGGCAAAAGTCCGCTGTTGGCAGCCTTGTAGGCTTCAATGGCGGCGGCATCAGGGGCATCGGAGACCATGGCGTATGTGCCGGAAAAGAGCACATGATGAGGAGTCAGACCGCCTTCGGGGACCTTGAAGGCGCCCCCGGCAGTGACGGTGGCGGCTTTGCCCAGAAGTCCCCGCAGAGTGGGAGCGTATTCAAAGACAGTATCCATGTCGCAGGGGGGGATCTCCTCTTCAAGAGCGATCCCTTTGGCGGCGATGAAGCCTGAGAGCTTGGACATGATGTCTTCGTAGAGCGCCTTGATCTCTTCGGCGGTGTCGGCAGCGACAAAGACACCGTGGTTGCCCAGGAAGGCGACCTGAGGAGCTTTGCTGCGGGCTTCAACAGCCTTCCGGAATTCAAGGGCAAGGGAAAATCCTGCGCTGTGGTAGCCCAGCCAGACAGCATCGGGGAAGAGCTTGGCACAGGCGGCGGCACCTTCTCTGGCGCAAGTCATGGCGTTGACCAGTGTGGGATGGGTGTGGACCACAAACTTGTAGGGGAGCAGCTCGTGGAAGAGAGACTCTATAGAGGGACGCGCCCCCGCAGGAGCCAGAGCGGAATAGGTCAGAAGGGCGGCAAAGCGCTGTTCTCTGGTGTCGGTGTCGGCGATGGATTCAAGTCCGAAGCTCTGGCGCACGATGGAGCGGTCCAGCTTGACAAAGAGTTCAGGCCGCATATCGGCAAGAGAGATGCCGCTGGGTTTGATGTAGAGGAAATTTTCATCCTTACAGGAGGTGTTTCCACCTCCCGGAAGGACATATTCCTCACCACCGTAGAGCTTTGACAGCTCAGTGATGATTTGCAGATCCATGGTATCGTTTTCCTGTACTTTTCAGTTCTGACCGAAATGGGCAAGAAGAGCCTTTTCAGCTTCGGCGCACCAGAGACCGTTGTGGGCTTCGGTGATGTCAGCCAGCTTGGCGAAAAGTTCAGAGTCAGCAGCTTTGGCACGGAAATCAGCGATAGCGGTGAGTTCCATGTTGATGCCGGTGTAGATGAGCTTCTTGCCGCCGGGGATCTTGGGCAGATTCAAGGTGGTGGGGATCACAGCGTCAATGCCGCCCACATGGGTGATCATGGCGGCGGGGTTGATCTTGCCCTGCTCCATGAGTTTGAGGGATTCGCGCATGTCATCGGTGTTGCCGCCGGAGGTACCCACGATGTGAGTGGAACCGTAGTGGACATTGTAGAAGTTGAACATGGCGCTGAATTTGGGGTCGATGGGACCGGCAAAGAAGTTGAGGCATCCGTCACGGCCGAGGATCTGGTCGCCCTGCTCCACAACGGGCTTCACAGGAGCCATGCAGAAAACATCGTCGTAACCGGTTCCGTCGGTGAGGGCACGCAAGTTTTCAACAGCATCCCCGGAACCGGTGTTGAGGAAAACCAGCTTCACGCCGTGAGCAGCAGCATCTTCCACTGTGTAGAGCTTCTGAGCGCGCGCCAGACGGGCATCGTCGATATCAGTGACCACCAGCAGTCCGGGACGGCGGGGACCGTGGATGGCGTAGTCGATGGCACCCAGTCCCATGGGACCGACACCGGCGAGGATCGCCATTTTGCCGCCTTCCACAATGCCCATGCGGTGAGTGTAGCTGCCGTTGGTGGTGTGGTAGTTGGCGTGGAAAGCGCCCACGATGCAGGACATGGGTTCAGCCACAGAGCCGTAGAAGAAGGCTTCACCGGCATAGGGAAGCAGATTGCCGGTTTCCATGACTTCGTGAGGGATGATGACGTAGGTGGCATCACCGCCGATGTGGCAGTAGGAGTAGCCGGGAGCGGCAAGGGAGCCCTTGTAGTTGATGGCGGGCTGGATGGCGAATTTGTCGCCCACTTTGAACTGGCTCTGCCATTTGGCGCCGACTTCGACCAGTTCGCCGCAGAATTCATGACCGATGATGATGGGATTTTCGGCGACATTATCAGGCACACGCTTGTGGGCGGCGCCCTGTTCGGCAGCCTTGAAGCTGGACATGCAGATACTGTCGGAAACGATCCGGGCGAGGATCTCATCTTCCTTGATAGCAGGAAGTTCAAAGGTCTCAAGACGCAAATCTTCTTTGCCGTAAAGACGGACAGCAGTGGTTTTCATAATATGTTTTTTCCTGTGTAAAAATTGGATTTCGTATTACGCACAAAAACCGGAAAGGGCATATTGCACCCTTCCCGGCTTTCTCTTATCTGTAAGAAACTCCCACAGATCAGATACCCTGTTTTGCCAGACGGATCTTTTCCATTCTGGTAAAGTTCATGGCAGGGGTGTAGTCCGCCAGGGGCTGGATCGCCTGATGGACAGCGTCCAGGATCCAGGAAGCCTGAGGATAGTAGAACTGTTCCAGTTCGGGGCAGGGAGAGATGCTGTTGGGAGCACCGACCACCACCGGGGGAGCGTCCAGATAATCAAAGGCAAGGCGGGTGATGTTGGCAGAAAGATCGCTGAGGAAGCTGCTGCGTTCGCAAGCGTCGGAAACCAGCAGGACCTTTCCGGTCTTCTTCACGGACTCGACCACCACTTCGTAGTTGAAGGGGACCAGAGTACGGGCGTCGATGACTTCGCACTCGATACCGTATTTCTCGGAAAGCTGTTTGGCAGCATCCATGGCGGGATAGAGTGTGGCACCGATGGAAACGATGGTGAGATCGGCGCCGGTGCGTTTGACATCGGGTTCGCCCAGAGCGACTTCATAGTAGCCTTCGGGGACGCCGCCTTCGTGGAACATTTCACCGGTGTCGTAGAGTTTCTGGCTCTCAAAGAAGATGACGGGGTCGGTGCCGCTCAGAGCAGCGTTCATAAGCCCCTTGGCATCGTAGGGAGTAGCGGGGAAACAGACCTTGAGACCGGGGATGTGGGTACAGAGACTGGTCCAGTCCTGAGCGTGCTGGGCGCCGTATTTGGCACCGACGGAAACGCGGAGCACCACGGGCATCTTCAAGACGCCTGCGGACATGGCCTGCCACTTGGAAAGCTGGTTGAAAACTTCGTCACCGGCGCATCCGAGGAAGTCGCAGTACATGAGTTCGGGAATGGCACGTCCGCCGCAGAGAGCGTAACCGCAGGCACAGGCGACAATGGCGCTCTCGGAGATGGGAGCATTGAAGAAACGATGGTAGGGGATCGCTTCAGTCAAACCGCGGTAAACACCGTAGGCGCCGCCCCAGTCGCGGTTGTCTTCACCGAAAGCGATGAGGGTGGGATCGGTGTAGAATTTGTTGATGATAGCTTCAAAGAGAGCGTCACGGGTGTTGAAAGCCATGAGCTTGCTGACGGGCTTGCCACCTTCGTCAAAGGCGAAACGCTTCTTGGTTTTGATCTTCTGGAGATTGGGGTTGTCTTCCAGCTTCATGGAGACATCGGGCTTGCGGTCATCGAACTTCTCAACATGCTCGTTGGAAAGCATGTATTTGCGCATGGCATCGGGCTCGTTGGCAGGATCGATGCGGGGAGAGATCTTTTCGTCGATGGCAAGCTTCATGATGCGGGTGATGCGCTCTTTGATGGATTCGTTGAATTCATCAAACTTGCTGTCGGACTCCACTTTGTTCTTGACCAGCTTGTCACGGAAAGCCTGGATGGAGTCAACTGCGCGCCAGGCTTCGATCTCTTCCTGAGTACGGTAGCTGGAGCTGTCAGTGGCGCTGTGACCCACATAACGGTAGGTGACAGTTTCAAGGAGAACGGGTCCCTGACGCTTTTCGATGATCTCACGTTTGCGCTTGAAGGCGTCGATGACGGCAAAGGGATTGTAACCATCGACACGCTCGGCGTGGAGATTGTCGGGACGGACACCGGCACCGATACGGGCGGCGATGTCATAAGCCATGGTTTCGCCGCGGGTCTGACCGCCCATGCCGTAACCATTGTTGATGCAGTGGAAGATCAAAGGCAGACCGCCCTGGAAATCCTTGTCCCAGAGTTTGAAGTACTGGTCCATGGAGGCAAAGTTGAGAGCTTCCCACACAGGGCCGCGTCCCATGGAGCCGTCACCCACGTTGCAGACCACCATACCGGGCTTGCGGTTGACCTTCTTGTAGAGGGCGGCACCGACGGAGATACCGGCGGAACCACCGACGATAGCGTTGTTGGGATAGATGCCGAAGGGCAGGAAGAAGACGTGCATGGAGTTACCCAGACCGCGGGTGAATCCGTTGGCACGGCCGAAAAGCTCAGCCATAAATCCGTAGAGCAGGAAGTCCAGAGCAAGGTCGCGGACGTTGCCGGATTTGTTCTCTTTTTCCACGACTTTGAGAAGATCGCCGTCAAGGAAGCTCTTCATGATCTCCATGAGTTCTTTCTCAGGCAGATTGCGGATGGCGTTGAAACCTTTGGCAAGAACTTCGCCGTGGCTGCGGTGGCTGCCGAAGATCACATCGTCTTTGGTAAGATTCCACGCCATACCGACGGCTTCGGCTTCCTGACCGACGTAAAGGTGGGCAGGACCGGTGTAGAGGTAGTCAACACCGTTGTAGTGCTTCTGGGTACGGACCTGGAAGAGCATGGTCTCAAACTCACGGATGTACTCCATGTCGTTGTAGATGCCCAGCATATCTTCCTTGCTGTAAAGTTTCTTCTCTTCAGCAAAGCTCTTTTTGTACTTGTTCATCTCGATCTTGCCGAGGATCACTTCACCGGCGGCTCTGACCTTCTTGGGGTCGATGTACTGACTTTTAGGCATTTTCTTTTTTCCTTATGTTTATTAAAGTCTGTGACTTGTTTGTTTTGTCGTTTCAGATCTGCATGATGAGGGCTTCACGGAAGATCTCGCCCACAGTGGGATGGGGGAAGACCACCTTTGCCATGTCGTTGCAGTTGAGTTTGCGGGTAATGGCGATAGCCATGCCGAAGATCATTTCGGAGCTGGGATTGCCGATGACGGCGGCGCCGATGAGCACTTTGTCGGGATCAAAGATCATCTTCAAAAATCCGTTGCCGCCTTCGTTTTCGGCGATGTATCTTCCGGCGAACTGCAAAGGCAGTTTCACCACTTTGTATTTGAGACCTTTTGCCTTGGCACTCTCTTCAGTTTCGCCCACGCTGGAAACTTCAGGATTGGTGTAGATCACAGCGGGGATGGCGTTGTACTCCATGCGGTCCTTTTCACCGGCGATGATGTTGACGGCGACTTCGGCTTCACGGTAAGCGGTGTGAGCCAGCATGGATTTGCCGTTGACGTCGCCCACAGCGAAAACGCCAGATACGTTGGTTTTCATTTCGTCGTCGGTTTTGATGGCGCCCCGCTCCATGTAGAGTCCGATGTTCTCGTAGCCCATGTCGGCGGTGTTGGGACGGCGTCCCACGGCGACCAGGATCTTATCGGCTTCGATTTCGGCTTTGCCGTCACTGTTTTCCACAGAAAGCTTGCCGCCGTTGACAGCCACAGCCTTGGTTTTGAGCATGAATTTCACGCCCTTCTTTTCATAAAGTCCCTTGAGACACTCGGAAATTTCGGGATCGGTGGGACCGCCGATGCGGTCCATCATTTCCACCACAGTGACTTCGCTGCCGATGGAGTTGAAATAGGATGCCATTTCAAGACCGATGACACCGCCGCCCAGAACGATGAGCTTTTTGGGAACTTCCTTGAGGTCAAGGATCTCGCGGTTGGTCAGAGAGATCCCGGCTGCCACGGACTCTTTCAGACCGGGGATGGGGGGAACAGCTGCTACAGAACCGGAAGCGATGATGAGCTTTTTGCCCACATATTCCTTGCCGTCAGCAGTGACGACGAACCCTTCGGCGTTCTTGCCTGCCACCTTGGCGGGAGCAGCAACAACGGTGACTTTGGCGCCCTTCATCTGCATGGCAACACCGGAAACAAGGGTCTTCACCACTTTGTCTTTGCGGGCGATGACTTTGGCGTGGTCGATGGCGGCACCGGTGGCGGTAACGCCGTACTTTTCTCCGCCGCCCTTGGCGTAGTCGTAGATCTTGGCGGAGTAAAGGAGAGTTTTGGTGGGCATACAGCCTTCATTGAGACAGACGCCGCCCAGTGAACGGGCTTCAAAGAGAACCACGCTCATACCTTTGTGTCCGGCACGCTCAGCGGCACGGTATCCGGCGGGACCGCCGCCGATAATAAGCAAATCGTAAGCCATTTTTCAAGTTCCTTATGGTAAATTACAGAGCAAAGAGCAGATTGATCTTCTCAAGTTTTTCGGAAAGAGCCTGGAGGAATTTGGCGGCGGGAGCGCCGTCGACCACCCGGTGATCGAAGGTAAGAGAAAGTCCCATTGCCTGATAGAACTCCACGCTGCCGTCAGCTTTCATGCGGGGACGCAGGGAGGTTCCGCAGACGCCGAGAATGGCGGTCTGGGGAGGATTGATGATGGGCGTGAAGCTCTCAATGCCCAGATTGCCCAGATTGGTGACGGTGAAGCTGCCGCCCTGCATGGTGTCGGGAGCAAGTGTTCCCTCTTTGGCGGCGGCGGCGTAAGATTTGACGGCTTCAGAGATCGCCCTGACAGAGAGAGTGTCGGCGTCACGGATCACAGGCACCAGCAGACCTTTGGGAGTGTCGATGGCAACACCCAGCTGGGCGTGTTTGAAGCGGCGCATCTTATCGCCGATAAAGTTGGCGTTGATGTCAGGGAACTCAAGAAGAGTCTTGGCGACAGCAAAGAGGACCAGATCGTTGATGGTGACCTTTTCCAGACCGAAGCCTTCGGCGTTCTTCATAGCCTTGCGCATTTCAAGAAGAGCTGTGGCATCGAAAGTGCGGTTCAAGGTGAGCTGAGCCATATTGGCAAGGGAGCTGTGCATGTTTTCGGCGATGACCTTGCGGATACGGGTGATGGGAGTATCTTCGTAGGCGGCATCGGCGGCAGGAGCGGCGGCAGCGCCTGAGGCGGCAAGAGCCTTCACATCCTTCTCGGTGATACGGCCTTCGGCGCCGGTGGGTGTGGCAAGACGGTAGTCGATGCCCAGTTCGGCGGCAAGGTGTTTGGCACGGGGAGAAGCGGCAACGAATCCGTCAGCGCTCTTTGCGGCGGGGGCGGCGGCAACGGGAGCGGCAGCAGGAGCAGCGGCAGGGGCTGCAGCGGGAGCGGCTTCGGCAGCAGGAGCGGCGGCACCGGGGAGCACGAACTGAGCACCGGGTTCACCCACAACGGCGACCACTTCGCCCACTTTGACCTCTTCCCCTGCGGGGACGACGATCTTCAGCAAAGTACCGGCGTATTTGGCAAGTTCTTCATAAGAGGATTTACCGGTTTCAAGAGAGAAGAGGGGCTGTTCCAGTTCGATCTTGTCACCTTCTTTCACCAGCCACTGAGCAAGGACGGCACTTTCGTCAGAGACGCCCATCTGGGGCATGAGGATGAAATTGGCGTTGCCGCTGGTGACAGCGGGAGCGGCGGCGGCAGGTGCAGCAGCAGGTGCAGCAGCAGGTGCAGCAGCGGCGGGGGCGGCTTCGGCAGCAGGAGCGGCGGCGCCGGGGAGTTCATACTTTTCGCCGGGTTCGCCCACAACAGCGACCACTTCGCCCACCTTGACCTCTTCGCCTTCAGATCTGACGATCTTCAGCAAAGTACCGGCGTACTTGGCAAGCTCTTCAAAAGAGGATTTACCTGTTTCCATGGAAAACAAAGGCTGTTCCAGTTCGATCTTGTCACCTTCTTTGACCAGCCACTGTGCAAGGACTGCACTTTCGTCTGAAACGCCCATCTGGGGCATGAGAATGAAATTTGCCATCTCTCTTTTCCTTTATGTTGTTTTTTATAATAATGTGGTTTGTTTTCTTATTTCCTGTGCCGTTTCTTCAGGGATCATGCCGTCGGAAACGACAGTGTCGATTTCGCCGATCTTCGCATAGGTAAAGGGCATCGCCACAGCCAGTTTTGAACTGTCAAGGAGAACGGCGCTCCGCCGTGCCTGACGGATCAAATGCTGTTTCAGCAGACAGTCGTACTGATTTCCCACGGTACACCCGGCGTGAAGATCGAATCCGGAGACCCCCAGAAAGGCGATGTCGATATTGAACTGGGAAAGCTGACTGTCAAGATTATAAGGCGTGATCGCCAGACTGCGCCGTGCCAGAGTCCCCCCCAGCATAACCACCTGGGGCAGTGTTTTGGTGCTGAGGATCTCAAGGGCGATGTTGGGTGCGCTGGTGATGATGACACAATGCTGATCCGGGATCACCCGTGCAAGTGCCATGGCGGAGCTTCCTGAGTCGATGTAGACTGCCTTCCCCGGCTCCATGAGTGAAACAGCTTTGGCGGCAACGGTCATTTTCGCCTCGGGGTTGCGCTGTTCACGCTCACTGTAGTAGTCTTCGCTGAGTCCGAATCCTCTGCGCCCGGAGCGGGCACCGCCACGGGTCAGAATGATGGAGCGCTCTTTTTCAAGGTAAGCCAAATCACGGCGGATCGTCATTTCAGACCATTTGCTGAAACGTTCTGCCAATGCGGCAATGGAAACTTCTCCATTTGCCTCAATATATTTCAGTATGGCATCCCGGCGCTCGTGCATTTCATAAGTCCTTAAATTAAAAATAGAGTGCCCTCTTAAAGGAGGTTCTTCCATAATATAGCACGCGATATGGGTATTTTCAACATGTCTTTGTTAAAAATTATCACTTTTTTGTGAAAATACAACATGCAACAGGATCGATCATTGACTGAAGCAGTGACCCGCCTCTTTGGCTTCCGGGATATCGTTGATCCCCAGTCATCAGAAGTGACATCGCTCCGGAAATTGTTTTTCGTATACTTGCCGGTTCCCTGCGCTTGTTGATAAAACAGTACGGAATGAGTGGCAATGCATTTGATTTATGTTCCGAAAGCACTATTTTGTTTAATACATGGGATACTCTCTTTAAGGTAAAATAACCGTAAATGTTCAACCAGGAGGTATGAAATGGAAGAAAAAATGTTCTGTTTTCAATGTCAGGAAGCCTGCAGAAACACCGGATGTACGTTTGCAGGAATGTGTGGTAAAAAAGCAGAAACTGCACATTTGATGGATGAAATCATCCGTCAGCTTAAACTCATTGCTCTTTCACGGAAACCCGATAAAAAATTGGGACGCTTTGTTATCCAATCGCTTTTTATGACTATCACCAATGCAAATTTTGACAATGACGCATTGAAAAAACAGCTGGACAGAGCAATCATTTTGACTGGCGATGCAGATATCGCTTTCCCTTCCGGAGTTATGGCTTGCGAAAATGAAGATATCCGCTCTTTGCGGGAGTTGCTCACTTATGGGCTGAAAGGTATCGCAGCGTACGCTGAACACGCGGCTGTGTTGGGAAAAGAAGAGGAAAGCATTTATGGATTCTTTTTCAAAGCACTCAAGGCAACGGTAACGGAAGAAAATGCCGACAACTTAACTGCCCTGGTTCTGGAAGCCGGAGCAGTCGCTGTCAAAACCATGGCTCTTCTTGACAGTGCCAATACGGAAAACTTTGGGAATCCGGAAATCACCACCGTAAAAACCGGAGTTGGCAATCGTCCCGGTATTCTGATTTCCGGCCACGATTTATTGGATATGAAAGAACTTCTGGAACAGAGTAAGGATGCCGGAATCGACATCTACACTCACAGTGAAATGCTCCCGGCACACTACTACCCGGAATTGAAAAAATATCCGCACTTGTATGGTAATTACGGAAATGCCTGGCATTTGCAGAATAAGGAGTTCGCATCGTTCAATGGTCCGATTTTGATGACCACCAACTGCATCACACCGGTACAGGATTCTTATAAAGACCGGATTTTTACAACCGGCATGGCAGGTTATCCGGGAGTGCCGCATATTGCAGGAGGCAAAGATGGCAAACCCAAAGATTTTTCGGCTGTCATCGAACTGGCAAAGACGTGTCCGCCTCCGGAAAAATTGGAAGACGGCACGCTTACCGGTGGATTTGCCCACGCTCAAGTCTTTGCTCTTGCCGATAAAGTGGTGGAAGCAGTCAAGTCCGGCGCAATCAGACGTTTTGTGGTAATGGCCGGTTGTGACGGCAGACATAAAGAACGCTCATATTATACGGAAGTCGCTGAAAATCTGCCGAAAGATACGGTCATACTCACTGCCGGATGCGCCAAGTATCGGTACAACAAACTTGTGACCGGTGATATCGGCGGTATTCCCCGGGTGCTGGATGCAGGACAGTGCAATGATTGTTATTCGCTGGCAGTGATTGCCTTGAAGCTTAAAGAAGTTTTCGGAGTAAAGGATATCAATGATCTTCCGATCTCCTTCGATATAGCGTGGTATGAACAAAAAGCAGTAGCGGTATTGCTTGCCTTGCTGCATCTGGGATTCAAAAATCTCCGGCTTGGTCCGACACTTCCGGCATTTTTGTCTCCGGGTGTTGCGGCAGTATTGGTAAAAACTTTTGACATAAAAGGAATAACCGATCCGCAAGCAGATATAAATGCAATGATGTCTGGAAAATAAATTTCCGGATAGACAGGCGGCAGGAGTTGTCCTGCCGCCTTTTTTGCATTTTGTGGGGCGTGTTGTGGCGATTGACGGTCTGGATGGGTAAACGGTCGGTTGGCAGCTTTCCCTTTCTCGTGTTTGGAGATGACGGCTTGACCTTCAAAGCGAAAATCAGAACCATTTTATGATATTCATTTTTTCATTTCAACAGTGATTTTTACCGGATTTTTCCGGATCGGTTTACTGTATTTGACTTTCATTTCCAGTTTGCATACAAGTTTGCCGCTGACAAGTTCGTAATAATTCCAGTTGGCATTGTCCCAGCCGCGTGGAGATTCCACGATCAAGCCCTTGCCCGATTTGTAGAGAAGTCCGAAAACTTCGCCAGCTTTGCGGTATTTGCCGTTAGTTTTCTGCATTACAGCATAAACTTTCCCGCCGGAGCCATTTTCGCCGTTGAAAATCAAAAGTTCATTGACTTTATCGCCGTCCAGGTCGGCAGAAATCACATCTGTAACTGTAGCCTGCCGGAATTGACGGATGTCTGAATCGTAAACCGCCGCACATTCAGCCGGGAGTTTATCAAACGATACATTTTTTTCTATCAAAGGTTCCGGTGAAACTTCAGAAAGCACCACCGCTAATACTCTTAATAAGATTTGACTCATTATTTACTCCAATTTATTTTCTTATATTCTACATTGCTCAAGAGCCTGTTTATAAATCTTGAACGCTGCTTGCTGTGCAGTTTTTTTGCTCATTGAGCTTGCGGTGTAATAATGCCAACGCTTGTAGAATTCCTCCGCTTCTTCTGCAGAAATATTCTGCTTTGCGGCAATCAGATTGATCAAAGACTCCCGGCTTTCCCGGTCGAGCTTGGTTCCGGAATTGTGCTTGCGGAACATTGCGGCATCTTCCGCCGAACAGGAGGTCAAAATCTGTAATGCCTGTTCCTGCTGTTCTTTGTAAAGTAATACTCCACGAGTTATTTGGGTGATTTCTGCTGCCAAAGCAAGGCGGCAGGGAGAATTGCTCTTATATTCATCCCAATACATCAATGCTCCCGGCTGACAAAGAGCGATCAGGTTTTCCAAGTCTTTTCGGTTTTGTAGTGGTAATTCTTTTGCTCTCTGTTCGATAAATTCAGGCAGAATACCTTGTGTATTTCCAGATGAAAGAAAATGGAGGATTCTTTTTTGTTCTGCCTCAAACGGGGCAAGTATTTCTTCTATTTCCTTTTTTGTAATGACTATTTCAACCGGCAGAGCAGTTTCCATATTAAAAGCTTTTATTGTATAAGACTCAGATGTCCTCTGGCATAAATTTTCTGCAGTCAAACGCCCCATACGGATATTCTTCTTTCTGAAATGCTCCATAACAAGGTTGAGCTGATAAGCTGTGCAATCATCCTCCGGATCATAAGGTGTGGTCTCCAATGTAAGCAGTTGTTCAAGGTTCGGCTCAAATGCTTGAAAAACACCATATGGATTTCCTTTAAAAATAATTTTTTTGCTCATAACAATATCCTTTCGTTGTTTTGATACTGCTATTAAAGCAAAATCCGTGCCAAAATAAAAATGAGCAGAAGAATACTCCGTTAAAGAGTTCCTCTGCTCAAAATTTGAAAAACATTGCTTGAAATTTAATCTCTTGTCAGTTCATTGCCGCTGTACCGGCAATCATCGCAAATGTCAGATTCCGGATCTTCCACATCTTCCCGGAGAATCCGGCAGTGACAACAGCGGCATTCAAATGAGGTTTCATCGTCCCAGTCCTCATCTTCATCATCGTCGGGATCTTCGTCTATGAAATATTCTTCATATAATTCATCATTTTCGAGATTATCCGGAATGGAGAGCCATTCATCCGGAGAAATTCCCCGGAACCGGGGTTCATCATTATCAACAGCTTTCTGATAATATTTCATAGCCTCGTTGAAATTTTGTTCTACGCAACCTGCGCCGAGCCTGTAACAATCACCGATTTCGGCGAAACCTCTCCCGCCATTTTGAACAGAAATCGTCCATTGAACGAAAGCCAGGTATATAGACTTTTCACAACCGATCCCTTTTTTATACATATTTCCCAGATGATAGTATGCCGGAGTGTATTTGTGATCACAGGCAAGCTGAATAAAGGGGAAAACTTCTGCGGTTTCAGGCTTGATATAATCCTGCAGCAGTTCCTTTTCCTCTTCTTCCGTAATGCTCCCTGCAAGGGCTTTTTCTAATAATTCCTTGAAACGTTTGTCGTTCATTCTTTGTTTTCCTCACATAAGGTTTATTAAAATGCGTTATATATATTTCTTACCAAATTTGCAAGACCGATATCAGGATCATTCGCATTACAGAACTTAATTTCTGTATATCCGCCGCACCACGCAGAGTTGCATTTGAAGTCCAAATTCAATTTTTGAGAGAGATATTGACTTAACGGAATGAATTTTTTATCCCGACTCCAAATCCCGACTCTGAAACACAATAAATTCAAATCGGTTTGAATCAGTAACGGAATAGTATCATTATTCCAGACAGGGGATTTTGCAAAATATATTTCTTCCGATCTGTCATTGAATTGCCATTTCCGTTCAAGTCCTCCGGAAATCACCGTAATTTCTTTGTATAGATTATCGAAATTCTGAAAGAAAGCAATTGCCTGCCCAGCAAGCAAACGTTCTTTTTTCCCTTGAGGGTGTGGAATAACTGCTGCACGGCATTTTTCCGTCAGTAATGTGCCGCATGCCTTTAATTCTTCAAAAGAATTTTCTTCAGAAACAAAATTCAGTTCCGGAGAGGTTAAAAAGGGTTCAGCCCAATTCCAATCCGTAAAAAACAACACAGCGGATGGTTCCCAATACAGAATTTCTTTTTTCAAAATATTGATGCACTCCGGTAATTGTAATCTTTGCAAGGCGTAATTCGGATTTGCTCCGGGCAATGCAATTTTATACAAATTGGAATATACCATGTTTTTTCCAAAATTACTGTCATTGCACGGATAAAGACCTTTGGCCACATTGCGGACGGTTCGCCAAAATGCGGATGAGTTAATATTGTATCCCCCGGAAAAGTAGGAGGCAACATCTCCTTCATTGCCATCTTCCAATGGTTCAGGAGTTTCCCTGTATAGTTTGTCAAATTCATCGTTTACAGTAAAAGACTTCCAACCATTGACGGCTCTTCCAACGACCATAAGCCCATTCTTCATTCCCGGTTTGCCATAGGGCTGAAACCATTCATAATTCCGATGCGGTGCTTGCTCTTTCAATTTTGCATAGATTTTTTCGTATTCGTTTCTCATAATATTGACTCCTTTCAATCCAAATATTTTTTGACTGTATTGCGTGCAGCATTGAGGGCAATAGCGGCACGGGAGAGATTGTTGTTGTATTTTTCGTAAACTCTTCTGACATGAGTCCGGATGGCACTGTCCAAATCGTCAGAAACATCTTCCTCCTGTTTTGCAGTAAGACTGGCGGTCGTTTCTTTATGATCTCGGAGCATTTCTGCGAAATCTGTAATCCCGAGAACGCAGGAGCGTTCCAGCAAATTGATAAGCTCGCGCACATTGCCGGGATAATCATAAGACAGCAAGGCGTCGATCTGTTCCGGTTCAAGACGGTGCTGTTTGCGTTTCAAAAAATAACCATTGGCAATATCCCGGATATCCTCTTTATGTTTCCGCAGGGGCGGGACAACGATCTGCACAACATTCAGCCGGTGAAAAAGATCTTCCCGGAATTGTCCGTCCCGGACCATCGCCGCAAGATCTCTGTTTGTGGCACAGAGCAAACGGACATCCACTTCGATCTCATCTTTGCCGCCCATACGGGTAAATCTGCCGCCTTCCAGAACCCGCAGCAGGATTCCCTGGGCTTCCAAAGGCAATTCTCCGATCTCATCAAGAAAAAGAGTACCGCCATCAGCTTGCTCAAAAAGTCCCGGCCGCTGTTCATTTGCCCCGGTAAAGGCTCCTTTTTCATGACCGAAAAAACGATCTTCCAGA